>CAYLMV010000022.1:0-33631 GCA_964384415.1 uncultured Chitinophagaceae bacterium | reverse complement strand
ACTCTCTTTCTTCGTTGCGGGGAGTTATTTCGGTCAAAAATTTTCAGATCTCAACGCAGTCTATAGTTCTCTCGAAAGGAATCTTTCCCTCCCGTCGGGGAGCGATTTCAAAAATACCTATTCCGTTCTTGTGGGATTGCGGGTTTCTCCAAGCAACACGCAGGCTATTCAGGGAGAATTCGGCGGAGATGTATTTAAATCGGTCAAAGATAATTCCATAAATTATCTGCAGATGTACTACACAGGGGGATCCTATTTATTGAGACTGCCAATATCGACAGCTGCTATTTATGGAGGAGGAGGCTTGGGTTATATTTGGCTGAATACACAGCGAACGTATTCCACGCGGCTTGGCGTCGCCCAGGTGAACGCGCAGCTCGCCCAGATTCACGCCCTTTTTGGGCTGGAATTTTTCGATCAGTCGGGCGTATCATTCTCTCTCGAGGGCCGATATAATTACGCAGCCACCGTTCGGCCGCAGCGTTCTGACCTCAGTTTTACGATGAAAGGAATGGCCGTTGGCATCCAAATCGGTATTCCAATCGTCATGTAATGTGAGACAACTTTTAGTTGTAGTTCCCCAAATACTTGAACTTGAAGGGAGATTCGTATGACTCGACAGCGCTCGCTCATCACAATATGCATCGCATGCATTCTTGCCGTCCTGGCTGGATGCAAGCAGGAATCCTCAACACCGATCGAACCGGTTCAGACTTCGCTGCTCACCTACCAGCCGAAGGGAACGATCAGCGGCTTGATCAAAAACGCCGTCACCGCCGCACCGGTTGCCGGAGCCGTTATTTCCGTGGGCTATGAAGGAGGCGTTCAATCGACGACCTCGAACGGTGCAGGCGCGTATTCATTCGCCAACGTTCCTGCCGGTCAGTATCAGATCGTCAACGGATCGGCGGTTGCGACGGGGACGTATATCATGACCGTTTCGCTCGTAGACTACAACGCGAAGCAGACAGATGCGACCAAAAAATACCGCGATTATTACTACAGTCAGGTAACGATTAAGTTCACTTCTCTTGCTCCCGGCGATTCGCTTGCCGTGAGCGATTTGGTGGGAGCCACGCATCTGGACATTTCGTATCTCAACACGACAGTGCAGGGCCTCGTTGTCGACCAGAACCAACAGCCGGTGGCCAATGCGATGGTAATGCTCTACGATGCAACGGTCGTTCCGAATGTCATGCTCGGCCAGACGATCTCCGCTTCCAACGGAGCATTCGTTTTCACTGCGATTGACAACGGGCTGACGATCACGCTCCAGGCGCGAAGCAACGACGGTTCGCTCCAGGGAACGCTCGCGGGATTTACACTTCCGGCGAACGTGCTCAGCGATTCGCTGCGATCGCAGGTTGTCTCCGAACGAATCCAGATCACCCCGGCGGACAACGTTCCTCCGAAAGTCATCGCCCTTTCCCCGGAAAATCTTTCGGATGTCTCCCCGAACAACCTCCAGGTGGTCTATACGTTTTCAGAGCCGATCAAACAGACTGCCTACACCCGCACCGATCTGCCCCAGGGAAGCAGCACGATACTTGACGATATTACGGTAACGTACGTCGGACTTAAGAAAACAGCGACGGCGATTAACTATTCAGCACAGTGGAACGCAAGTTTCACCCAGCTGACGCTTACTCCGCAGGGAATTGTCGGGTCGGCGAAATACACCGTTTCGGCAGTCGCGGCTTTCGGTTCGGGCAAGATCACAGACCTTGCAAATAACGTTCTTACCAACAACGCGCTGATTACCGGCGATTTCGAGGTGCTGCAGTTTACAACGAGCGGCGGTTCCACAGTGCCCGGCGCCCCGACGGTCTCAAGAAGAAATGTCGCGGGAGTATTCAACTCTCTCGACTACACCGGCGGCGTGGTGGGGTTGGAATGGAATTACGATGCTAACGCGCGAAGCTACAATATCTATAAGAGCGTCAACGGCGGATCATACAATCTCGTCGCGAGCAACGTTTTCGCATTGCAGGCCACCGATAACAGCGGCTCGCTTGTAATTCCGATCGGTGCGACGGATCCACTGAGTTCCGGAAACGTGAAATACATCGTCCGTGCGGAGAGTAAAGATCTCGTTGAAGGACCGGCAAGCAATCCTCCCATTATCGTCAGCGACCAGGTAAAGCCGAGGATGCTGGCCTCAACAAGTGTTGCATCGGCAGGATCCACAAACTCATGGTTATACACCGTGCGCTTCTCGGAGCCAATGACGATTGCAGACGCGGAGAACATCGCGAATTACACTTTCACAACAACGGGCGGAGTTACGTTTACGCTCAATACGGCGAATTACCTGGGAAGCTCCGGCGGATCATACGCTGTGCAGCTCGGGGTGACCACGAGCGCAGCTCTCCCGGTTGGATACAGCCTGGTTGTCAGTAACATCAAGGACCTTGCGGGGAACAACGTCGATCAAACGGCGAACAGCAAGACATTCTAAAACACCCTGTGGGATCAAAAAAAAAGCTCTGGCGCAATACGCCGGAGCTTTTTTTTATTCAGAACGGGAGATTCGGCTTGCGGAGAAGTGGAGATGAGACTCATCCGGGTCCCGGCCGATGTCCTTCACCGCCGCGGTGAGATCACCGCGATGAACTGCGTTATGTCGTCGGAACTGAGATACAGATTTCCCCGCATGTCTGTTGCCAGCCCCACCGGGCGCCCCCATACCGTTCTCTGCGAAGTGGACCCGGCAGGTTGAAATCCCGTCACGACATCCGTTACATATTCCGCCGTTGTATCTCCCTGGTTTTTGAATTTCAAGAATACCACTTTGTATCCGGTTGGAACGCTCCGGTTCCAGGAACCCCGAAAAGCGACGAACGCTCCATTTTGAAACCGGGGCGGGAATGACGGGTTCGAGAACTCGATCGCCATCGGTGCTGAATGGGCCTGGACCAGGGCCGCAGGCTGTCTGACCGACTGGACGAGCAGGCTGTCCTCGTGCGTAATCGGAAGCAGGCGCCGGTATTCCTCGTGGCGGTTGAAATCAAAATAGATGCCGTCGGCATACGCGAAGGGATGACCGTAGAATCCTCCGTTGCGTATGACTCCGATCCATTCCGGAGGTATGTCGTCTCCCTCCCAATCGCTTCCGTTATTCGTCGCCCAGAGCCGTCCGTCGTGCATCGTCATTCCGACCGCGTTGCGGATGCCCGATGCAAACGTCCTGCGCCCTGTGCCGTCATCGTTATACTGTTCGATGATCGCACGAAAATCTTCGCGGCAGACATTGCATGAGGAGCCGATCGAAAGGTAGACCTTTTTGTTGGGAGGATCAAAGACGATCGTTCGGGTATCGTGCCCGCCTCCCGGCTGCCGGGCACCCTTGGCGATATCGCTGATGAAGATCTTCTTTGTCTCGTAGCGGCCGTCCCCGTTCTCGTCCGTGCATTTTGTTACCTGCCGCTCTTCTGCCACGTACATCGCTCCCTGATAGAATTTCAAATCATGCGAATTGTGGAATCCCGATGCAACGACGATTCCAGTATCGGCGGCACCATCATGATTCTTGTCGGGCATGGCTATGATCTCGCCGCTGTTTTTGTTCGCAACATAGAGCACGCTGTCCGGTCCCCACGCAAAGAAGCGCGGTTTCCCCAGTCCTCCGGTGTAGAAGACCCGCGCTGTGTACCCTTCCGGGACGTTCAGAACGAGGTCGTCCGGAATTTTTCCTTTGAATTGTTCCGGCACTACCAGCTTCACCGGCACGAGTTTGGTTTCCCTGATCGGCGTCATCTTGACCGCCGGCGGCAATTGCTGCGCCTGACATGTGGACAGAATAGAGATGAGAAGAAAGAGATAGAGTGGTTTCATGCATAACCTCCGGCGATATGTCGGTCTTCCGCCTGCCTACAACAGTCGGTGAATCTGAAGATCTCCCGCAGCTTGGTAGTGCTACAATTTAATTACTTTGAATTGCGGACCGCTAGATTCCCGACAAAAACATTCGGGAATGACGCTCCCCGAGAAGTGTCATGCCTGCATGCTTCTCTCCGGGCATCCAAATCGTATCACGACGCGCTGCTTTGATGCTGGTGATGGTAGCGGGCTACTTTAAGTGAAAGGTCATTGCGATCCCGCTCGAAGAGCGGGAGAAGCAATCCCCTGTTTCAAAAGGAGATTGCTTCGTCGCGGAGTTTACCCCGCGACAAGCGGGGCTCCTCGCAATGACTTTCTTTTGAAAATGCCCCACTACCCTGGTGATACTAAATAAAAAAAATCCTATATTCAACAACAACCCTTCCGAACGCAGAATTCCACCGACGAGCAGCGCCCCGCTCTTTTCGCTTAAGAGCGCAGTCGGTCTATTTTAAAATTGGCGATATTGTATGACAACATATTCAACTCTTCTGACTGCGGTAATCAACAACGTCCTAACGGTTACCCTAAATCGTCCCGAAAGCTACAACGCCATAAACGAAGCGATGAAGGGTGAACTGATCGATGTTTTCAAACAGGCAGAGAGAGATGCAACAGTTCGTTGCATCGTTCTTACCGGAGCCGGGCAAAAAGCATTTTCATCCGGGCAGGATTTGAAAGAGCACGGCGCCGGGTCACGGTCCCTGAAAGAATCTCTCGAAAAGACTTACAACCCGTTGATCCGGAGGATTCGCACTATTGAAAAGCCGGTCATCGGAATGATCAACGGGGTTGCGGCAGGTGCCGGCTTGAGCATTGCTCTTGCGTGCGACCTTCGAGTGATGGCCGAGTCAGCAAAGCTCATCGAGGTGTTTATCCGCATCGGTCTGGTGCCGGATTCAGGCTCTCATTGGTTTTTGCCAAGGTTGGTGGGAATGGCGAGGGCATTCGAGTATGCCGCGACAGGGCGCGATGTTGCCGCAGCGGAAGCCGAACGCGTCGGACTGGTGAACCGTGTTGTTAAGGATGAAGAATTGCCGGCGGTGACCAGGGAGCTTGCGGAAAAATTGGCCGCGGCTCCCACACGTTCCATCGGATTGATCAAGAGAGGATTGAACAAGGCACTCGTCTCTGACCTCGATTCACTCCTCGACTACGAGGCCGTCCTTCAGGAACTTGCTTCGTTGACTGCTGATCACAAGGAGGGAGTCAAAGCTTTTTTGGAGAAGAGAACGCCGAAGTTCGAAGGAAAATAATTTCGAGCGCTGCACGCCTTCCGCTCTGTCATTCTGCGCCGAAGTCGTGCATCATTCCAAAATTTCAAGATTGCAAGATTCCAAGATGCAGGATTGCAAGATTGCAGGATTCCAAGATTCCAATATTCCATCATTCCACCATTCCATCCTTCCACCCCTGCCTAAATTGGTTTGAAGTACTCGAATGGCTCGATGCATCTCTTACACCGGTAAAGGGCTTTGCACGCAGTTGAACTGAATTCACTTATTAATTCAGTCTCTATCGAACCGCAGTGAGGGCACGCGACAGACTGTTTCGGTGAAGAGGAGATTGCACCGGCGCTTGTCGAGACCTCTGCCGCAGGAGCTACGCCGTACCGATGCAATTTCTGCCTCGCGGAATCGTCCATCCAATCAGTTGTCCAGGAGGCTGTATAAACCGTATTCACGCTGACAACGGGATAACCGTTTGAATTGAGGGCGCTGACAATATCATCCTGGATGACCTTCATTGCCGGGCATCCGGAATATGTTGGAGTAATATCAACACGGACAGATTCCCCCTCGTATTCCACGTCTCTCACAATACCCATCTCCACGATATTGAGTACGGGAATTTCGGGATCGTGGACCTCTGACAGAATTTTAAGCAATGTTTCTTTTGTGGATTTCATAGGCGTGGCACGATGGTCACCATTGCGCATCAGGATACGACCTGGCGACGATTTGCATCTCTGCAAGCAAGTGCCCGAGGTGCTCGCTGTGATTTCCGCGCCTCGACCCCGAAACCATTGTGGCTCCGTTTGCCGGAAGGGAGAGAGTCGCTGATCGAATACCTTCAGACACACGATCCAGCCAATGCATCCGGAGTTGATCGAGGCTCGGTATGATTCCGTTTTCGGCCAATTGCTGTTCGGTCCCGTCGAACGTGACGAGCTCGCCGGTGAACCTCCACAAATCATTCACCGCGGCCTGAGTCCGCCGGCGGCTTTCGTCTGTCCCGTCGCCGAGGCGTATCATCCAATCCCTGGAATGCCGAAAGTGGTAGGTTGCTTCTGCTAACCCTTTTGCGGCGATGCCGGCGAGTTGACGATGCGGGCTTTTCTGAACTTCGCCGAGAAGCAGGGAATTGTAGGCGTCGAAGAAGAACTGCCGCGCGATCGTAAAGGCGAAATCGCCGTTTGGCTGTTCCACGAGCTGTGCGTTCCTGAATTGCGTCGCTTCCCGAAAGTAGGCAAGCTCATCCTCGGAGCGCCGGTGCCCTTCGATTTCGCCGGCAAGATGAAGGAAGGCGCTCGCCTGACCGATCAGATCGAGGGCGATATTTGTGAGCGCGATGTCTTCTTCGAGCACCGGTCCGTGTCCGCACCACTCGGACAACCGGTGGCCGAGGATCAGGCGGTCATCGCCGAGGCGCAGAAGAAAATCAATGAGCGCTTTTTGCGTGCTGGGGTCCATGCTCATCAAAAACCTTTGACGGTCTTTGGAATCTTATAGAATTGCGGATGTCGGTACGCTTTGTCGTTGGCTGGATCAAAAAACGGATGCTCGTCCGATGGAGACGTTGCAGCAATGGCCGAAGTCGGCACTACCCAGATGCTGACGACCGTTCCGCGCCGCGCGTAGACGTCGCGGGCGTTCTGGAGAGCCATCTCGGCATCGGCAGCATGAACGCTGCCGGCATGTTCATGCGGAGCGCCGGTCTCGCTTTGAATAAACACTTCCCACAACTCACCCTCACCGGTATTCTCTTTTCTGGAGTCTGCCATTATGTGCCTGCGCTAACGTGTTTTTCTGCATAGGCATGAGCAGCATCTCTCACCCACGCACCTTCGGAATCGGCATCGCGCCGGGCTTTCATTCGTTCTTTATTGCACGGGCCGTTCCCTTTGATGACTTCGTAAAATTCGCTCCAGTCGATTTCGCCGAACATCCAGTGGCCGCTTGATGTATCGAACCGCAGTTTCGGATCGGGCAGCGTGATGCTCACCGCAGCCGCCTGTGGGACGGTGATATCGACAAAATGCTGGCGGAGTTCGTCGTTGCTGTGAAGCTTTATTTTCCAGCGAAGAAGTTCTGCGCTGTTGGGCGAACTTGCATCAGGCGGTCCAAACATCATCAACGAAGGCCACCACCAGCGGTTCACTGCGTCTTGCGCCATCTCCCGCTGCTTCAGCGTGCCGGATGAGAGCGTCGAGACGATTTCGTAGCCCTGCCGCTTGTGGAAGTTTTCCTCTTTGCAGATTCTGAGGTTCGCCCGGGAGTATGGTCCGTACGAGCATTTTGCCAGCATCGTCTGGTTCACGATCGCGGCTCCATCGACGAACCAGCCGATCACTCCGATGTCGGCCCACGTGAGCGTTGGATAGTTGAAGATGTGGGAGTACTTCGCTTTTCCTTCCAGCAGCGCCTCGATCATCCCGCGGCGATCGACGCCCAAAGTCTCAGCGGCGCAGTAAAGATACAATCCATGTCCCGCTTCGTCCTGGACTTTTGCGAGAAGTCCCATTTTTCTCCGTAAAGTGGGAGCGCGGGTTATCCAGTTTCCTTCAGGGAGCATTCCGACAATCTCGGAGTGGGCATGCTGGGAGATCATCCGTATGAGCTGCTGGCGGTATCGATCGGGCATCCAGTCCTTCGGCTCGATTTTTTCGCCCGCAGCGATTCGCATTTCGAAACGCTTCAACTGTTCTTCGGCGTTGATTAAATCTGGCATTTACGAGTCCGGCGAGAAGGAGGGTTGGCTATTGCACGAAACTACTGAATTGGTTTTTCAAAAACAAGATCGGAGGTAAGTCTGGAGCAGTTCAGATTTGTCCTTTGATGTCTCTCCAGCGGCGCTTGCGGGGGTAATCTGCAGCCGCAATCGAAACTTGGTGGCTGGGCAGTGACTTTTCCGGTGAAAGGGGCCTTCGAAAGCCGGATGACGATTGTGAGAAGAATTGTTGAGACGGATCTGAGACACCATTTGTGAATTCGGTCAATATGCTCCGCCCCTCAGTGATGCCATAATGGTCTATTTCCCTGCGGCTCCGTCACCTTCACAACAATCATGGCATCGCATCTATTATTGCCTTTCTATCCATGTTTAAGTACTTTTCCGCCGCGCACGTGAGGGACGGTTTTGGACTTATGCAATTCGGCCGTTTAGCGGCAAATTAAGAATTATGAATTAAGAGGTAAGAACTCAACTCAGCACCAAGCACCAAGGACCAAAGACCACGGACTAAGGACCACGGACCAAGAACTAAGATCGAACAAAACATGTCTCAATCCATCGGAATTGTCGGTGCCGGCACAATGGGGGCTGGAATAGCGCATGTTGCAGCGATGAACCATTTCAACGTCTCGCTGTATGATGTCAACGAGGCGGTCGTTGCAGGCGGCATTTCCAGGATAACGAGCGAGATGAAAAAGGGGGTCGAAAAACAGAAGCTGACACATGACGAGATGAGCGCGGCACTCTCCCGCATTCACGCGCGAACAAAACTCTCGGAGCTGTCGCATTGTGAGATCGTCGTCGAGGCGGTTCTCGAAGATTTGCGGATCAAAAAAGACCTCTTCCGGCATCTTGAAGCTGATGTGAAACCCGAAACGCTCCTTGCGACCAACACCTCATCGCTCTCGGTAACGGCCATCGCCGCAGGACTGCGGAAACCGGAGCGGGTTCTCGGGCTTCATTTTTTTAATCCGGTTCATTTGATGAAGCTGGTCGAAGTCGTTCAAGGTTCGCAGACATCCGATGAGACCATGCTGAAGGGAATGGAGTTTGGCGCCGGACTCGGGAAGGCTTGCGTGAAGACGAAGGATACGCCCGGCTTCATCGTCAACCGGATTGCCCGTCCATTCTACGGGGAAGCGCTTAGGATTCTCGGCGAAGGGATCGCTTCCGCCGCCGAAGTGGACAGAATTGTAAAGGGATCCGGGGGCTTCAAGATGGGCCCGTTTGAGTTGATGGATTTGATCGGAATCGATGTGAACCTCGCCGTTACCCAATCGGTCTACGAGCAGTTCTTTCACGATCCGCGGTATCGCCCTCACCCGATACAAAAACAAATGGTCGATGCGGGGACGCTCGGCAGAAAGACCGGAAAAGGATTCTTCAGCTATTGAAATCTTCGCCCACAAAAAAAAGACCAGCTGCGGTCTTGATCCTTGGCGATGATCCGCTCGTCCGGGAATACGCAGATGTCGCTGCCGCCGCGGGATACGAGATTCTTCTTCAACCTAAAATAAAGAATCTGAAATCCCAGGCAGAACGGGTCTCGATTGCCCTCGAACTCACGAACATCGACCCCGCCGTTAAGAGAAGCAACCTGACAGCGCTGGACAAAGTCCTGCCCGAAACGACGGCCATCCTTACATCTTCGGTCACGATGACGGTTCTCGACCAATCTTCATGGCTGGGGATGAAGCACCGGGTTGTCGGGATTGCCGCATTGCCGACCTTCATCGCGCACGAGGTTGCGGAGATCGCCCCATCCATTCATACTCTGCAATCGTCGGTCGAAGTCGCGCGGAATTTTTTTCTCTCCCTGAAGAAAGAGACAGCAGTTGTTCAGGACAGGGTGGGCATGGTCTTGCCGAGGATCTTGTGCCAGATCATCAACGAGGCTTTGTTTGCGGTGCAGCAGGGAGTGGCGTCGCCAAAAGAGATCGATGTCGCGATGAAGCTCGGGATGAACTATCCCTTGGGCCCGCTCGAGTGGGGAGAGAAGATCGGATTTGATCAGGTGTATGCTGTGCTCGATTCTCTGCAGAGAGATTTGAGGGAGGAGCGTTACCGCATCTGCCCTCTGCTCAAGGAGATTGCAACGACGGGGAATTTCTGGGGAGGGGTTTAGCTTCCTTCTTTTAAGGTCTTCTCGTACAATACCTTGTACCGGCGAAGCGCAGCGAGGATCGATTGCGCTACAATCTGCTGGCCGCTTGGACTTCGCAAAAACATTTCATCTTTTCTGTTCGACAAATATCCCGTCTCGACCAGCACGTTCGGCATCGACGCCCCCACAAGGACGTAGAATCCTGCCTGTTTCACGCCATGACTCGCCGAAGACATTTCTTTGTCCATCTCTTCCTCGAGAAGAGACGCAAATTGTTCGCTCTGCCGGACGTAGGCGCTTTGAGCCATCGTCACGATGATAAAATTTTCCTCGGTAATGTCTTTATAACGATCCTGGGAATCTTTTTCGAGGCGCACGACAGCATTTTCTTTTTGCGCGATCTTGATTGCGTCTTCTGTTTTGCCGGGGCGAAGCAAATAGATCTCGAATCCGTTCGTGGGAGACGGCTTGCGTTCCAGCGAATTGCAGTGGATGCTGATAAAGAGTTTTCCCTGGTTTTCGTTCGCGATTTGCCCGCGCCGGTACAGTTCAATGAACCGGTCCGTCTTGCGCGTATAGACCACTTTGACGTCCGGAAGCTTTTCCTCGATCAGTTTGCCGAGCTTCAGCACGACGCCGAGCGTGATGTCCTTTTCCCTCGTTCCGATAGTGCCAAGCGTTCCCGGATCGTTGCCCCCGTGCCCGGCATCGAGTACCACAACGTCGAGCTTCCACTTCTCCCGCTGTGCATCCAGGTGTGATTGGAGTTCATCCTGTCGTTTTTGATCTGCCTCTTCCTGGAGCCGGCGCTGTGCCGCCAATTCTTTTTTCGACGGAGGAGAAATCGTGTGGAGCGATACCAGGATATCACTGCTGCGGTCATCCTGCACAATTTCTGATGTGCCGACTTTTTTTGTCAGCTTGAAGGATATTTGCGCAGAGGTCGGAGATTGGACTGCCACAACCTGTTCGATGAGGGATCCAGGTTCAATCGCGTTCAGGGCCGCGGTATCGACGGTCGTGTTCGGGAGGGTGACATACAGCCAGCCGTCGTCGCGGAGGAATCTGTCCGCATCGGCAACTTTCTTCTTCGAGTGGATGCGAAGGAGGTAGCCGTTCTTGCGGCCTTCCACGCCGATACTGGCGATATCATATTGTTTGGGCAGGCCGCTGGAGTCGAATCCGGCAAGGCTCATTTCCCGCGCAGTGTCGATCGCGAGCTCTGTCTTGGAAATGGAATTGAAGATCGGGAGAAAATACATCAGCGGCGCGAAGAGCGAATCCCCGACGGTGCGCATCGGCAGCGGCATCTGGAGCGGCGTTTGCTTCCGGGTCGCCAGGTCGGTGACAATAAGAAACGAATTATCAGCCGCCAGCTTCATCTGGGCGCGGCTCAGCTTGATGTCCATCTTCCTGATGACGGGATTGTAGTAGTAATTCATCCCGAACATATGCACGAGGTCCGGCAGCGAAATGTAACGTACTCCGTTGATCATCGCGGCGCCGACGTATTTCGAGGCCTCCGGATTTTTGATGACGATGATCTTTGTGCTGTCGAGCTGCTGAGGATAGACGAGAGTGCAGTTCAGCATGGAGACGAATCCCGCGAGGACGAAAAGCACATGCCGAAGACTGGATCTGTTCATGAGCGGTAGTTGGTGAATTGGAGTGGAAGCGGAAAATCCGTTCCTTTCAGGAGTGCGATGACCGCCTGAAGTTCATCCCTGTCTTTCCCCGAGACCCGTATCTGCTCTTCCATGATCTGAGCCTGAACTTTCAATTTCGAGTCTTTGATCGTCTTCACAAGACTCCTCGCATTCTCCTTGTCGATGCCTACCTTGAGCGTGATCTTCTGCCGGGCCGTCCCGGCCGTCGCGGGCTCCACCGCACCATACGTGAGCGACTTCAGGTGAATGCCGCGTTTGACGAACTTGTTTTGAAGAACATCGACCACGCTCTTGAGTGTAAACTCGGTGAGCGAGTTCACGGTAACGACTTTCTCTTTCTCATCGAAGTCGATGGAGGATTTCGAATCCTTGAGGTCGTAGCGCTGCGCGACCTCTTTCCGCGCCTGATTCAGCGCGTTATCGACTTCCTGCATGTTGACCTCGGAAACGATGTCGAAAGAATTCTGCTGTCCCATGCGTTATTGGTCCTCGATCGTTTCGACGATGATATTGCGTTTCCTCAACTCTTCGTTGAGCGGTTCAAACGGAACGACTTCCTCGGCGGTAAAAACTCCCCGTTGTGATATCGTGCCGTCGTACATGCGCTGGGCAATAATGGAGGTTGGGAAGGAGGTCGTACGCATCATTGCAGTTATGGAGTTCTTTCGGTCAAAGAAATCGATCAGCCGGTACGATCGGGATCGGCCTTCGCCGCCGCGGTTTCCCCGCGCCGTCACAAGTACCAGCACGGCGTCCGGTTCGTTAAATGTAAGACGTTTTTTGAGCAATTCCAAAAATAATTCACGCGAGGTCATCAAATTGCTCCCCGATGAGATCGGCTCGTTTCCTGCAAATCCTAGCTCAAGAAGCGCTCGCATCTTCTCGCAGTGGCCCCGAAAGCGGATGGTTTTGTATTCGAGGTTCCTCACTTTTCCCTGAAGCAACTGGGGGAGCCGCGACGCGCCGCCGCCGGTGTGGAATGCCTCGAGATCTTCGAACGGAGGGGGAAACGAAAGGTTTTCAATCTCCGTGAGCGGCTGAACCCGTTGGATCTTCCCCTCGCGGAGTATCGTGCTCTGCAAGGTGTATTCCTCGAGAAGCCCTTCGACTGAAAAGGCAAGCTGGTAATTCAACGGAGGGTGGGGAAGCTGCGGCAAGCCTCCAACGCGGATCGAGAGCGAATCGACCGTGTCGAACTGTCGAAAGAGATGCATCGCGATGATATCGGCAAGACCCGGAGCCAGTCCGCAATTGGCAATCGCCGTGACGCCCGCGCGCGCTGCCCTCTCCGTTTCTGCCAGCTGCTGCGCCACGATGGCGTCGTCGTGCCCAAGATCGCAATAGTGCGTGCCCGCTTCGATAGCGGCTTTCGTCAGGGTGAGATTATGATGAAATGTCACGGCGCTCACGGCGACGGAATGCTCCGACATCAAAGCGACGACCTTCGCGAAGTCGCGGACATCGATCTGCTGTACCGCTATCCTGTGCGGATCGATGGCATCCGCAAGGTGCCGGGCGCGTCCGGCATCCAGGTCCGCGAGTGTGACGGTGTACTCCGGGTCGGAGTTCATCAGGTCTTGGGCAATCGCCTTGCCCATCAGCCCTGCGCCGAGTATGAGAAATGGTTTGCGTGGCATAAGCCTTTCTCGAACGTTGTCGACGGCCCTTCCAATCCCCCCAAAACGCTATTTCAGTATTTGTCCGGCCTCATTGCTCCAGAACACCAGGTCGAGTTCATCGACGGTGATTCCGAGCTCCCCGGCAAATTTCTGAAATCGCTGCTCGATGTTCAGGTATTTCTTCCGCGTCAATGACGCCGGGAGAGACCGGATCACGCCGTGCCTCTTGAGATTTCTGAGGATATGCCGGTCCAGTATCGCCAGACCATCATTGCGGCCGACATTCCGCAGGAAATGCGTCGCTTCCTTGTAGCCGAGTCCTTTGACGTTGAGGACAAGCCACTCTCTTTTTTCGAAGGCCGAGTTTCCGTTCATCACTGAATCAAAGATTTCATTGTAATGCGATTTCATCTCAAGAAGCAGACGCGCTTTGGTTTTGTGGAACCGGATATAATAATCTTTTTGATGAAGAAGGGGCTCGGGGTCTATCTCCCGATGCTGGAAGTCGCGCGCTTCGAGCGTCTGCTGTGCTTTGAATGAATTCACGGCGCTCGATTGGGGCGTCATGAAACAGTAGACGAGTTCGTAAAAGTATTTTTCCGGGGGAATGGATTTGAACTGAGCAAGTCGTTCTCGAATGGCTGCCCGCTTCAGGCGGTGGCTGCTCACGAGGGTATCGAGGTTTTTGTAGCGGGGGCTCATTGAGCGATCTGGACTGTCTTCCGGTTCCCGGTTCCTCGAATGGTGATGAGGGCATCGAGTTCCATTTTGCGAGCGACGCCTTCTATCCATTTGATGTCACGTGGGTGGAATCGATCGACGACTCTCCTTCCGAGTTGGTGGAATGTCAGAGGTTTCTGATGGAGAGCTTTCAAAATCCTTCCGCGATACAGCCGGCGCGGGATTCCTTTGAACGAGGGTTCGTTATTTTTCCGGGCCGGAATTTTTTTGGCAAAACCTCTGGAGAAGGCGGATGCGCAGCATGAGCAGATCGGGCAGGCGTCGCAGCGGGGGTTTCTTGCCGTGCACACGAGAGCGCCAAGATCCATCAGAGCCTGATTCCATTCGGAAACATGCCGCGGCGGAAGTTGTTTCTCGGCCAGCTTCCAAATTTCATTCTCCGGCATCAGTTCATTGCCTGACCGGACTTTCCGGAATACCCTGCTAAAGACGCGTCGGACGTTGACGTCGACCACTGGAACGTGCTGGCCGAATGCAAAGCAAGCCACGGCGTGGGCAGTGTACCTGCCGATTCCCGGCAGCCGCCGCAACGATTCCACATCCCGCGGAAGGCGGGCAGTTGAACCATCAACGACCTGCTTTGCAAGCCGGTGAAGGCGAAGAGCGCGGCTGTTGTAGCCGAGACCCGACCATTGTGCCAGGACATCGGGCTTCGAAGCGCGAGCCAGCGAGCTCAGCGTCGGAAATTTTTTGATCCAGGCGTTAAAGAAAGGAACGACACGCTGAACCTGTGTCTGTTGCGCCATAATTTCCGAGAGGAGTATCCGGTACGGCTCTTTGGTCCGGCGCCAGGGAAACGGGCGGGCGGCTGATTTATACCAACGGAGGAGTTTTGAATGGGGAAAGGAGTTCAAAATTCAAAGTTCAAAAGTAAAGGTAAAAATTCAAAGTGGAACAACGCAGTGAAATAGGATTTTACGGGGGTGAGAGATCGTCTTGGTTCTCCATTTTTAACTTGTCACTTTACTTTTGAACTTTGCTCTTTTAACTTTGAATTTGCGTTCGCCAGCTTCATCACTGCATCTCTATTCCCATCCAGCATATCCATCCCTCCCAGCTCCGCGACATTCACCCATCTGATCTGTTCGAACACGTTGTTTCGGATTGTCCCGGAGAACGAATCCACCATATGATAATAGACTTCGAACGATCCGGAATCTGGGTATATCCATTCCTGCCGATGCAGTTCTTCGCCCACGTTGGCGTCGATGCTGAGCTCTTCAAGAAGTTCGCGCCGCAAACATTCCGAGACGGATTCACCGTTCTCGAATTTGCCCCCCGGAAATTCCCATTTCAACGGGTACTTCGACGATCTCCTGCGCTGGCATACGAGCACTTGGGAGCCCATGCGCACAATTCCGACAGCGACTTTTATCATGGTGTGAATATAAAAAGACCGGTGGTGAAAGACAACACCGGGGAACTGTGACGCTTGAGTTTAGCCGCGCAACCTTCCGAAGGATTCCGCCGTAATTGCTTTGATTCTTCTGCCACATTTGACTTTTCTCTTTCACGCGAGTATATTGGATCCAGAACTTGTTCTTTGAAGTGTAAATCGTTAGGGGTGTTTCGCCTTGGGCGAATCTGAGAATATACCCTACAACGATCCCGCTGCAGCAAGCGGGATGAACATACCTGATCTGGATAATGCCAGCGTAGGAAAGACGATCTGATTTCTTAAGCCGTTACTGATGCATTCCATTTCAGCAACGGCTTTTTTATTTTCGCGAACCCAACAATAAGCGTTATGGAGGCAGCATCAATGGGAAGGCTTGCACGTGTGAAATATTTTTCCATTCTCTTTCTCATGTTTTCTCTCGCTCCAAATCTCTTTTCTCAGGAAGAAAGAGAGAGAGACTCGGTGAAGTATACGCTCGCTCCCGTGCTCGTAACGGCGACAGAAGCGAAGGAGCGGGAAACGCCGGTGACATTCACCAATCTGAACAAGGGCCTTATCGAAGAACGGTATTCAATGCAGGATGTTCCTGTTCTGCTGGCCCAGCTTCCGTCGATGATCTCCTTCTCGGACGGCGGAAATGGCATTGGCTACAATTACGTGACGCTGCGCGGTTTCGACCAATCGCGTCTCTCCGTGATGGTGAACGGAATTCCGCAAAACGATCCCGAAGACCACGGGATGTACTGGCTTGACGTTTCGGATATTCTCGCGAGCGCATCGAACGTGCAGGTGCAAAGGGGGGCAGGCAGCGCGTTCTACGGTCCCCCGGCGATCGGCGGCTCCATTAACGTCGTCACAAATCCGTTCACTCCAAAACCGTATGTGAAATTTGAAAGCATCTTCGGCTTTCAACAATACGGCGACAGCAGCGAGTCCCTTCCGATGACCATGAAAAAACTCTCTGCGTCGTTTAACTCCGGTCTCGTAGACAACAAGTACATGTTGTACGGCAAACTGGGGCAGATCAATTCCAACGGGTACAGGCTCCATTCCGGGTCGACGCTCGATTCATACTTCTTCGGAGCGCTGCTGCTCGGAGATAACACGACGACGCGAATCCATTTCTTCGGCGGGCCGCTCCAGGATCAGCTGGTCTACAACGGATTGCCGAAATCTTACAACGACGATTACGCGCTCAGAAGGATGAACATCAACGACGAAGGAACCATCCGCCGGCCCGAAGAGAACGAGCAGTTCACGCAGCCGCACTACGAAATTCTTAATGAATGGAAGATCTCCGAAACACAGAAGCTCAGCAATACTCTTTTCTTCTATGAGGGGCACGGCTGGTTCGACTTCGACGAGTACGGCGACACCTCCACCTTCCGAATCGACCAGGCGCACGGGTTCCAACCCGCACAGAATATCTCCACGGCGCTGATACGTGCCGGCATTGATTTGGCTCAATGGGGCTGGCTGCCGCGGTACGAATGGACCCAGAACAACAGCGAATTAACGGTCGGCGGGGAACTGCGTTTCCATAGAGGAACTCACTGGGGACAGATTCTGGGAGCCGACAGCCTCCCCGCAAACTTCGACGTCAATTACCGGTTCTATCAGTACGACGCCGAAAAAACGATGGCCTCCTTGTATGCGAAAGAAGTCTACCGTCTCGAGGAAAACGTTTCGCTGATGGCAAATCTCCAGTTCGCATACAACCAGTACAAGATCGCGAACGAGGAATTTCTGGGCAACTCGTTCAGCGTTCCGTACTATTTTCTGAACCCGAGGTTTGGTGTCAACTACAACATCACCGAGGTCTGGAACGCCTACATTTCTGCGGCCTACACTTCGCATGAACCGCCCCTGAGCAACCTGTATGACGCGGAAAATGCCGCTTATGATCCCACCATCATGCCGCAGTTTGATACGAAAGTCGTCAACAACGATACGGTGTACGACTATACGAAGCCGCTGGTAAAGCCGGAACAGCTTCTCGACTTCGAGCTCGGAGCGGGGTACAAATCGAGCAGCGCAACCGGCACGGTGAATGTCTACTGGATGGAATTCACGAACGAACTGGTGCCCAACGGAAAGCTCAACCGCTTCGGAATTCCGATCGTGGGGAACGCTGACCGCACCCGCCACATAGGATTTGAGCTGGACGGCTCCGTGCGATTGCCGTATTCATTCTCTCTCAGCGGCAACTGGTCGATCTCTTCCAACAAGATCATCAAAGAAACGTATCTTGATGTCGATTCCACGGGAGCCGCCTTCAGCACGAAATTGGACGGCAATCCGATAGGAGGGTTTCCCGGCATTATGGGAAATCTCTTCTTGAACTATCAGTCGGATAAGGCGACACTCTCGCTATCGGCAAAATACGTCGGTTCCTTTTACACGGACAATTTCAAGCTCGAGGCGAACAAAAACGACGCGTATACCGTGTTCAACATTGAAGGGATCTACAAACTTCCGACCGTTGCAGGCGCCAGCCTGACTCTCCGGGGCGAGGTGCGCAATCTCTTCAACACGCTTTACATGCAAACAGGAATTGCCGATCTCTTTTTCCCGGCAGCGGAACGGAATTTTATCATCGGCCTCGCCGCCCAACTGTGAGTTGAACCTATGAAGAAAAACCACGGAAGCGAAAGAAAGGACCGAGCCGCGTTGGTCATCTGCAACGGCGAAGTTCTTTCAAAAAAAGAAATGCGATCCGTGCTGACGGGGAAGCCCTTCGTCGTATGTGCGGACGGCGGGGCGAACTGGGCGCGGAAACTCGGCATCACGCCGGATGTCATAATCGGCGACCTGGATTCGATTTCACGGACGACGAAGGCGTACTACGCCGGTGTCAGAACGATCCGCGTGGAGAGCCAGGAAAGCACAGACCTGGAAAAAGCCCTGGACTACCTGATAGCGCTTGGTTTTCACCGCGTCGTGGTCATCGGCGCGATGGGAGGGAGGCCCGATCACTCATACGCCAACTTCAGCATCCTGAAAAAATACTATAAACGTTTGCATCTTCTCTTTTCGGATTCGCTATGTAATATCCAGATCCTTGAGAGTAAATCTGAAATTGATCTCCCGGTCGGCTCGGTGATGTCGTTGATGCCCCTGGGCCGCTGCGATGGAATCACCACGAGGGGACTGGAATTCCCCCTGAAGAATGAGTCGCTTGAACTTGGCGTTCGCGAGGGAACGAGCAACAGGGTAACGTCATCTCCGGTCAGGATTTCTGTCAGGAAGGGAAATCTCTTGCTCTTCACTGTCAAATCCTCTTAACCATTGTCTGTTGCTGCTCTTCCAATGCATTCGAGCGCGACCATTATTGATTATTCATTGTTGAATGTTCATTGTTGATTGTTAACTGATTACTGTTCACTGCTCACTGAAAATGGTTTCCTTTTCCTTCATCGACATCCTCCTCATCCTCATCTATTTTGCTGCCGTTCTTTTTGTCGGCTACCGCTCTGCGCGGAAAGATAAAACGGAGTTAGATGAATATCTTCTGGCGAGCCGTTCGCTCACGCTGCCCGTGTTTGTCGCTACGCTTGTCTCGACCTGGTATGGAGGGATACTCGGCGTTGGCGAATATTCGTACCAATACGGAATTTCCAACTGGGTTGTCTTTGGAGTCCCGTACTATTTTTTTGCCATCGTGTTCGCGTTGTTCCTCGCAAAGAAAGCGAGAGGAACAAATCTTGTCACAATTCCAGACCGTTTGTTCGAGGCGTACGACGCAAAGACCTCGCTGTTCGGCGCGATGCTGACGTTCGTCCTCATTTCTCCCGCTCCTTACGTCCTGATGCTGGGAGTTCTCGTGCAGCTCATTTTTGGGTTGAGCCTCCTCGCCAGCATTCTCCTGAGCACGTTTCTTACGGTCTGTTATCTTTATTACGGCGGTTTCCGATCCGACGTCAATGCCAACGTTCTCGAGTTTATTCTGATGTTTGCAGGTTTCGCGCTGATCGTTCCTTTTGCTTACGCGAAATTTGGGGGTCTCGGTTTTCTTCAATCCCATCTGCCTCCGCTGCATCTGACGTGGCACGGCGGCAACTCGATTCAGTACATCCTTGTCTGGTTCTTCATAGCGCTTTGGACGCTTGTCGATCCTGCTTTTTATCAACGCTGCTATGCCGCAAAGGACGGGGCAACCGCCCAGAGGGGAATCCTTCTCTCGACGCTTTGCTGGTTTGTCTTCGATTTCTTTACGAGCACCGCCGGGTTGTACGCCCGCGCAGCGCTGCCGAATCTCCAGCATCCGATGTTTGCGTATCCGCTTCTCGCAGAAATTACATTGCCGTCGGTCGCCAAGGGAATGTTTTATATCGGCATGCTTGCGACAATCATGTCCTCGCTGAGCAGCCTCACCTTTATCGGCGCATCGACGATCGGCAACGATATCGTAGGCCGCCTTCTGTGGGCCGAAAAGAGCGATATCCGGGCCGCCGCAATCGCCCTGTGGACAAAATTCGGGCTTGTGATCACCTCTCTCTTCGCTGTCGCGCTCGCGTACTGGATCCCTTCGGTTGTCAAGCTCTGGTACGTCATCGGGACCGCGATCATTCCGGGGCTTCTGGTCCCGCTCATCTCAACGTACTTCAGGCGGCTGAACATCACCGCTCCGTTTGCGTTCGCAGCGATGCTGCTCGGCTGGGGATTCTCGACGGCGTGGCTGGTGTGGGGACAGGCGAACGGAGGGAACTACCCCTTTTCAATTGAACCGATGTACCCGGGGCTGACTATTTCTGTGGTCATGTGGGGAATCGGCAAGGCTGCCGCATTCAGGAAACTCGCGTAATGCGCCGGGTGACTATTTGTAGAGGACGTCATCGATCACATCGACAATTTCCTCGATCCGGAACGGCTTGTGGATTATTCTCTTAACTCCGCTGTGAAGAATTCCGGCCTTTGAATCTTCCTCGAGGTAGCCGGTCATGAAGATCATTTTGACCTGAGGGTCGATCTCTTTGAGTTTTTCAAAGAGCTCTTCTCCTCCCATGATCGGCATGCCGACGTCCGAGATGACGATTTCAATCTCATCCATGTGCGCGCGGTATTTTTGGATCCCGTCGACCCCGTTGGAGGCGGAGATGACGGAATACTCCCGCCCCTGCAGAATTTCCACGAGCATTTCACGGAGCACCGGTTCATCATCCACCACGAGAATTGTCGGCGGTTGCGAGTTCTGATTTTTTTGAGGAATGTTTTTCGGACCGCGGCTGCGGACCGGTTTTCCCGGCTGGGCGGCAACAAGCGGGAAACACATTGTCATGACGGTCCCTGCGCCCGGAACGCTGGAGACATCGATCACCCCATGATGGTTGTTCACAATCCCATGGACGATCGAAAGCCCGAGGCCCGTTCCCTTCCCTCGCGGTTTGGTAGAGAAGAATGGCTCGAAAATGCGGGATTGAGTTTCCTCATCCATGCCGGTGCCGTTGTCGCGCACGCTGAGGGAGACATAATCCTGCTGCCGGATTTGTGGATACTTCTTTTGCAGTTCGGTGTACGGTGCCGTAGCAACGCGGAAAACGATTGTCCCGTTGGGGGACTGCGCCTCGATGGCGTCGCGCGAGTTCAGAGCCAGATTGAGCAGCGCCTGGTGAATTTGATCGGAGTCGCCGAGGATGACGGCGTCGCTTGACTCGATTTCGGACTTGATGGAGATCAACTTCGGCAGCGTGTGCTCGAGGAGTTTCTGGACCTCAAGGACAACCGACGAAACAGTCAACGGTTTCAGTTTTCCCTTTTCCGAGCGCGCGAACAGCAGAAGCTGTTTGGCGATGGCTGCGCCCCGTTCCGCGGCCGTCGCAACCATATCGGCGTAATGCTGCAGGGTCTTATCGTGACGGGTCTTCTCCTTCAACATCTCGGCGGAAGTAAGAATCATCGACAGGACGTTGTTGAAGTCGTGCGCAATACCCCCGGCAAGCACGCCGATCGATTCCATTTTTTGAGCATGAAGAAGCTGGTTCTCGAGGAGCTTTCGTTCGCTCGTGTCCCGAAAAACGCTGAGCACCATTTTGTGATTAGCGCTGAAGATAATGTAGGAATTCGAGACCTCGACAGCGACTTCTTCATCGTTCCAAAGCGTAATATCGCCGGTAAACCGCGAGGGCAAAGTCTCGGAGGCAAACCCTTTTCTGTACTCCTCGAGCAATTGTTCTCCCTCAGACGCCTTGAAAGTGAAAGAGAGAAATTCACCGACCAGTCTCTCCTGAGGGAGTTTCACGATCTTGCTGAATGCGGAATTGACGGTAATAATCCTTCCCGCCTCGTCCGTGAGCCTCATGCCGTCCGCGGAGTGTTCCCATATCGCCCGAAACCGCTCTTCATCCGCCTTCCGCTGTATCGCGGTCGCGATGTGCTGCGATACAAAAGTGAGAATCTCCTGCTCCTTCTGCCCGTATCGTATCGTTTCCTGATAGCTTTGAACCACAATCGCTCCGAAGGTCGTGCCTCCGGCCTTCAACGGAACGCCGAGCCAGTCGATGGAAGGAGCTCCGATCGATTCGACGTCTCCCGAGCGGAGAAGTTTCTCAAAAACATCGGGTGAGGCGAGGAGCGGCTGCCCGGTGCGAAGGACATACTCGGTGAGACCCTTTCCCAGTTTCTTAGGGCGGGGCTGCGGGTCCGCTTCATCGACAAAATAGGGGAAGCTGAGGGTATTCGCGGATGCTTCATACAGCGCGATGTAGAAATTCGTCGCCGACATCAGTTCGTTGATGATGGTGTGGACGGAGGAATAAAAATCCTGGAGGTCGACCGTTGAGTGAGTTTTCTCGGCGATCCGGTAGAGAGCAGACTGCAGCGCTTCGGCCCGCTTTCTTTCCTGAATATCTGTCACAGCTCCAAGGGTCCCGATGATGACCCCGTCGGTATCGCGGTACGGGGCCGCGTTGACTTCCGCCCAAAACCGCGTGCCGTCTTTCCGCTTCATGAGCACTTCGTATCGCTCCAACTTGCCCAGCGCCCGGTTCTTGTTTCGTTCTGTCATCGTATGCCACTCCTCGCGGGGGAGGAGGAGCGAATACGCGGGCTTGCCGATCATTTCTTCCGCAGTATATCCGCAGAGGTCGGACATTCGGGAGTTGATATACCGGACGGTATCATCGGCTTCGGTGATCACCAATCCCTCTCCGAGGCTTTGAACGACTGAACGAAATCGCAATTCAGATTCGCGAAGTGTTTCCTCGGCATGCTCCTTCTGAGAAATATCCAGAAGGGTGCCGTGTACAGCAGGCTTGCCGTTATATGTCGTACGGGAGCCGTACACCTCCACGCGGACCTTTGTCCCGTCTTTTTTCACTCCGACAAAGGAATAGTGGAGGGCGACGTCATTGCCGCCCAAGCGCCTGCGAATGTTCTGATCGACAACGGGACGTGACTCTTCCGCAATCAGGTCGTCTATCGATTTTCCGTAGAGTTCTTCGCGTGAGTAACCGAAGATCTCCGCGAGCTTTGGGTTGACAAACTGGAACACGCCGTCCTGGATCAGATATACGCCGACGAGCGATTTTTCGACCAGGCTCGAGTAGTGTTCGGAGAGATGAGGAATAAGCGAGCGGACCAGCCTGTAGTTTCCGAGGAGGAGAAGAAAGAGTCCTAACGTTTGTCCAAAATATCCGGTGATGAAACTGACGGTCGGGAGGATCCTGGTGTTCCAGTCGGCAGGAACGATCCCGCTGTTCAGAAGCGACGCAACGATAATGTTTACATAAACGAGGGCGAACCCCGTCGCGATGAATCCAAATCCCTTCAACGCGTGCTTCCGGAGAAGCATCCAAAGCACCGCGAAAAATCCGATCGCCGCGACGAGGAGGAGGACAACCCGTATGAGGCTTAAGGGATACACAGACAAGATTCGCTAGTTCTTATTTCGAGTCGAGGATCAACGGCAAGCCGTCTTTGCCCGATCCGATGATGACGATCTTGGCATTCTGTGAGGCGGCGAGTTTTTCTGTGGCTTCGATCCCTTTCCAGCGGAGCAATTGATCGCTGATTCCCTGCATGACTATTTTCTGGAAGTCAGAAATCCCCTGAGCTTCGATCCGCTTGCGGTCGGCTTCTTGTTTCTCTTTCGTGAGGATGAACTGCATCCGCTGGCTTTCCTGTTCCGCCTGGAGCTTTTCTTCGATCGATTGCGTGAGACCGGCGGGCAGTCCGACGCGGCGGAGAGGAGCCGATTCGACTGTGACACCCCGTGCTTCGGTGACGGCTTCAATTTCCTTAAGGATCTGAATAGAGAGAGCTTCGCGTTCCGACGTGTAGAGCGCCTTCGCTTCATAGCTCGCCGTCACTCCGCGAGTCACGGAGCGGAACTGGGGTTCAAGGATGACGCTCTCGTAACTTTCGCCGACCATCTTATAGACATCCGCAGCTTTCTCGGGATTGAGATGATAGAGAATGCTCACTTCGAGCTGGACAGTGAGGCCCTCCTTCGACGGTACATCCATCACTTCTTTCATTTCCTGAGTTTGAACGGACATCTTGATGACGCGGGCGAGGGGGTTAACCGGATTGATGCCCGCCTTCAACGTATTCGGCGAGACCGTTCCGAAGAAATCGACGACGCCGACGCTTCCGGCCGGAACCACCGTCAAGCATTGACCCAATGCCATCAAGCCGAACGCGCCCGCAAGCAAGAGTGCAATAAGGCCGGCTTGCCGGCGATCGGGGGAGTGAAGAGAAGCACGATAGGCGACGATTGCCCCTATCGCAATGAGTAGAGTAAGAACAAATGCCATGACAAACCTCCTGTTGAGATCGAGATCTCAAGGTTCTACGGTGAGAATATCGTATACGTTTGGATCCGTTTGCCGGACCTTGCCGCCCCCGCTCCACTCTGTCGCGGAGCCGTCCACCTCACGAAATTCTCCAACTCCCGCACCTCCGTGATCGTCCTGAGCTCCCACGAGTATAGTTATCTTCCAAGCGGCTGTCGGCTTCCCAAGATACTTAAGAGGAAGGCTAAACTCAATCGATTTTCTTGTCACGTTGCCGATCGGATTTCGCTCATCTCCGGGCTGAGGGAGGTACTCGCACAACACCTTCCCGCTTTCATCGGTAAGACGAATCCCGCCGCCGACCGTGATCAGCCGATCAAAGCGACGGGCATCGTCAACCACGAAGTGTGAATTGTTCCCTACGTCCGTCGATCCGGCATCGCCCCGGTGAATCGCAATGGCTGCAAACGTGAGCTGGAAGCCGTACTCCGGATGCCAACCGGGATTTGCGAGATTTCGAAAACGAAGAGTGAAATAAATATTGGTTGAATCGGTTCGGACAATCGCACGGGTAATGTCCAGAATTCCCGGTCTGAAATTTACGCTGGAAGGATAAAGATAAGTGCCGGAAATGCCTCTGTCGTCGCCGGTGCTGTCGGCTCTGTCGAACAACGTTTTCGCCAGCGGATTCGACCGGCGCACATCATCCAGGGACAGAACCGGGAACGCTGGACCCTTGAGTGACGGGATATTCGGATCGAAGGCCGGGGCGGCGAGTTTCAAACCCTCGAAAGCATTTTTCGGCGAAAATCCCTTCAAGTGCCAGGGAGCCGAACCGTTTGGGAACGGATTCACGGTTCCATTGCTCGTGACGGAACAGGTGTCAAGCGAATGTGCAATGATCAGGCTTTCACCTGGTGCGATGTTGGTGTTGACGAATGCCGCATCCCCATTCCGATACACCCACAAATAACTTATGGCATTCTTCTGCGTGAGCTGCTCCGGAATGAAAACGGCCCGGATTGAATCGCCGTGTACATCATACCGGACGACGATGTGCGAATCTGCGGTACGGAACCTGAATGAGACGCTTCCTAATTCTCTCGGAATTTTTGGATTGACGCGGATGAAATGCGAAGTTGCATCGACGCCGATGCCGAGATAGTCCTGGTAGAAACTTCTGATGAATTCCGCCAGGCTCCATGCCTGGGAAAAAGCTCCCGAAAGACGCGGTTCGCTCTCCTCGGGCCGCGGCATGGCATCAACAAGCTCGGACAATGTTCCCACACAACCCCGGTCGAGAATCTGATGCACCATGTTCTTCGTTATCACGTAGGTCAACTCCTCTTCATCATTTCTTGTGAGAGCGTACACGGCGCGTCCGTAGAGCCAGCTCCAGACAATCCCGTTATGATAAGCGGCATCCTGCACGTACAAGGGTTCGTCATGGTGGAAAGGATGGAAATTGGAGTCTGTTGCCGCAAGGGTCCCTACGCCGTGAGCATAGATCAGATTCGCCGTCACGTTCCTTACGACCCGTTCCCGGAGGTCCTCCGAATTCAGTAAGTCAAGGCAGAAGAGTTGATTCGGCCGCAGTTCCAGGGAGGGAGTTCCATCGGATCTGAGGTGATCGTACACAAGTCCGCTGCGCCGGTCGACGAAATATTTATTGAAATTGCTTTCGACCTCATCCGCGATTGCCCTCCAACGGGCCGCCAGGTGGTACTCAGTCAGATACTCTGCAATGAATGATCCAATAAGCAATTGATCGAACCACAAGGCCTGAACGTCGCAAGCCCGGTTACCCCGCGGGGACCAGGGACCATGAGGACCGACTGCGTCCATCCATGTCTCGGCGTCGCCGTGAGTGAGGAAGCGGAGGGAATCCGTGTGATACTTGATTGTCCCTTCAATCGATCGTTCGACGACCGGAAAGAGCGTGCTGAGAATTGTGGTGTCGCCCGAATACTTTACGTAATCGTACAGCTGTTTGACGAACCACGGCGTTCCATCGGCGGTGTTGTATGCGACGGAAGTGGTGGTGACGATGTTGGGGATCCTGCCGTAGTTTACGCTGGATGAATCGGTTGCCTGAAACCTGGCGAACGAGAGCAGGATATCGCGAGCATCTGCAAAGTCGCCAGTGACAAAGGTTGCACCCGGAAGCGAGATGAAAGAATCGCGTCCCCAGTAGTCGTTGAACCAGGGAAGCCCGGCGAAGATACCCTTGACCGGAACGCCCGATTGCGATTGATTCATGATGAGGGCATCTAGCGACAGCTTCGCCCACATGAGTGCAGCGTTGAACTCCTCGTTTTCCGTTTTCACCCAGGACCGCTGAAGGATATTCTCCATCCGTTGTTTGCGGGAATCGATATAGATTTCCGTGTGGCTCGCTTCCCTTTCGCCCAGAGCGACCGTTTCATCTCTGGTGGAAGCGGCGACGACGATGAACGTCGTCCATGCCGATCCTTCAATAGATTCCAGTCCGATCCACGATGGAACAGAGCTGTCTTTTGGATTCGTTTTTCTCCGCCACAGAGCGAATCCAGCGGCGCCTTCCGCCGGCTCGTAGTTTTCGGAAACCTGCAGCGCCATCACCGGCTTGCTCATCGCGGGCCGGGGGCGTCGCACTTGCACGACAAAAGCATTGACGCTGTCCAGCAGGGTAAAGTACTCGTCGGAACTGTCCGGATACGTTCGGATGAGTTGATAAGCGAAGACCAAACTGGTTGCTTCACTGCGATTGAATGTTTCTCCATTGACCTGCAGCGAATAGTCGTCCACAATTTTTTCTGCGTTGATGAACCATCCCTGCCATCCGCCGGAGTTCCGTCCGTTCACCTCCCCGTAGTAGGTTCCGGCCTGCTTATTGGTATACGCAAATTGGCGCGTTGGTCCGACGACTCTGATTCCAATTTGGTCGACGAGCGGCCTGCCGGCGATCAACGGGGCGCTAGTGACAAGGAGAAGCAGCACAACCGAGGTTTTCATAAGGAAGGTTGCCTCATAATGAACTCAGGTTTAAACACGAATGCCGCGGCCGATACCTCAGAGAATTCCGATAACTCCTGAAAAGCACTCAAGGCTGGGCCGACTTATTTTTTCCTGGAATAGACTTCTCTAGTCTTCCGGGAGAGAAATCGGCCGGCGTTATTAATTGAATCTCGCTCAGACACTCCCGCCGGCGCAATTTCCCAAAGCGCCTGAAGGCCGATCTCTCGCCGAAGTAAGTCTGCATCACCGCCGATTTTTCCGACAAAGGCCTGAACCGGTTTGTTGAATTTTCGCGCCCGCCGCGCGATTCCCTCGATTCCCTTTCCCTTAAGAGTCTGCGAATCGATCATACCTTCGGCGGTGATGACGCAATCGCATTCTGCCAGTAGTTTATCGAAACCGATCAGGTCGAGCACAAAGTCGATACCAGACTCGATGGTTGCGTCGCAGAAGGCGATGAGACCTGCTCCGAGCCCGCCCGCCGCTCCGCTACCGGGAATTTCAGAAACTTGTCGACGTAAGTCCCGCTCTATTATAGATGCATAATGTTTCAAGCCGCCGTCCAGTTCGCGTATCTGTTCAGAAGTTGCTCCCTTCTGTGCGGCAAACGTAAACGCCGCCCCTTCCGGTCCGCAAAGTACATTTGTCACATCTGAGAGGGCTATGATCTTGATCTTCTTATCTCTTATCTCTTCTCTCTTAAACTCAAAACGCTCGATCCGAGACAGATTCCCGCCCCCCTCCGGAATTTCGCAGCCATCGCGGTTGAAGAACTTCACCCCGAGCGCTCGTACGCATCCCATCCCGCCGTCGTTTGTGGCGCTCCCGCCCAAACCGACAAGAATTTTTGCCGCGCCTTTTTTTGCCGCCGCTGCGATCAGTTCCCCGACGCCGGCGGTAGTCGCTCTCATCACGTCGTACTCGGATGGACGCAGCAGCCGGAGGCCGGCAGCTTCCGCCATTTCTACGACGGCTGTTGTCGTATCGCCAAGGAGACCCCAGCGAGCATTCACTTCCATTGAATCAACGGGACCGTGCACACGGGATGAAAAGATCTCTCCTCCGGCAGCCTGAACAAGGCAATCAAGAGTTCCGTCGCCGCCGTCGGCAATGGGACATATCCTGCAGTTTGCATCAGGCAGGACATCGCGCAACGCTCTTGCTATGACCGCGGCCGCGTCAATAGCAGAGAGAGAACCTTTCAGCGCGTTGGGTGCGATCAAAAAATTCATGAGGGAAGGTAGGAAAAAATGGTATGAAAATCAGCGGAGGATTCTCGCGGCTTGCCAGGATGTCACCGCATTTGATGTTGGCGTGTCATCTCGTTCCCAAACGGAGTTTGGGAACGAGAACAAGTGTTAATGTTTCTTAGCGCGCGTTGAGACCTTCCGAAGGCTCACCGATTAACTTGCGCATTTCATTCGGCATTTGATCTGATTCTCGAAAAACCTTCGGAAGGCTGCGCGGGCAGTCTGTGTTGCTCTCCTCATTCTTCTCGCATTGATTTTCAGCCATTTTTTGCATTAATTACTCCTGATCTTATCACGAGATTGGACAACAACTTTTACGACGGAGAAATTATGTCATCAACGATTATTACAGATGTCTGGGCGCGTGAGATACTCGATTCACGCGGCAACCCGACGGTGGAAGCGGATGTCGAGCTCGAAAACGGCACGATCGGACGCGCGGCTGTTCCAAGCGGCGCCTCCACGGGCGAGCACGAAGCTGTTGAATTGCGCGACGGCGACAAGATGCGCTACAACGGCAAAGGAGTTTTGAAAGCAGTCGAGAATGTCAACAACGTCATTTCGGAAGAGCTCACCGGTTTCGATGCACAAGACCAGGTAGGCATAGACAAAATGATGATCGAGCTGGATGGAACACCGACGAAGGGCAAACTTGGCGCCAACGCGATCCTCGCTGTTTCCCTTGCCGTGGCGAAAGCATCGGCCAAATCGCTTGGTGTTCCCCTGTATCGGTACATCGGCGGTGCCAACGCCAAGATCCTCCCGACTCCGATGATGAATATTATCAATGGCGGGCGGCATGCAGACAGCAATGTCGATTTTCAGGAGTTCATGATCGTTCCGGCCAATGCACCAAACTTCGCCGAGGCGCTGCGGATGGGAGCAGAAACCTTCCACGCGCTGAAAGGTGTCCTTTCCAAACGCGGATACAACACGGCGGTTGGAGACGAGGGAGGGTTTGCCCCCAGCTTGAAGTCTAACGAAGAGGCTCTCGAAGTGATCATGGAAGCGATCACGAAAGCAAAGTATAAAGCGGGAGAGGATGTTTTCATCGCCCTCGACCCGGCTGCAAGCGAGATGTACGAAAACGGCAAATATCTATTCTATAAGTCGACCCAGAAGAAGGCGTCGCGCGAAGAAATGGTAAAACTCTGGTCGAAGTGGGTGAAGGATTACCCCATCATTTCCATAGAAGACGGAATGGCGGAGAATGATTGGGAAGGGTGGAAGATGTTGACTCAAGAACTTGGTAGGCAGATCCAGCTCGTCGGCGATGATATCTTCGTCACCAACGTGGAATTTCTGAATAAAGGAATTGATATGGGGGTTGCTAATTCCATCCTCATCAAGGTCAACCAGATAGGGACGCTCACCGAAACCCTCGATTGCATCGAGATGGCCAAGCGGGCCAACTACACAGCCGTCATCAGCCATCGCTCAGGGGAAACCGAAGATGCAACGATCGCCGACATCGCGGTAGCAACGAACGCCGGCCAGATTAAGACCGGTTCGACCAGCCGCACCGACCGGATTGCGAAGTACAATCAGCTCCTCCGGATCGAAGAAGAGCTCGATTCGAACGGACAATACGCGGGGCTGAGCGCGTTCAACCTGAAGACATAGATGATGTGGCGCCGGGATGCACGATACTCCGATGGTAGACCTTGAGACGATCACATGTCTGAAACCGTCGTTGAACGCTCACGCAATATTTACGAACAGCAGGCACACAACCGCAGGATGACGACGGTTTTCATCCTGCTGTTTGTTGCCTCGTTCTTGGGAATTGGCATTGGTTTTGACTTGTTCTATGGAATCAGCAAGGCAAAACTATTCTTTATTATTCCTTTGTTTGCTCTGACATTTGTTCCTGTCCTGATGGATGTTCGGGGCAACTACTCTTCCCGGCTCTGGGATAAGTCACGTAACGATCCCGATGATTTCGATTTTGTTAAGTTCATATTTAAGTTTGTCATTGGAAGTTTTCTTTTGCTGTTTATCTTCGTTCTCTATTGGACTCATGCGGTATGGCCCGATGATAAGCCTGCGGGAATAATAGTGTATCTTGAATATGCGATGAAATTTCTCGACACCCCTTTTCTGCGAATCATGCCATGGGGAACCGCACTCACAATCATCATGACAGTCGTACTTGTTATTACAAGTTTGCGTTCGGGACCGGCCTCGATCGTGTGGTCTTTATACAACTCGGAGGCGGATGAGTATCGAGAACAATACAAGCTGTTGCACAATATCGCCACAGAAATGAGTCTTGCCGCAGGGATACATACCCCGGAGGTTGTGATCATTACGGACACCGACCCCAATGCATTCGCCATCGGCATCGGCCCCGAAAGGAGCTATATTATGGTGACGACGGGGTTGATTTCCATGCTAGATCGGGATGAGCTGGAGGGAGTTATCGCTCACGAGATGAGCCACATTCGGAACAATGATACCGAGCTCATGACTGTCATAACCGTTCTCTTCGGCGGACTATTGCTTCTCGCGGATTGGATGAAAAAGATTGTTTTTTGGAATGCACCTACGTTTCCGAAAATTCCTGGGGCCTCAATTGTCGTGAAATTCGTTTTTTTCATTTTTTGGATTCTTGCTGTTCTTTTCGCCCCCATCATTGCCAGAATCCTTGCCATGTCTGTCTCGCGCGAACGGGAATATCTTGCCGACGCGGGGGCCGCGGAACTCACCCGCAATCCATCCGCTCTGGCAAATGCGTTGGCCAAAATAGACAGTCATGCGGAGCCGGCCCGATCCGTCCCGAACAGCATCGCACATCTCTGCATAGCCGACCCCTTGGGTAAAAGGATTAACAGTAAAGAAGGATTCTGGAGCAATCTGTTCGGAACACACCCGCCGATGCAAAAGAGAATTATGCTGTTAAGGTCCATGGCGTATCAAGCCTAGACTGAACTTATCAACAATTATTATAACGATCCAATGACTCCCGCAATCAAATTCGGAACTGACGGATGGCGCGGCGTTATCGCCGACGATTTCACTTTTGTGAACATTGCCAAAGTGGCCCTTGCTACGGCACGCTATTTTAAATCCCACAAAAAGATCAAGAACGGGCTGGTGATCGGCTACGATGCCCGGTTCTTGTCGAAAGAATTTGCACATACGACCGCGCAGGTCATCGCCAGCGCGGGCGTGAAAGTGATACTCGCGGACAAGATTTCTTCGACTCCGATGACCTCCCTCGGAATCGTGAAAATGAACGCAGCCGGCGGGGTAGTCATTACGGCGAGCCATAATCCAGCAAAATATAACGGCTTCAAAATCAAGGGAGATTTTGGCGGGCCCGCGCACCCGGAAATGGTCGCCAAAGTAGAAAAATTGCTTGCGCCGATCCTCAAGGCGGACAAACTCCCCCTGAAACTGAAATCGTTCGACGAGCTCGTGGCGGCCAAGAAGATCCAATTCGTGGATTTAACGGCGATGTACGTCAAAGATATCGAAACGAAAATCGAGATCGACCTTATCAAAGCGACGCGGATCAAGATTCTCTACGACGCGATGTATGGCGCCGGCCAGGGAGTGATGGAACAAATTATTCCGAAGGTCGGCACGATCCGCAATATCTATAACCCGTCGTTCGCCGGAGCTCATCCGGAACCGCTCGCCCAGAATCTCGAGGAGCTGAGTTTCGAAGTGAGGGACGGCAAATACAATATCGGCATCGCCACCGACGGCGACGCCGATCGCGTCGGGGCAATCGACGAAAAGGGCGCGTTTGTCGATTCTCACCGGATCTTTGCTATCCTTCTGAAGTACCTGGTGGAACGAAAACATTTTACCGGCGCCGTGGCCAAGTCGCTCTCGGTCAGCGAGCTCATTACAAAGATGTGCGAGAAATACGAACTTGTTCTCTATGAAACTCCGGTTGGGTTCAAGTATCTTTGCCGTCTCATGGTCGAAAAAAGAATCATCATCGCCGGAGAGGAAAGCGGCGGTCTTGGAGTGTGGGGTCACCTTCCGGAACGCGACGGCATCTATGTCGGCCTGCTTCTCGCCGAGATCATGGCGGTGCGGAGAAAGAAACTGAGCGAACTCGTCCGCGAGCTGTTCGACGAATACGGCGAATACCACTTCGGGAGGATCGACCGCCAGGTTACGGAAGCGGAAAAGAAAAAGATCATTGCGTTCTATTCACACCAGCCGAAAAAGATTGGCACGTTCACCGTTGAGCGTATCGACGCGACGGACGGATTTAAATTCTTCGTCGAGAAGGGGTGGATCCTCGTCCGGTTTTCCGGCACCGAACCTCTCGTCCGTTTCTATGCCGAGGCGAATACGCCTGCTCGAATGAAGGCGATGTTGAAGGCAGCAACCGGCGTTTAAGGTCAGGCCACGAATGAATACTTCCCGAAGCTACAACTTCTATTATAACATCATGCCGGACGGAACGGTGAAACAGATCAACCCGTTCACCGGCACGGAAGTCTGGGCCGTCCCGGGACGCGGCGACAAGCCTCTTACGAACGAAGTTCCCCCCGGTACGCAGCCGCTCGCACACGTCTCTCCCGAGAACTACTGCAGTTTCTGCGAAACCCGCTACTTCGACGTCCCGCCGGAAAAGGCGCGTCTTGTCCGGCAGGACGGTACGTATCGAACGATTCTCCGTGTCCCTCCGGACCATTACAATGATACTGTTGCAGAGTTCCGCCGCGTCGGAAACCTCTTCGAGATCGTCACCATCGACTACTGGAAAAAGAACTACAATTACCGGCTGACAAAAGATGCAACGGCGTGGCGCGACGCATACGCCGCAAACCCGAGGGGGGCGGAACATATCGATGCAATCCTGAATTACAAACTGAAGATTGCAGCGAGGTCCGAGCAGGAAATCAGACGCAAACTGCAGCTCAACAGGGAGAACATGATGGATGCCTTCTTCGGCGGCTGTCATGAAATCATCATTGCACACAAGCATTACGCCGACGACGCACAATTCGAAACCCAGCTGCGATCGTCGGGAGAGATGAGCGAAGAAGAGCACTTTCAGTATTTCAGGTTTACCGTCGAAGCGATGCGCGACATGCTGAGCTACAACCGGTATGTGCGATACATCAGCGTATTCCAGAATTGGCTTCGGCCTGCGGGCGCCTCGTTCGACCATCTTCATAAGCAGATCGTCGGGCTCGATGAGTGGGGAAATTCGATGCTCATGCAGATCCAGATGCTGCGGGACGATCCCAATATTTTCAACGAGCTGGGCGCTAACTTTGCCGCACAGTACAACCTTGTCTTTGCTGAGAACCAATTCGC
>CAYLMV010000021.1:37477-43701 GCA_964384415.1 uncultured Chitinophagaceae bacterium | reverse complement strand
ATGTACGTGGACCGACTCGATCCTGCCATGGACTTGACCGATGTTCTAGGCAGCTGGTACGAAATTCGATTGGCGGTCGTGAGACACTACCTCGCAAACGACCCCGCCATCTATTCGAGCACGGAATCACTCATTCGAACAAAAGATGCCACCGTAGATTCTCTCATCAAAACTTATGCCGCTACATACCTTGTCGATGAAGAGAAGAAACTTCTGTCCGAGTATTTGGATGCCTCAACGAGTTACCGGACGTCGCGTCAGGCGACATTGGCTTTTAGCAGATCGGGGAGAAAGAAAGAGGCATATGCAAACATGACTGGAGAAGCCATGACCAAGTTTGCCGAAATCTCAAAACTCTCCATGAAGCTCGTCAAGATCCAGGGCATGGTCGGAAAAGAGCTCTACGTGTCATCCGAACGGCAAGCCGAATCTGCGAAGCTTATGCTGGGAGCGGTGGTGTTATTGTCGCTTGTATTTGGTTTTGGGATGGCCTTTTTCATCGCAAGACAGACCAGCCGCCCTCTCAAAGAGCTGGCGAGCCAGGCAGAGTTGATCGCCGAGGGCGATCTAACAGTCGAAATAGCGCACAACGCCAAAGATGAGGTCGGCTTGCTTGCGGCATCCTTCCGGAAAATGACTGTGAGCTTGCGTGAAACCATCGGTCAAGTCGGTGAAGCTTCTTCAGCAGTCGCCAGCGCAAGCAGTCAAATCAGCAGCAGCACGGAAGAGATGGCGGCAGGCTCGCAGGAGCAAACGAGCCAGGCAGGCGAAGTGGCGAGTGCGGTTGAGGAAATGACAAAGACAATTGTCGAAAACTCGAAGAATGCTTCCGCAGCAGCCGAGACAGCTAAACAGGCGAAACTAGCCGCAGAGACAGGCGGTTCCGTTGTCGGAGAAACAATCGATGGGATGAATAGAATCGCATCCGTTGTCAATCAGTCTGCCGAGACGGTACGCTCGTTGGGCAAATCGAGCCAACAGATTGGGGAAATCATCGGTGTTATCGACGACATTGCAGATCAAACAAACCTCCTTGCTCTAAATGCAGCTATCGAAGCTGCGCGAGCCGGCGAACAAGGACGCGGGTTCGCCGTGGTAGCCGATGAAGTGAGGAAACTGGCTGAAAGGACTACGAAAGCAACGAAGGAAATTGCAGGAATGATCCGGCAAATTCAAAGCGAAACGAGCGGTGCCGTTGCTTCAATGGAGGAAGGGACTAAACAAGTCGATCACGGCAAGAAATTGGCGGCCAGGGCCGGCGAATCTTTGCGCCAAATAGTGGAGGTTTCACAATGTGTAACGGATATGGTCTCCCAGATTGCCGCTGCGAGCGAACAACAATCAAGCGCAAGCGAGCAGATTTCCAAGAATGTCGTGGCGATTAGTGCGGTAACGGGAGAGACGGCGAGTGGAACACAGCAGATCGCCAGTGCGGCGGAAGATCTCAACAGGTTGACAGAGAATCTTCAGCAACTGGTCGGGAAATTTAAGATCTCGGGGGGGCACGCAGATGGCAAGCCTGTACATTCAAGCTTTAAAGGAACGAGTTCGGCTCGAACAAAATCAAGACTCGCAGTACGCGAGAACGGTGTTATCGTCCAACAAGACTAAGAAGGAACGTATCTAATGACTCAGCATAGCGATATCAACGTAAACGGATCCACGATCGCGGGAAGGGACGAAATCCTGCAATTCGTAAGCTTCAAGCTCGGCGAGGAAGAATATGGGGTTGATATCCAGAAGGTTCAGGAAATCAATCGCATGATTCAGGTGACGGCCGTTCCAAACGCTGAGACACATGTGGAAGGGGTGATCAACTTACGCGGAAAGGTAGTTCCGATTGTCAATTTGAGAGTACGCCTCGGGATGGAAAGACGGGAGCGTGATAAAAATACCCGAATTATCGTGACGGAGTTAAAGGGTATGGTGATTGGTTTTGTCGTTGACGCGGTGAATGAAGTGCTGCGGATCCCTCGATCAGTTACCGAGCCTCCGCCAAGTGCTGTAGTCTCTAAAGGCGGTAGTTATGTCACAGGGGTCGGAAAATTGAGCGATCGGCTCCTTACTCTTCTCGACCTGGAAGAATTGCTGTTGAACTAACCCTTCCTGAACGGAGGACTTCCCGACAAGACCTACGCTGGTGAGAGGGCTTCTGGGGGTTGAAAGTGACAATGACCCCTGGAAGCGGATAACCAGAAGACGGATGAGCTCTGGCCTACCTTAAACAGGTGCACAATCTCAGCCACTGAATCTTTTGCCAAAACGCAAAGAAGGCCGGATCCCCTTGAAAAACCGCAATACTCAGTTGGCACAGTACTTGTCTAATTTGGATAAAAGAGATTACCCATGGTGGGTATTCTCTCTGAAAGTGATTGAGCGCAGATCGTATGATTGTTGCCGAGTCGTTACTCGAACATATGCAGGTAACAATCTCTGAAGACGGAACTCGTGCCTTCGTGACGCCTGATGATTTGATTGAGATTTCTTCGGTTACCGAAGAGAACCTGGTTCAATTGCTTGAGAGTCAGGGGATCGCGTTTGGTATCAAAGAGAATCTCGTAACAAGCGTTGCGGAAGCTGCAGGGTCTCACACGCCCATTCCTGTCGCAGAAGGTATCAAGCCTATTCCCGGGAAAGACGGTTGGCTGGATTGCCTTGTAGAAGTCAATAATGTTGAGCCGTTGGAAGAAAAAGGCGGACTTGTCGACCTCCATAAGCTCCACCGCATACACAATGTGAAAAAAGGGGAGAAACTTGCGATACTTCATCCGCCGATTGGGGGAGTTGCCGGTATGTCGGTGAGAGGTTTGCCAATCGCGGCAAAAGCCGGAAGAAAAGCGAAAGTCATTCGGGGACCTTTTGTTGCGTTGGATCCGGACACTCCTGATCTCCTTCTCGCCACGGAAGACGGCAATCTTGTCATGAAACCCGATGGGACGATCGAAGTACAACCCGTTCTGACCATACGAGGGGATGTTGATTTTTCGACGGGCGATATAGACTTCGTCGGTTCTCTCGTCGTGACCGGCGATGTCAAAAGTGACTTCACGGTAAAAGTGCAGAAGAACCTAGAGGTTCGCGGCGACGTCTGCGACGCAACGATCATCGCTGGCGGAAATGTTCAAATTAAGAAAGGCTTTTTCGGTCGGGGCAAAGGGTCGATTTCAGCGGGAGGGAACGTAACGGTGCAGCACGTCTTGAATCAATCGATCACGTCTGATATGAACATCGCGATTGAACGGGAAGCGGTCTGTGCAAAAATTCAAGCAGGCGATTCCATCGCCGCTCCTCGGGCAAAGTTTGTCGGATGCACCCTCCGTGCGGGCAACAATGTGGAAGTGTTCGACCTCGGCAACGGAGACGATTCGCGTGAGAGTGTTCATGCGGGCCGCAGGGCGGAACTTGTCGAACAACGTATTGCCGTCGAGAAAGAACTTGAACAGCTTAACAAACAAACTGTCGAACTGCAGGAATATGTGTTTAAACTTGTTCGGGCTCAGCTTGACGCTCCCTTGACGAATGATCAAAATCAGCTTCTCGAGAAATTGAAGAGAATACAGGGCGATCTCCCGCAGAATGTCGGTGTGCTGCAAAAGAAGAAAACAGATCTTGAGTCGGCAATCCGTGAGGCGGGTTCTGCCCGAATCATTGCCAAGGGAACGATCTATGTCAATGCGCTCGTCAATATCAACGGTGTCAAGAAACTCATGCAAAGCTCTTTGAAAGAAGTGATGTTTGTCGAAAAGGATGGGAAGCTCGACGAACGGCCGGCACCATCCAAATGATACTCAAACGAACTCCAACAAAACTTTTGTCACCAATCAATGAAGAATGAATTACGGAGTCAACTTGCGGCTTTGCTTTCCGGAGACGATCCAGCCTTCAGAAGGCGAGCTGCCGAAGAACTTGCAGAAACATCAGGATTTGCCCCTATCGCTGCCCTTGCCGCTGCCTTACGCGACGAGAACAAGGGAGTTCGTGATTCAGCGTTGCGCTCTCTGTCCAAAATAGGGAATGACAACGTTGCACGCGCTGCAGTCGAGTATATCGCCGACGAGAACATCGTTACACGCAACCTCGCCGCAGAACTGCTTATGCGTCTTAAGGATCACTCAATAGGCGCGCTGCTTCCTTACCTGTACGATGTCGACCAGGATGTGAGGAAGTTTGCGGTAGATCTCCTCGGGCTCATCGGCAACGAAGAAACAGTCGATCACATCATCCCGCTTCTCGACGATGCCGACGAAAACGTCGTTGTATCGGCGGCCGAGGCCTTGGGGAATATCAGAAGTCCCCGGGCTCTCCCTCATCTCATTCGCGTTTTCAAGCTTCACGGCTACGCTCAAGTGATTGTCTCTGAGGCACTTGGAAAGATCGGTGATGCCAGTGCCGGAGAGTTTCTGCTGAAATATCTTTCTGCCATGATCAGCAATCCGGATTCAGACCGCCTTGTTATTTACTCGCTGGTCGATGCGCTTGGCCTGATCGGGGGAGAGAGTGCGATTGTTGTTATCCGCCAGAACATCAACTCGGTTACCGGAAACCTTCGCTATCTCCTGCTGCATACCATCATCAGAATTCTGGAACGGCATAACCGTCCCCTGAGCGAGCTGGAGGAATTCCGTTTCGAATTGATGGAGGCTCTTCGAATTGAGAACCCTGCGGTGCAGTTAAGCGCCGTGAAAGCACTTGGAGCAATGTCGGGCAGAGAGATTTCGACAGCATTACTCGGCGCCGTTGGGATTTCAGATGAGATCAATGTAATCCTGATTCCTATGCTGGAGCATCGCGATGGGATATTCCGGATCATCGCCGAGATGGCCGAGGCAAAACAGCTGCGTGCGAGCAAAGAAATCATAGGCCTTCTCGGCACGATCGCGTCTAATGTCAATTATAGCACAATCAACGACGAATCGGTGAGTGATTATGCAAGTCTTCTTCAGGCCGGATTCGAATTTGCGGCCTCGAATTGGAACGAGGGTTCCGAAGAAATCCGGGCGGCGATCGTAGAGACGATGCTTCGTCTGGATGGAGACCGTGCATTTGAATATCTCGCAACCGTAACAGAAGAACCGGACCCTTGGCTCCGGATTCACGTGATCGAACTCGTCGCCCAGCTTGAGAATATCGGAATACCGAATTTCATTGCTCGCTTTCTGTCGGATGACGACGAAATGGTGAGGGAAACAGCGGCATCGACGCTCGAATCCAAAGGATATCCCGGAAACACCGGCTCCTCATTAAACTTGGTCGAACTTTCCTAGGAGACAGAAGTGACGCTACCTCTTGCTGTTGCAATACGTCTTCCGGGATCGGTCGCCAGCCCGAAAATGAGCGATGAAATCTTCCGCCTCATTCGAACATTCATTTATCAGAACACCGGCATTTATTTCCAGGACAACAAGAAATATCTCCTCGAAGGGAGGCTTGGAAAGAGGCTCCAGCTCATCGGGTTGGAAACTTTTGAATCCTATTTCCAGCATATTCGGTTCAGTACTCAGAGAATGACGGAAATGAAGTTCCTGTATGAGGCCGTCACAATCAACGAAACATTCTTTTTCCGCAACGAGCCCCAGTTCGAAGCCTTTGAACGTACGTTGATTCCTCAACTACTTGCGGCAAAAAAGTCGGTCGGAAGAACGAAGTTGCGGATATGGAGCGCTGCAAGTTCTTCGGGAGAGGAAGCCTATACGCTCGCGATGATTTATCTCGAGAAGCTGCGGCCAAAATATCCGATGCTGGATGTGGAGATCGTCGGGACCGATATCAGCAGCGGTGTCATCGAAACAGCCCGGTCCGGTATTTACCGGGAGTATTCAGTCCGCAATATGCCGAAAATGTACCTGCAAAAGTACTTCGAGTGTGTAGACGGGCGCTTTCACATTGACCCCCAGGCGAAAAAGCTGGTGCGCTTCGAGCACTTCAACCTCTATGACCGAGGCCGAATGCGGGCAATGGGGCATTTTGACGTGATTTTTTGCGCCAATGTTTTGATCTATTTCGATGTGCAATCGAAAGTCCAAGTTGTTTCGGACCTTTACGATAACCTTAATCCGGGTGGATTTCTCTTTATCGGCTACGCCGAATCTCTGCATGGAATCTCATCCGCCTTCAAACTTATTAGTTTTCCCAAGACAGTCGCCTACCAGAAGGAGTGAAAAATCTATGAGCAAACAGGTTCTTGTTGTAGACGATTCGGCCACCGTAAGGAAATTTGTTTCCGT
>CAYLMV010000021.1:32096-37377 GCA_964384415.1 uncultured Chitinophagaceae bacterium | reverse complement strand
TATGAAGTTGCAAAATATCTCAGCTGGACAGAATAAACCGCAGAGTTGCCCGAAGCAGCACGTCGGTCCCAAATTATAGTTTAAAAGGAAATGACACATGGCAAAGATACTTGTTGTAGATGATTCGCTGACTATGCGGCGCATCGTTGTCAACGCGCTGAAGACCCAAGGGTTCGACGACGTGATTGAAGCGGGCGACGGAAAAGATGCCGTCGCAAAAATGCTGAGCATAGGAGCGCAGTTTGTTATTACGGATTGGAACATGCCGGAGATGAATGGCCTGGAATTCGCCAGGTGGCTCCGGTCGAACCCGCAGTTCGAGAACATCCCGATCTTGATGATCACAACACGCGGCAACAAAGACGACGTGATCGAGGCAATGAAGGCGCGCGTCAACAATTATATCGTCAAACCATTTACGCCCCAGGGATTGAAAGAGAAAATTGACCAGATCTTGAAATCCGTAGAACTGAAGCCAGCGTAAGCAATGGCCACATCGGAACCGACAGCAATACGCGACGTGCGTATCGGACTGCTGATTCGGATCTGACCCGGCAACCGACACACGAGGAGCCCATTCGATGGAAAAGGAAATGATACCCCAACCCGAAATACCCGTGGAACAATTTCCACGAGACAACAGCGCCGGCATCATGAAGGATTTCGTACACCTCTTGCACGAAATAGTGCCGTTGCTCGAGAACGTTCGGAGTTCTATCGAAGAGAGTTCGAGCCGGATTCCAAAGGCGACGATGCAGCTCTCCAAGGTGAATCAAGAAACAGAGAATGCCACAGTTGAGATTCTCAACGTCCTGGAAGCGATGACCTCTCGCATCACGAACGCCGAGAAACAACTCCAGCGTTTGAAAGAGATGCTCCAGAATTCCAAAGACTTTGCAAAGAAAACTGCCGAGCGGCTGCTGGTGAATACCTCTGACACTAATTCCTGCTCGGCAACGGAACTGACTGTACTTGTCGTCAATGAGTTCATCAATGGCATCGACGGTAGTGAAGCGATTCCCTCGATCGAAAAGGTCCTGCGCGAGACCAAAGAGGATTCGATGAATATTGCGATGGCACTACAGGTTCAAGACATAGCCAGTCAACAAATCGCTAGCGTGGCCCATACAATCGAATCGGTGGAAACTCAGCTTGTTCGTGCGCTCAGTCGATTTGAAAGCGGGAGTACGCAGGACATCGCGGAAGACAATTCCTCCGATGGACCCGAGCCGGCCCTTGCCTTTGACGTCAACGCCCGTTATTCCTGCTCCGAGGAGCGACAAGACGCCGCCGACGAGATCGTTAAACAGTTTTCTAACATAAAATGATGAGACGCGTCTCCGTTGCGGCGACGCCAACCAGTCCTTTCATTTGCAGCTCATCAAACAAAGAGAAGTGTCCCCAATGGCCCAAGATCAAACAAATACAACACAAACCAGCTCATCCCCGAGCTTCGACGGTGAAATGGCAGAAATTCTCGAAAGTTTCATCATCGAATCAAATGAAATACTCGAAACGCTGGGCCAAAAACTGCTCGCGCTGGAGAAGAATCCGGAAGACACCGAACTGCACAATGTCATTTTTCGCGCTGTCCATACCCTGAAGGGAACCTCCTCGTTCCTGGGCTTCGACCAAACGACCGCGCTCGCGCATGTGTTCGAAGATGTCCTCAACAAGATACGGCGCGGCGAGTTGAAGGTCTCGTCGAACAAGATGGATGTGATGTTCGAGGCCTACGATTTTCTGAAAGTGCTGATGGAACGGATCGAGATCCACAACACCGAGCCGGTTGATCTGACCAGCATTCTCGAAAGACTTAAAGCAGTGAGCCTTGGCGGAGGAGATATCCTCCCGAAGGAGCCAGCGCAATCGGTTGTGACACTGCCATCCGACGTGCCAGCACAATCTGATGTACCGGTGCAATCTGATGTGCCGGAGCAGTCTGATGCACTTCCCGTCCTCGAAGCTCCTGAGCCGCCATTGCCTCTCCCCGGTGAACACGTTGAACCGGCAGTCCATGAACATGCTGCAGCCGCGCCCGTTGTCTCCGCCACCCAGGCGAAATCCGCAGACTCGACGATACGGGTCGACGTTGTCCGGCTGGATGCTTTGATGAATCTTGTCGGAGAACTGGTTCTGGGAAGAAACCGACTGTCGCAGGTGGCTCACCAGTTGGGAGAAAAATACGACGGGCAACAATTGACGCACGAACTCGCGGAGACGAATTCCCACATCGATTTCATCACCACCGAGCTTCAAATGGCCGTTATGAAAACGCGGATGGTCCCCATTGCTAAGGTGTTCAATAAGCTCCCGCGATTGATCCGGGAGCTCTCCAAAGAGATGGGAAAGGAAATCGAGCTGATGTTGGTCGGCGAAGAAACGGAGCTTGACAAATCTCTTATCGAGGAACTCAACGACCCGCTCATCCACTTGCTGCGAAATTCGGCGGATCACGGAGTTGAGCTTCCGGCGGACAGAATCGCCGCGGGGAAAGAGCCGAAAGGGGTCGTGGTCGTTCGTGCAGCACACGAGGGAAACCACATCGCAATCTCGGTGGAGGACGACGGCAAAGGTATGGACCCGGAGCGGCTGAAACGAAAAGCAATTGAGAAAGGGATGATCACCGAAGCCCAGGCGCGTGAGATGTCGGCAGCACAGGCATTCAACCTCATTTTTGCGCCGGGGTTCAGCACTGCCCAAAAGGTGACCAACGTCTCAGGCCGAGGAGTCGGAATGGACGTGGTCAGGACCAATGTCCAGAAACTCAAAGGGACAATCCATATCGAGTCGCAGATAAATGTCGGGACGAAAATACTCATCAAACTTCCGTTGACGCTCGCCATTATCCAGGCGCTGCTTGTGGAAGCGAAACGCGAAATATTCAGCATCCCCCTCGATTCAGTCCTCGAGGTTGTACGGATCAACAAAAAGGAGATCGCAACGATCAATGGCAAAGAAGTGATCCGGCTGAGAGACACGGTACTTCCTTTGGCCCACCTTTCGCGAGTGCTCAGTTCGGACAGACGAGTCGAAATTGCCGAATGGATGTACATCGTCGTCATCGGATTAGCAGACAAGAAGCTCGGCATCATCGTCGACTCGCTCCTTGGACAGAAGGAAGTTGTCATCAAGACCATAGGTGAATATCTCGGGAATGTACGAGGGATTGCGGGCTCAACCATACTCGGCGATGGGAGAGTCATCATGATTATCGATATCGGAGAAGTAATGAAAATATGTTCAGAGCAAATGGAGAATATGCATTCTGAGAATAAGGTCGCCGCATGATCGGACCCATAAGAGTAATTGTTGTCGACGATTCGGCATTCATGCGAAAGTCGCTCTCGATGCTCCTTGAATCCGATCCCGGAATCAAGGTGATTGCCACCGCCCGCGACGGTAAGGACGGGGTAGAAAAAATCAGGGAGCTCAAACCCGACATCGTCACGATGGACATAGAGATGCCGGTAATGACCGGTCTCGAAGCCCTTGCCATTATCATGAAAGAGATGCCTCTCCCGGTACTGATGATTAGCTCTCTGACAACCGAAGGGGCAAAAGCCACTCTTGACGCTCTTACCCTCGGTGCGGTTGATTTCATTCCAAAGGAGCTTTCTTACGTATCGCTCGACATCGTGAAGATCAAGCTGGATCTCGTCACCAAAGTGAAGGAAATCGTTCGCAGCAGATCCTTGCTCTTCCGACTCCAACGCATCCGGGCTGCTAATCAGAGTATAAGAGGTTCAGTGGCGAGGCCATCAACCATCAGGCAAATGTCCGCAGCACCTCCGAAGCGGAGAGATTTCAGAGCCGTTGTGCTCGGGATATCGACCGGGGGACCGTTCGCCCTTCTAGAGACGATTCCGAAACTTCCAGAAAAATTTCCCATCGGGATCGCCGTTGTCCAGCATATGCCTCCTCGCTTTACGAAATCACTGGCAGAACGGCTCGACGGCTTGAGCCAAGTCCAGGTGAAGGAAGCCGAAGACGGCGAAATGATGGAGCCAGGATTGGTCCTGATTGCTCCCGGAGGGCTTCATATGACTTTTGTTCGGTCGGGCTCAAATACCCGGGTTAGAATAACGGAAGAGCCTAAAACCACACTCTATCATCCCTCTGCAGATATTATGATGACCTCCGCTGCCGAGACGATGAACAGCCCCCTTCTGGGAGTGATCATGACGGGGATGGGGAAGGACGGATTGGAAGGTCTTAAGTTAATCAGGAAAAAGGATGGATATGTAATCGCACAGGACGAAGAATCGTGCGTTGTCTATGGGATGCCGAAAGCCGCGGTCGATGAGGGAGTAGCCAATACTGTTGTTCCACTGAGCGAGATACCGGAGACGATAGTCAACCTTGTAGGAGGAGGAGATTGATGGATAAGCAAAATGAACAGCAGCCTTCGACATTTGTCGATTTCGCATCGTTCCAAAATGTACGAGTGACAAAAACGGGGAAAAGAGGAAGTGTTCTGAAAGCCGATTCTGTAGAATGGGGAAATGCAAGGAAGATCGAAATCGAGTCGCATGGCGCCAGCCAACCGGAGATTATTCTCCACCGCGACGGGGAGATCATCGAACGAGTCGAGGTCGTCTGCACTTGCGGCCGACATACGGAAATCCAGTTGGATTATGTTGGCGATTAGTTGCCACCTGCATCATATTGACCATCACCCCTCCAGCAAAATCCCCTCCAAAAATCTAAAACCCCAATAAATCCTTTCCTTCGATCAGTTTATACTTTGGCATTCTTATTGTCAAATATACTGGAGAATAGAAAAGAACCGAGCAAAGAGGAAAGAATATGGAATCAACAGGAAACGGCAAAAGTGGCTTCGGATTAGTGATCGGTATCTTTACGGCGTTGATCGCCGTCGCCGTATTGTTGGCCGGGAAACATGAGGTCCAGGTAAAAAATGCAGGCCGATACGATGGCTGGTACGACAGCCTTGGAATCTAGACTTTCGAAATTCTCTTTTGTGCATACTTTCAGCATTGTGGAGCCAACATCGTGAAACTTTTTGACACAACGAAAATTCCCCTTCTCGGAAAGGCGCTGGACGTTTACTCACTCCGGCAAAAAGTTATCTCATCAAACATCGCGAACATTACGACCGTAGGGTACCGCGCCAAAAGCGTCAGTTTTGAAGATCAGATTTCGGGTGCGATGCAGGAGGGGGGCTTGAGCCAGGCCGTTACGAATAAAGGCCACATGGCGGGTACTACCTCCGACCCAGTCATTGCAGGTCCCCAGGTTGTCGAGGCACCGTCCGGCG
>CAYLMV010000021.1:0-31996 GCA_964384415.1 uncultured Chitinophagaceae bacterium | reverse complement strand
CGGCGATCCGCTTGAGAGCGGACTCAACAACGTCGATATCGACAGCGAGATGGCGGGACTCGCAAAGAATCAGATTCAGTTCAAGTTCGCCGCTAGGCTTCTCACTACGACCTTTCGAGATATCCAGGACAGTATTCGAGGAACGATATGAAAATAGGAAAGCTCTTTGCCGGGTTTGACATTAGCGCAATGGGTCTGACAGCCCAACGCAAGCGAATGAATGCGATTGCCGAAAACATGGCCAACGCTGAGACTACCAAAACCGACGAAGGCGGGCCGTATAAACGCAAGATTATTATGCTAAAAGCGGAGGCCGATCGATCGTTCTCCACCACGTTGAAATCGGCGGGCGTGAAACTCGCCGTGACAAACGGACAACACTTTTCGGAAGCGAGCGAAGGGATGCCTGCTGAGGAGAAAGTGGGCGGGGGAGTTCAATCGACCGAGAAAGAGGATTCTTCACCCTTCAAGATGGTGTATGATCCCGGTCATCCGGATGCGGATCCAAATGGATATGTAAAAATGCCGAATGTGAACATCGTGACGGAAATGGTTGATATGATTTCCGCTTCCCGTTCTTACGAGGCGAATGTCACTGCGATCAACGCGGCGAAAACAAGCGCTAAAGACGCTTTGGAGATTTAACAATGAACGTAAACGAAATATCATCATCCGGGATGCAAAATATTCCTACGAAGCCCGCCTCCGTTGCTCAACCGGAGCAATGGCAGAAAGAACTCGAGAAGGCTGGAGTGAGCAAGACAGAACAAACTCGCCAGACAACTCCGAGCGAGACGCTCACGCGTGACGAACAGTCGTATTTCGAAGATCTCTTCCCGAGTTCGGCGCCCGAACTTCAGGCATATTCGATGTACCGACAGGATGGTTCCAGATCGGATTCGGCGCTGGGCACCGTTGTCGACCGAAGAGGATAAAGGTATGAAACTTAGCCAAGCGTTAACGCTCCTTCCGAATATTGCAGGTCCCACCACGGGCGGCGATGTCAATAAGGCCCTGAAGGAGTCCAGCACCTCTTTTGGACAGACCCTCACGCAGGCAATCTCGGATGTGAACAATCTGCAGTCCGAAGCCGGCAAAGCTGTCGACAGTATGGTGACGGGCGAAGGGACCGATTTGCACGACGTCATGATCGCGGTAGAAAAGGCCCGGACGAGTTTCGATTTGTTGATGGAAATCCGTAATAAAACAATTGATATGTATCAAGAGATCATGAGAATTCAGGTATAGCGCATGGCAGAGACCCAATCGGTGAACCAGCTCACTCAATTTTTCCGTAGACTTACGTTCCGGCAGCGTGTTATGTTTGGCACTGTTGCTCTGGTTTCCATCATCGCCATCTCCATCCTCGTCAATGTCATTAACCGTCCTTCATACGCAACCCTATTTAGCAGCCTCAACGAAGCCGACGCGTCGAAGATTGTCGAGAAACTAAAGGAAAAGACGATTCCTTACCAACTGGAAGACGGCGGAAAAACAATCCTTGTGCCCAAGCAGCAAGTCTATGATCTCCGGCTTTCACTCGCGGGCGAGGGTTTGCCGCAGTCGAGCATCATCGGATACGAGATTTTTGACAGGACGAATCTGGGGATCTCCGATTTTGTGCAAAAGATCAATTACCGACGGGCGCTCGAAGGCGAGCTTGCCCGAACGATTCTCGATCTTGAAGAAGTCGAAGGAGCACGTGTCCACATCGTGGTGCCGGAAAAGGCGCTCTTCAAAGAAGATGAGAAGATGGCGACCGCATCAGTCGTCCTCAAATTGAAATCGGGCAGGCCGTTGAGACACGAAACCGTCCAAGGGATTTCTCACCTTGTTGCCAGCAGCGTCGAAGGATTGGAGCCGAACAATGTGACGATCGTGGACTCCCGAGGAGTTCTGTTGTCGGACAATGCGCCCACGAATTCCCTGACCGCTCTCAGCTCGACGCAATATGAGCTTCAGCAAAAGGTGGAGGCATATCTTTCTGCAAAAGCCCAGGGCATGCTGGAAGGCGTTGTTGGGCACGGAAATGCCCTTGTGCAGGTGAATGCGGACCTGGATTTCACCCAGGCCGAGCGAAATCTTGAACAATACGACCCCGAAAACACGGCAGTGCGAAGCGAGCAGACGTCGGAAGAGAAGAGTTCGAGCAGCGATTCAGCTCCCCCCTCGACGCGAACGAGTTCGGTGACGAACTACGAGGTCAACAAAACCGTTGAACACATCGTCGAAAGCGTCGGGTCGATCAAGAAACTCTCCGTTGCCGCGATGATTAATGGAACAGAGAAGAGCGTCGAAAAGAACGGCGAGAAATCTTCGGAATATGTTCCGCTCAAAACGGAAGAAATCAATCAACTTACCGAGATTGTCAAAAGGGCGGTTGGATACTCATTAGTGCGGAGCGACGAGATCTCGGTTGTCAACATCCAATTTGGTAATACCCTTCAACAGGAAGACCTGGTGTACAAAGAACAGCCTTACTCAAACTGGTACGACATCGGCGAGAAGGTCCTTCTTGTTGGTTTCATGATTGCAGCGCTCTTCATCATCCGGTCGCTGCTCAACAAAACAGTCATCCATTCGAAAGAGTCTGAAGTCGGGGTAGAAGTACGGACGCCTCAGGGGCTCTTGGTTGCCTCGAAGAGGGTTCCGATCCGGCTTCCGTCTGCCGAAGACGAAATCTCTGAAGAAGTGCTTCTCCGGGCCGAAAAACGAAAGCGCATCGTCGAGTACGTAAACAACAAGCCGGACGACGCGGCGCGATTACTTAAAGTGTGGTTAGCAGAAGATTAATCCTAAACAATACGAATGCCAGAATCTCAATTAAGCAACAAACAAAAAGCAGCGCTATTTATGCTAACACTCGACGTCGAAGCAGCAACACGAGTGATGCGCAAATTGACCCAGCAGGAAATAGAAGACCTGACGCTGGAGATCACCAATGTCCGGGGGGTTCCCTCTCAGGTGATCGACAACGTATCGGATGAGTTTCATCAACTCATCATTGCGCAGCAATACGTTGTTCAGGGAGGCTTGGACCATGCCCAGCAATTGCTCGAGCATACGCTCGGATTTGCCAAAGCCGCCGACGTCCTGGAAAAAGTGAAAGTGCTCTCTCATGTGACCGGCTTTGACATGCTCAAGAAGGCTGATGGCAAGCAGCTTGCCGGGTTTCTTCAAAAAGAACATCCGCAGACTGTCGCCCTTATCCTCGCGAATCTTAGCCCGGAGCAAACGGCTCAGGTTCTTGCCGAATTCACCGAGGAGCTTCGGAATGACGTGACCTTCAGAATTTCAACGCTCGGCAAGGTAAACCCTGCCCTGCTGTCCGAGATGGAAGACGTGCTCGAAGATATTGCAGAGGCCGAAATCAGCCAAAGCATGAGCTCCCTGGGAGGAACGAAATCGGTGGCGGCAATCCTCAATCGCTGCAGCACCGCAGAAGCGAAAGTAATCCTTGAAAGCATCGAGCAAAAAAATCCACAGCTGGCCGGCGAAATCAAACGGCTGATGTTCCTCTTCGAAGACCTGCTCTTTGTGGACGACAAGGGCATCCAGCGAATCCTCCGCGAGGTGGACAAGAAGGATCTCGCCATGTCGATGAAAGTCTCGGAAGACAAATTGAAACAGAAGATCTTCACCAATATGTCCGAAAGAGCTCAAGAATTGTTGAAGGAAGAGCTCCAGTACATGGGCCCTGTTCGGCTCAAAGATGTCGAAATGGCGCAAACGCGTATTGTCGAAATTGTTAAACAACTTGAAGATCAGGGCGAAATCGTCGTGGCCGGAAGAGGCGGCAAGGAGGAAGTCTTTGTCTGAGATTATCAAATTGCATAAGCCGGCGGGGCGTGCTCGCTTGACGCATCAACAACTCAGCAGTCTCGTATTCCCTGAACTCACACCTGACTACGCCGGAGAATCGGTGAACTCTTTCGAGACCGCCGCGGCACATGTCGATGACGAGATGGTCTCGACGGTTTTGATGAAGCGAAAGTCCGTAGAAAGCGACGGCATGATTCAGCGCTCACTCGAGCACGAATATAAACGGGGTTTTGACGACGGAAGCAAAGGGGCTGAGAAGCGAATGCGCGAAGAGTTTGAATCACGAGTCAGCGAAGAACGCAAGAAGACGACCCTCAAAGTGATTGTGCAGCTCGAAACTCTCATGGCAAATATCCGCACGGAGTTCGGAAACCTCCAGCAAAGGTCCGAGGAAATCGTCATACGCTTTACGCTTGCGGTGGCCGCACAGATTTTGCGAAGAGAAGTCATCCTGGACGATACCGTGGTGCTTCAACAGATCAAAGAAGGATTGCGCCGCGTTCTTGGAGTCGATCATATTAAAGTTCGCGTGAACCCGGTAGACGAGGCGATGGTAAGAGAACATCGTGCATCGATCGCCTCCGGGTCCGATTCGCTGCACGACATGATTATCGAGGCGGACGAAAAGGTGGAACGGGGGGGGTGCATCCTTGAAAGCGAATCCGGAAATGTCGATGTGCGCATGTCGACACAACTAAAGAAAATTGAATCCTCAATGCTAGAACATACATCATGATGCCATCGTCCCAAATACCGGATGTCATGGATGCTCTGATGGACCGAGATCATCATACGCTCCGAGATGCCGCCGCCGAACCTGCCAATGGGAAGAACTATGATATCTTCAATAATTTCGAGGACTATCTTCACAGACTCCGCAATCTCGATCTGATCAAAGTGAACGGGCGCGTAACCCAGGTGATCGGGTTGGTGATTGAGTCCATTGGGCCGAATTCCTCTCTTGGAGAAGTATGCATCGTCAAGTCGAAGGGGGGAGAAGATGTCTGTCTCTCCGAAGTGGTGGGCTTTAAGAACAACCGCGTCCTCTCGATGGTACTCGGGGAAGCGAACAGGGTGAGCCCGGGAAGCGAAATCGTGGCAACCGGAAAGACCTTGTCGGTTGGCGTGGGAAATATGCTCCTCGGTCGGGTTATCGACGGCCTTGGGCAGCCCATCGACGGCAAGGGTCCTCTCCAAACAACCGAATCCCGCTCGATCTATAACGCCCCTCCGAGCCCGCTTGATAGACGTCGCATTACGGAGCCGATAGTCACTGGAATTCGGTCGATCGATGCGCTCCTGTCGTGCGGCAAAGGACAACGAATAGGAATTTTCGCCGGAAGTGGCGTGGGTAAAAGCGTGACGCTCGGGATGATTGCGCGGGATACAAGCGCGGACGTCAATGTCATCGCACTTGTCGGTGAGCGCGGAAGGGAAGTCGGAGAATTTCTGGATCGTGAACTTGGCGTCGAAGGATTGAAGCGTTCGGTGGTCGTGGTGGCAACAAGCGATCAGGCAGCTCTCATTCGAATTAAGGCAGCGTTTATGGCGACGAGCATCGCCGAATATTTTCGGGACCAGGGGAAAGATGTCATGCTGTTGATGGATTCTGTAACGCGTTTGGCGATGTCCCAACGCGAAGTTGGACTCGCGATCGGCGAACCGCCGACGACAAAAGGTTACACGCCCTCCGTTTTTGCGATTCTTCCGAAACTGCTGGAGCGGGCGGGCAACGCAAAGAAGGGGAGTATCACCGGCCTCTACACGGTGCTCGTTGAAGGAGACGACATGAATGAGCCCGTGGCCGACGCAGTCCGCTCGATACTGGACGGACACATCGTACTCTCCCGGCGTCTTGCCTCCGCGGGACACTATCCGGCGATCGACGTTCTGGAAAGCGTCAGCAGGGTCATGCCCGCGATTACCACCGTTGAACATCGCAAGGCCGCTCAACGCTTGCTGGACATGATGGCGACGTATCGCGAGGCGGAAGACCTGATCAACATCGGTGCTTACGTCAAAGGAAGCAATCCCCGCATCGACATTGCGGTAACGAAAATTGAGGCAATCAGAACTTTTCTCCGTCAGGCACCCGACGAAAAAGAAGACATGAAGGAAAGTATTCAGCGGCTCATCAACCTTATGAAAGTCTAAGATGATTAACCCATATTTTTCAAACGTAACAGCCAAGATCTGTGGAGTGTGTTCAGCAGGGGCGCGCTCGGGATTCTTTGGAGAAAGCAGGAAGTTATTATGATAATCGCAATCATCGGCGTCGCATATGTCGTGATCGTTCTGATCCTGACTCGATCTATCCATGGACTTCATGAAAAAGAGGAGAGGATGCGGGAAATTCAAGCTTTGAGAATATCCGAACGCGCACAGACTTCTACAAGCAATCCGCGTGCAGCGGCGTAACCCGACATACATAAACAATTTTAGTTCACTCATTCTATCTCGGTGGAGTATATGCAATTCGTCGATACGCGTCTTGGCACGGTCCTTAAAGTAAAGAAGTATCAGGAAAAGAAGGCACACGAAGAACTCGTCCACCTTCTCCACTCCAAGAACCAGGAGCAGGCCGCACTTTCCGACTTAACCAACAAAAGAGAGTCTGCGATGACAGAGGCTGTTCGAGTCTCCAAATCGAGGGTTCTGGAATTGCAAACCAGCCGCGCATTTCTCAGGAGCCTATCCGCAGAGATCCGTCAAAAAGAGAATAAAGTGGATGAAATCCAGGTCAAGGAGAACGACAAACGATTGGAGCTCGTCGAGAGATCGCAATCGAAACAGATGGTCGAGAATTTGGACCAGCGGCGCCAGGCGGAATTTGTGCGGGAGGCAGATCGCAAGGAACAGCGCCTCATCGATGTTCTTGCTCAACGCGTAACAAGGGAATTTTAAATAATGAAACAAGCTATGCCATATCTTGTTGTGTCTATTGTGACACTTGTCTTTGCAGTGCAGGTCGTTCTGGTGCTCTACCTGTGGAAGCCCGAGTTTTTCGGAGCCGCCAACCCTGGCGCAGTGCGTCCGGTGGTCGTCGGCGCGAAAAACTCCGATTCCCTCCTCGCCGTGGTCGATACCCTTCGCACCGAACGGAGAGATTCGACTACTTCCGACAGCATGGCGATCGCTGCGGTCGAAGCCTCCCGGGACAGTATGAGAGCCCTTTCAGAGAAGCTTGAACTAGAAACTCAAAAAGCCGCTTCTCTGGAGCAGAAACTCTCGGCTCAAAATTCGTCCGTCGATAGCGCACGATCGAAAGAGATCAAGGGAACGGCAAAATTGCTGGAGTCGATGAGCGCCGAAGATGCAGCTCGGATTCTGCAGAATTTAAAGATCGGTGATGCAAAAAAAGTATTGATGGCGGTAAAGAAGAAGCAGGCGGGCAAGATTCTGAGTGCAATGGAACCCCGTCTTGCAGCACGCATGATACAATAATCACCAGCAGGTATCGAATGAACATATTGAATATACTCGGACTTATCCCAACAGGGCAAAAGGTTATTGGAACGGGTCAGGGATCGCCCGCTATTCCAACTCCCGGAGGTCAGCAATCGCTTTTCCTGCCGATACTGCTTCAGCTTTTCGGCGGAGGTGCGATGAAAAACGGGACACCTCAAAATTCTCTTAGGGGCACGATCCAACTTGCATACCGCCCGACCGACGGCTCTACAGTGGCTCAACCTGCCGCGAATGTATCGAGTTTGCCGGGAGAGCCGGGATTGGAATTCCTTGCCAGCGGAAATGCATTTCGAGGAACATTGCTTCCCGGGCTGCAAACCTGCCAATACCCAGGCTTAACGACTGTATCGGCCAAAAAGGGGGCGAATCCTGGAACAGAGATTTCCGATGATACGACGCTTGAGACTCCATCTGATTTTGCGCAACAGCCGAGTGCCATTCCGGTCACGGCTCAAGGCGACAGTGGTCTGATCCAACCGAAGGGCTTGAAGAAGAGCCCAAAAATTCTCGCAGCTGGCACGCAAATCGCTCCGAACATATTCCCGGCAATGGCCCGTTCCATCTCCCTCGACCCAAATGCTGCTATCATCGTCCGAAATGCAATGGCTGGTTTGACTTCGCCGGAAATGTCAATCTACGACGGGATGCCTCAAAGACAGACAGATGTGATTATTCCATCTCGAATGACCGGCACTCCCGTGCAACAAACGTCATCGAATTCTGGACCTTTTAACGTGGAAGATGTTGGAGGGATACCCTTGAGTTCACTGGGGCTTGCTCCCTCTGTTAGCGCCCCGGAAATGGAAATTCCCGGCATTGAAAATATTGGGAAGAAAGCGGCGCCTGCGATAACCGTCGGCGCAAATTTGACCTCGCCTGCCTCCCCCAAGAACATTCAATCTCAAAGCTCCAAGGCCATGATCGATGAGGATGGGTGGAAGATTGCCCCGAACCTGACGGCCAAGCAAGAGGGAATTGATAATCTTCTCGTGCCCGGCACGACTAGTTCTTTGAGTCGCACCTCACCTTCGATCCCGGAGATCGAATCACCTCGTGCTACGCCAGATGTGAACGCAATCGATGTTCGTCCTATTCTCACGAATATTGCACCGAGCGGTTCAGCGAATCCGACCAAGCTTTCGGGCACGGCGTTGAATTTGGATGACGTGACATCAATTTTTGTGTCGCACAATGACTTTCCCGGGACGAATGTCCCCAAACCTATCCTATCGCGCATCGGGAATGAGACGATGTTGAACTCGACGACCGCAGCTGTCGGTCGGAACAACGAAAGGATCTCTCCGCCGAAATTAAACTTGGCCCGTGCGGAGAACGACCCTTCATCGATTCTCGATATTCCGGCAAAGCCGACATCAAAAGAAGGTGAGTCTGCGCCGAAGCCCGCAAAACTTGAAGGAACAGCAAACGCTGTCGCAAACTCAAAGATCATTCCAAGCCCGATTGTTCCCGTCGATGATGGGACAAGTGATGCATCGGCATTGGTTTTTACAGGCAGAAGCATCAGTTCCGTTCCGGCAAATCATGATGGCCCCAAAGAAAGTGCCGGGGAGAATCAGGGAACGGCAACCCGCGGCACAACGATGAATAAGAGTCTCGATGTGCATGAAGTCGCGAAAACTGAAACCAATACGGACAAAAATCCAGGCGGAGATAAGCCGCTTCATTCGCAGACGAAGTTGGATCCCCCTGTGTCTTCAACATCGGAAGGCGATAGTGCTCAAGCGGGTAGCGACATGCCGAGGCCAGAAGTTGCCGCGAAGACAGTTTCGGACAAGAATTCGAATAGCGGCGATCAGACACGGCCGCAAGCCAAGACGGCTGCAATTTCAAACAAGTTGTCCCATGCTGAAGGTGTTCAGTCGGGCGCCAGCGCTCCGATGGCGAAGGCTGAAACCGCTGTTCCATCAACGGGTGATAGCAATGCAGTCAATCACTCCGTGCCTACGTCCCAATCGGAAATTACTATGGGGGCGATAAACCAACCCGCCGGTTTGCACAATCAGCATGTTATCCCGGTTCGACCGGAGATCAGTCTGCAGAGTCCATCGTCGGCTTCGTCAACCCAGGCGGGCATACTTCCCGGAAACCTGGAGCAATCGATTCTGGAACAGGTGTCAAGGAATCTTGTCCTGCACTTGAACACTAGCTCTTCGGAAGTGCGGATAACAATGAAGCCTGAATCCCTTGGCGAGGTTGTCATGAAGGTAAAAATGGAAGAGGGGAAAGTCTCAGCGCAAATTGATGTCAGCAACACGAATGTGAAGGCAGTTCTCGAGGCGAATGTATCGCAACTCCGCGACATGCTCCTTTCGAGAGGAATCGAAGTCCAACGCATCGATATCGTCGCCGACGGCCAGGCGGCATTTGGAAGTTCATCGGGCCAGAACAAATCGAAACAAGGATCCCAGCAGAGAGAGACGACGGGCGTAGACCCGTTGGCACAATACGATTCCCTTCGCTCGTTGGGTTACAACACAATGGAATTAATAATGTAAAAGGTGATCGAATGTCAACTTCAGTTCAATCTGTCAGCACCCTCTCGTCAAATGTACCCACGTCATCCTCGACGACAGGGACAACTCCGGTTCTCGGCGAGAACGATTTTCTTAAGCTGCTGACGATGCAGATGCAGTATCAAGATCCGATGAATCCGATGAGCGGAACGGAGTTCGCTTCTCAGCTTGCCCAATTCAGCTCGGTGGAACAGTTGACCAATATCAATACCGAACTGGGTCAGAGCATCAGTGCAAACGCCGTTCTCACTCAGTCGATCAACAACGGACTTGCTGCGACCTTTATCGGGAAGGATGTTCGCGCGACCACGAATTCATTCCAATACAGCGGGACGGGTGATAAAAAATTGGGTTACACACTCTCTTCCGATGCCAATACCGCATCGGTGAGTATCACCGACGGTGCGGGGAACGTCGTGAGGACGATCAAAGGGACGCCAACTGGAAGCGGTGATGAGACATTCTCGTGGGACGGAAAAGACGACGCGGGAAATCAGGTCGGGTCGGGGAAATACAGTTTCTCCGTCACTGCGACCGGCGCCGACGGTGGAGCGATCACATCATCCCCGTTCATTTATGGTACTGTCAGCGGAATTCGATTCAAATCCAACGGCACGGTATTTGTGGTTGATGGAATGGAAGTTCCTCTTTCCGATATCCTTGAAATAACACAAGAGTGATATATGTCTGAGACAGTTAATGGCGTAAATGTTCCGTTCCTTCCCGTAGGCGGGATGGAAGGGTTGAAGCAGCGGCCGGGGATCGACCTTCCCGAAGAGCGCTCTTTCGATACCGTGCTCAAGAAGGAACTCAACGGGCTGAAGTTTTCCAAACATGCGCAGCAACGGCTCGATTCGCGCAACATCCAGTTGAGCGACAACGACATGACCCAACTTTCCAACGCTGTTTCGAAGGCGGACGAGAAGGGGTCGAAAGATTCGCTCGTTCTGCTGAGGGAAATGGCGTTTGTGGTCAGCGTCAAGAACCGGACCGTAATCACGGCGATGGACAGCGAGCGCATGAAAGACAACGTGTTCACAAATATTGACAGCGCAATTATAGCATCATGATATGATCCAATTTCCAATTTTTACTTAACTCACTCACAACAAACGGGCTGGACTTCGGCGGATCGCGAATGCGACGCGCTGGGGAAGCCCCTCCGTCAAACCGAATGACTGAGGTTTGACTACTAGCAACTCTAATACCTTTAGGAGGGTATACATTATGGCATTTCTTAGATCTCTATTCGCTGGCGTTTCCGGTTTGCAAAACAACCAACTGATGATGGACATCATTGGAAACAACATTGCCAACATCAACACGATCGGATTTAAAGGGAGCAGGGCGACATTCAGCGAAGCTCTCGCTCAAACACTTCAAGGAGCAAGCCAACCATCCGGCAACAACGGCGGAAAAAACGCGATCCAGGTGGGTCTGGGCGTCGCGGTGAACACTGTCGACACTCTCTTTACTCAAGGCAACCTCGAGACAACCGGTGTATCGACCGATTTAGCTATCCAGGGGAATGGATTCTTTGCGGTGAATGAAAATGGCGCTACGCACTATACCAGGGTTGGAACGTTTCAACTCGACGCGCTGGGCCAATTTGTCAATCCCGGCACGGGCGCCATTCTGCAAGGCAAGATGGCTTCGGCGAACGGAAGAATTCCGGCCGGAACTGAACTTGAAAACCTGAAAATCGACCTCAACCAGACGTCACCCGCAAAAGCTACTTCCAACACAAAACTTGCAGGTAACTTGGATGCGATGGGTACGGTTGCCAACGCCAACATCACTGGTAATATCGATGCAGGGACAGCCGTTGGTGGATCGATCACTCAACAGTTTAAAGCCACGGATGACTTTGGTGCGTCACACGACGTCACAATGACACTCACAAAGACAGCCGCGGATACTTGGAGCGTAGCAACTGCAGACTCTGCCGGGGCGGTGACTGGCGGAACGGGCACGGCGACGTTTGACCCTGTTACAGGAGCATTAACGTCATTTACCCCAGCCAATGTAACATTGGTGCCCACGAATAATTCACCTTCTATTTCATTGGACATCACATCGACTGGCTTAACGCAGACAGCCGGCACAACCACGTGCACGGCGGACCTGTCGAAGGCCGCAGATTCAACAAATGCATCCGTAACAGTATATGATTCTTTAGGCAATTCTCATACGTTATCGGTGAAATTCACAAAAACATCCACCCCGAATGAGTGGACATGGTCCGCAGACGTCCCCAATCCTGCTACGATAACAGCGGGCCAGACCGGCAAGATAGATTTCAATGCCGATGGAACCTTGAAATCATTTACCTACGACGATGGTTCTTCGGGCCTCAAGATCAGCCCCAACGACGGCGCCTCTGCGATGTCTGTTGAGTTAAGTGCCGGTACGGCAAATGCTTTCTCGGGAATTACACAAACGAACGGGACTTCGACCATCTCTCCGCAGAGCCAGGACGGATATAGTGCGGGTAGTCTGAATGGGGTCTCGGTAGATCAGACCGGAGAAATTATCGGAACGTTTTCGAACGGAGCGACTGCAACGATGGGCCAGGTCATGCTTGCCACTTTCAACAATCCAAGCGGACTTACAAAGTCGGGACAAAACATGTTCGATGCATCCGGAAACTCCGGAACGCCTACGATTGGAATTTCAGGCGGATCTGCCGGGTCGACCATTGTCTCAGGATCACTGGAACAGTCAAACGTGGATCTTGCTCAGGAATTCACGAACATGATCACTGCGCAGCGAGGCTTCCAGGCCAATGCACGCGTTATTACGGTAGCCGATCAGTTCTTGGATGAGGTTGTCAGTTTGAAGAGGTAAGAGTGAAAACGCGGGCGGTCTCGTGACGGGACCGCCCGCTTTTATTTGTACCGCTTAGGCTCACGGTATGTATGCTTGCTGACGCGGGCTCACATTCAGCCAGGTGTTCAGGTTTCTCCAACTCATTAAATGAGGCAGAGTATGATTGAAGTAACGCGTCTTCACAATCACAAGATCATCATTAACGCTGACCTTATCGAATTTGTGGAGGAAACTCCTGATACGATGATCAGTACCTCCACCGGAAAAAAACTGTTGGTGCGGGAATCCGTCGGCGAGGTGATCGATAAAGTCGTGGAATATCGGCGTCGATGCCTGAACTTGGGTCGGAGCAAGAAGAAAAGCTAAGGTCGTAAGCGGATTATTCACCAGCTGTCTGTTATTCTCCACCACCGGTGTGCGTGTTTTCGGCCTCCTTTCCCGCGATCCCCCTAAACCTCCCTATTTACGCCCTCCTGAGTTCTCCTCATTCTCGAACACGTGGCACATGATTTGCCAATTATATGGAAAAACAGTTGGAAACCATGGCAAAAGATCTCACACCACAAAATCAACCCTCAACGCAAAACTCAGAGAACGCGCCCAAAGCTTCGGCGCCTTCATTTTTCTCTAAAAAGCTCCTCATGATCGGTATCCCGATTTTTGTTGTGCAGCTGGCTGTAGTGTACTTCCTGATGGCTAAACTCGTTCTTGCGCCGGCCCGCTCCGAACCCGCAGCTGCAAAGACGGAAGAGGAAAACCAAAAAGCCGAATCCGCGACCCAGAATATATTCCTCATCAAGGACATCATTGTGAACCCGGCTGGTACGAATGGAACGCGCTTCCTTCTTACCACCGTGGGTGTAGAAGTGTCCACACCAGAGGCGCAGCAGGAATTGGAAAAGAAGGAAGTTCAGGTCAGGGATTTGCTTAATTCGATTCTCACCAGCAAAGGATTGACCGAGTTGGTCAGTACTGAACAGCGTGAACTTCTGCGAGGTGAAATTTCGAAGAAGATCGGTGAGATGCTCAGGACCGGAAAACTCAAGAACGTATACTTCAGCAAATTCATCATCCAGTAGGAATTTATTGTGGCCGAAATACTTTCTCAACAAGAAATCGATAGCCTTCTTTCTGGTATTCCCATCGATGAACCGAAAGGGGCGCCCATCCAATTTTCGGGTGGGAAGTCCGAGCGGGAAGTTGTCACGTTTGATTTTCGTCTTCCGCATAGGCTGTCAAAAAATCAACTACGGACGCTGCAGTCGGTTCATGAAAATTTCAGCGAATCGTTTGCTTCCTACCTTCTCGCCCGGCTTCAGACGACGGTGGGTGTTACGGTGACGTCGGTCGATCAGCTTTTCTACTCGGAATATGTCCTCTCCATCCCGAGCCCCAGCTGCCTCTATGTTTTCCGGATCTCGGACAAGGATGCGTTTGCATTGTTGGAGTTCAGCCCGCAGCTGGTGATGGCGATGGTTTCCCGGCTTCTCGGCGGATCGACCGACGGCGAAAAACGCGCTCGGCAGATCACCAAGATCGAACAGAGCATCATCAAGGGAATCGCGCAAAGGGCGCTCGTCGATTTGCAGAAATCATGGAAAACAATCGCCGATTTCAATTTCAAAATGGACCGCTACGAAAGTGAGGGAGAATTTGCTCAAATCGCGCCCACAAGCGAAATCGTCCTCGTTGTATGCTTTGAGATTTCATTTGGAGATCAACGGTTTCTCATGAGCCTCTGCTTTCCGACCTTTGCACTTGAAGAGGAACTTGCTAAACTCAACGCCCAGCATTTCAATTCAATGCCGGGGACAAACAGCCAGGGCGATTGGTCGCGGCAGATACTGAAGAGTATCGGCCATACCGCCATCGAGGCGGTGGGCGTTCTCGGCTCAACGACGATCACGGTGCGTGAGCTTTTGGAACTTGAACCGGGGGACATCTTGAAAACTAATCTGCCCATCAGCGGGGAAGTTCAGGTAGCATTCGGCAACAGGCCGCGCTTATGGGGTCGGCCAGGCGTATCAAACGGGCGCACTGCAATCAAAGTCACACGAACAGAAATTGAAGCAAAACAAGGAGAATAAGGAATTATGGAAGAGCAAGACATTACAACACCAAGCCAAGGGCCTGAAGAAGTTGCAGCAATAAAGGGGAACACGCAGGTGGAAAGCGCTCAGTTTCAGCAGCTCGAAGCGAGCACATATGGGGCAGACAAAGAAAAGAAAATGGGGCTTCTCCTCGACCTGAGCCTTCCTGTTTCGATCGAGCTTGGGAGAACCAACCTGCCGATCAGGGACATTCTGGATTTGCAGCGAGGTTCGGTGGTTGAATTCGAAAAACTGGCCAGCGAGCCTGTAGATATCCTGATCAATGGCCGCAAAATGGCGGAGGGGGAAGTCGTCGTCATCGAAAAACACTTTGCAATTCGGGTCACCAGCCTCGTTGAAGCTTCTGAACGAGTAAAAAATCTAGGGAAATAAACCATGGGATGGGTACTTCTTAAGACACTCGCTTCGCTCGCTGCAGTCCTCGGACTGATGTTCGTCCTGGTGATTGTGATGAAAAAATACCTCTTCGGGTTCCAGGCGAAGAGATCAACGCTCGTGAGCGTGGATATTCTCGGACAACAACTGATCCAGCCAAAACGTTCTGTGGTCGTTCTCAAAGTGCTCAACAAGATTTTCATCGTCGGGATGACCGAAGAAGGGATGTCAACGCTCGGAGAAATCGAAGACGCCGACATTCTGCACTGGATCGACACCAATATCATGGAAGCTGAAAACGGCGCCGCGAAGGCTTCCGCAAAGAACGGAATCGGCCTTCCGTCCGGTGGCGCATTCGCGGACTATCTTGTCCGGAACATGGGATTTCTTCGTCCCAAAAATCGGCAAGGCTCCGTCGGAGATCGCCGGCAGGAAACGGAAGAGGGAAACTGAACGAGCATGACTCACTTAAATAGAAACCTGATACTGATTTTACTTGTAAGCCTCTTGGTATGCACTGAAACGTTCGCGCAGCAACGGGCGCTCCCATTTCCGAAATTGTCGATCGAAGTAGGGAAATCCACCAAGCCCGAAGACGTCTCCGTCACGCTTCAGATTCTCTTACTGATGACGATCTTGTCGCTCGCCCCGGCGATCCTGATCCTCACAACCGCATTTACCCGCATCATCGTGGTATTCCATTTTCTTAAACAGGCGCTTGGCACGCCACAAATGCCCCCGGCGCAAATCATGGTGGGCCTTGCGATGTTTCTCACGTTCTTTATCATGGCACCGGTGTGGAGTAAGATCAACACGAACGCGGTGCAGCCGTACCTCGACAAGAAAATGGGCCTCACCGAGGCGTACGACAAGGGGATCGACCCCCTGCGTGAATTCATGTTTAAGCAGACGCGCGAGGAGGATCTTGCATTGTTCGTCAAGATGGCGAATATGCAAAAACCCAACAGCAGGGCAGATGTGCCGACCTACGTGGTGATACCGGCGTTCGCAATCAGTGAACTACGTACAGGGTTCCAGATCGGCTTCATCATTTTTATCCCGTTTCTCATCATTGACGTCGTGGTCTCGAGTATTCTCATGTCCATGGGAATGATGATGTTGCCCCCGGCAATGATCTCCCTGCCGTTCAAGATTCTGCTTTTCATCCTTGTGGATGGATGGCATCTCGTTGTCAGTTCACTGATGGCAAGTTACCAATAGGCGAAGAAGCTCATGTCAGAAGAATTTGTTATTCACCTTTTTAGGGAATCATTCTACACGATGCTGCTGGTATCGGCGCCGGTTCTCCTTGTCTCGCTGGTGATCGGGTTCGTGATTTCGGTCTTCCAGGCGGCGACATCAATCCAGGAGTTTACCCTGACGTTCGTACCAAAACTTATTGCAATTGCAGTCGTGACGGTGCTGACGCTCCCCTGGATTATTGACATTATGGTGAATTTTACGGTAAGCCTTTTCGCCCAGATTCCGAACATGGTGCATTAGAATATGGAAATCTATATCGGCCAATTCTTGCTCTTCCTTCTCATCTTCGCCCGGATCACGGCTCTTATCGTTGTAGCGCCGATCTTCGGTGACCAGAGCGTGCCTGTCCAGACCAAGGCCGGTCTCGGAGCTTTTCTATCGTTCGTGCTCTATCCGATGGTCTCGCAACACGCTGTTGGGCTCGACCTTCAGCTCCTGCCGTTTTTTGTCCTTGTCATTCGCGAGGTGATGGTAGGAGTGATCCTCGGGTTTTCAGTTGGAATCTTTTTCGCCGCCATCAAGTATGCGGGCGAACTCATCTCATTCAGTTTAGGCTTATCCGCGGCGAACATGTTCAGCCCGGAGGACAACGACCAGGTGCCGATTCTTGGCGAGTTCTTGTATCTCTTTGCGCTGCTGGTCTTCCTTCTTATCAACGGCCACCATTTCGTTCTCGAAGCTCTTCAACTGACGTACTCCTCGGTCCCCATCGGAACTTTTGGTTTCAGCTTCCCTCTTTTTGAAAAGATGGTTTCGTTTGGGTCTCTGATGTTTGTGGTCGCGGTGAAGATTGCGGCGCCCGTTATGGTGGCTGAATTTCTCACGAACGTCGGCCTCTCGGTCCTCGCCCGTGTCATGCCTCAGATGAACGTGTTCATCATTAGCTTTCCTCTTAGCATAGGCGTCGGGTTGATTGTGTTGGTTTCCACAGCTCCATTTATGTTCTTCATTTTTAAAAAACTGTTGTTAGGGTTCGAAGACAATATTCTTGAATTGGTGAGAGTGCTCTGACCATGGCCGAAGAATCCAGTTCATCCCAGGATAAAACAGAACAAGCGACTCCGTACAAGCGTGAGGAGAGCCGCAAGAAGGGCTCCGTCGCGCGCAGTGCGGAGATGAACTCTGCTTTTATTATCGTGTTCGGGTTGCTCATCCTCTACTTCGGTGGGACGGCTCTTGCGAACAACATTGCATCGATCTCCCGCACGATTTTCTCCAACGCCTCGACGATCGTCCTTTCCAGGGCGAACGTTCATTACTACGCCGTCCAGGGCATCGTTATGTGCTTGTATCTCCTGGCTCCGATGCTCCTCGGGCTGCTTGTCGTAGGGTTTGGCGCCAGTGTCGCACAGGTCGGTTTTTACTTCTCGCCGGAAGCGCTCGCGCTGAAATGGAACAAGATCAACCCTATTTCGGGCATGAAGAAAGTATTAATATCTCGGCGCGCCATGGTGGAATTGTTGAAGAATCTGCTGAAGGTCGCCGTGATTGCCGCCGTCGCGTATATCTCTATCCACGGGATGATGGGAGACACTTTGGCGCTAATGGACGGGGACGTGCGCGGGATCCTCTCGTTTCTGGTTGATTCTTCCCTCGCCGCTGGGTTCAAGATTGGAATGGCGTTTCTGGTGCTTGCACTTTTCGACTACCTTTTCCAGAAGTTCGAATTCGAGCGAGACATACGGATGACGAAACAGGAAGTGAAAGAAGAAACCAAGACCACGGAAGGCGATCCTCTCATCAAAGGGCGTATCAGAACGGTGCAGAGGCAGATTGCGTATAAACGCATGATGCATGACGTTCCCAAAGCGGATGTCGTAGTGACGAACCCGACACACGTCGCCGTGGCGCTGAAGTATGAATCCACAAAAATGGATGCCCCGCGCGTAGTGGCGAAAGGCGTCGAGCTTATTGCCCAGCGGATCAAAGAGATTGCTCGCAAACACAACATCCCGATTATCGAGGACAAAGTTCTTGCCCGCGCTCTGTACAAGTCTGTCGATATCGGAGACGCGATACCAGAAAAAATGTTCCAGGCGGTTGCACAGCTTCTCGCCTACATATTCAGACAAAAGAATTCGAAGCACACGTACAAACCGAAATAACCGTTTATGCAATCAACACTCCCACATCTCGCTGGTTCTTCGAAGGCAACTTCGGCTCTCGACTTACTGCGAAAAAACAGCGACATCGTCCTCGCGGGCGGAGTGATCATGATTCTCGCGTTGATGATTCTTCCGATTCCTGCGATGCTTCTCGACGTTTTGCTCGCCCTTAATATTACTGCGGCGCTTCTGATCCTTTTAGTGGCGATGTACATCAACAGTCCTCTCGAACTTTCGGTTTTTCCGGGGCTCCTCCTTCTTCTGACAATTTTCCGGCTTTCGTTGAACGTTGCCTCAACCCGGCTCATCCTTGGAGAAGGGTACGCCGGAGAGGTGATCAATGCATTCGGCTCGTTCGTGGTAAAAGGCAACTATGTTGTCGGATTCGTGATCTTCCTCATCTTGGTGTTAATCCAGTTCATCGTGATTGTGAAAGGAGCAGGAAGGATCTCGGAAGTCGCTGCCAGGTTTACTTTGGACGCAATGCCCGGAAAACAGATGGCTATCGATGCCGACATGAACGCAGGTTTGATCAACGAGATCGAAGCGCGTGAACGCCGGGCACATGTCGCGCGCGAAGCGGAATTTTTTGGAGCAATGGACGGGGCGAGCAAATTCGTCAAAGGGGACGCGATCGCCGGGTTGCTCATCAATATTATTAACATCCTGGGCGGGTTCATCATCGGTGTCGCACAGAAGGGCCTTTCGTTTACCGACGCACTGCACAGCTATACACTGCTGACTGTGGGCGACGGTCTTGTCACTCAAATACCGGCCCTCGTTGTGGCTACCGCTGCCGGAATGGTTGTTACGCGGGGAGGTTCCGGAACTCAGCTCGACAAAGAAATACGTACCCAGTTGTTCGGCAGGCCTAAGGCGCTCCTTATTGCATCCGGAGCGCTCTTCCTCTTCGCAATCGTCCCCGGACTGCCGACGTTGCCTTTTTTAATCCTTTCAGGCTTGGCTGGCTCGGCGGGATTCGTCACCATGCGCGACAAGTCGGATAAGAAAAAGTTGGCCGTAGTCGCCGCACCTAAAGCGGAAGTGAAAGAAGAACGCGTAGAAGACTACGTCCAGGTCGATTCGCTCGAGCTGGAAATTGGCTACGGACTGATCGCTCTCGTGGATGATACCCAGGGGGGTGACCTCTTCAATCGCATTACGAATATCAGAAAACAGCTCGCTCTCGAACTCGGCATCGTGATTCCGCCGGTGCGCGTTCGTGACAATCTTCAATTAGAACCGAACCAATATGTCGTGAAGATTCGAGGAAACGTCATTGCAACCGATCGGCTCCTCATGGACCGCCTGCTTGCGATGAACGCTGCCGGCGTCGAGGAGGCTCTCGAAGGCATCGGCGTGAAGGAGCCTGCGTTCGGACTCCCCGCTCTTTGGATACGGACACACGAACGGGAGCATGCGGAGATCTCCGGCTACACTGTTGTCGAACCGTCCGCTGTTCTCTCTACCCACTTACAGGAACTCTTGCGGCGCAATGCGGACAAGTTATTGGGCAGGCAGGACACGAAAAAATTGATAGAAAATCTCAAAAAAGATTATCCGGCAGTCGTCGAAGACCTGACGCCGGAACTCCTCCCGACAGGAACGGTACAAAAGGTCCTGCAAAATCTTTTGAAGGAGAGCATTCCCATCCGCGACCTAGTCACGATTTTAGAATCCCTCGTGGATTACGCACGCGTCACGAAGAACGTCGACGTCCTTACGGAGTACGTTCGCCATTCGCTCTCCGAGACCATTGCACACATGTACCGTGATCCCAAAGGGGTCATTCGCGCGATCGTCCTGGGGCCAAGGTTAGAGCAACTGATTACGAACGCGCTGCAGAATCAACGGGAGAGCACCCCCAGCCTGGGGCTTTCTCCTGCGATGATCGAATCGATTCATGCAAGTCTTACTGAGAATGTGGAGAAGTCGATTGCGGGTGGCTTGCGCCCGCTCGTCCTTTGCGCGGCTACTGTTAGAACATACCTTTATCGTCTCATTCACACTGCCTTCCCGACAGTTGTGGTATTATCATTCACAGAACTACCTGCTGAAACTGAGATTGAATTCACCGGAAAACTGGAGATCAACCATGAGAATTAAGAAATTCGTTGCGGCAACAATGAAAGAAGCGACCGAACAGATGAAACAAGAACTCGGCCCGGAGGCGATTATCCTCAACACAAAAAAGATTGCGAACGGAAAGCACTTCAATTTCCTCGGAAAGGAGATGCTTGAAGTGACTGCCGCAATCGACGACCAGCCGGTACAGCGGGCGCCATCAGCCCCGTATCAGCAGAGTGAAGCGACCTTCAATCAGCTGTTGCAACGTGCAGCATCCATTAAGGGACGGGATTCTGCGGCAAGCAATACGTTTGAAGGCTTGAAAAACGTCGCTGAGCATTTTGAAAGACGGACTCCAAAAACCGAAGAAAGAAAACCACTCCCTTCCTCCGATCGGATAGAAATGCGCGAGTTGAAGGCGGATATGGAAGAAATGAAAAGTACACTGGTGTCCATTGCCGAGCATTTCAAGTATTCAAATATGCCGGCGCTCCCGCAATACTTGCAGGAGGCGTATCGGGCACTGGTCCAGAATGACGTAGACGAACAGATCGCGGCGGATTTGGTTCAGGTTGTCTACGGAAAGCTTGACGCCGCTGAGCGGGATAACAAACAAGCGGCGGAAAAATGCCTTCTTGCAGAAATTGCAGGCCTTCTCAAGACATCGCAGCCTTCCAAAGAGAGTGTCAAGCGATCCCGAGTCATTGCCCTCGTCGGACCTACCGGGGTAGGCAAAACGACCACGATCGCAAAGCTCGCTGCAATCGGCAAGCTCGTCCAGCACTTGAATATCGGATTGATCTCGGCGGATACGTATCGCATTGGAGCCATCGAGCAACTCCGGACGTTTGCCAGCATCGCCGATATTCCGATGGAAGTGGTCTACAAGCCGGGCGACATGGCTTCGGCGTTGAAGAAATTCCGGACGAAAGACGTCGTCTTTGTCGATACGGTTGGGCGCAACCAACGCATGAAGCGCGAGCTGAGCGAATTAAAAAGGCTCATCCACGTTCTCGAGCCGGACGAAGTTCATCTTGTCATCAGCGCGCCGACCAACAAACGGACAATGTTCGAAATCATCGAAAAATTTGCAACTCTCAAACCGAACAGGATCATTCTGTCGAAAATTGATGAGGCGGTCGCCCTTGGCAGCATGCTGGACATCGCCCTCCATACCCAACTCCCAATCTCGTTCATCACGACAGGACAAGCGGTGCCGGATGATATTATGCTCGCAGAACCGGACAAGCTGGCTCGAATGATTTATCCAGGAACGATAGCCCATGCATGAACAGACACTCATCGTAGATCAAGCTACTCGCTTACGCGAGATCGCCATCGAGAACTACACGGTGCAAACTGCGACAATGCCCTATCGCATTGCCGTGACCAGCGGCAAGGGAGGCGTTGGGAAAAGTACTGTCGCGCTGAATTTAGCGATAGGTCTGTGCGATATCGGGCAGAAGGTGCTTCTTGTTGATGCGGACTCCAACCTTGGCAATCTCGACGTTCTCCTCGGCATCGCACCGCGTCATCGTTTGGGACAGGTTCTTCATGGTCGGGTGGATATCGAAGATGCACTTGTCAGCCCGTACGAGAATCTGAAAATTCTCCCGGGAAGTTCAGGAGATACGGACTACCCCGAGATGACAACAATAGTGCAGGATCGCTTTCTCCAGAATCTCTTCTCGCTTGAAGAACACTTTGATTTTCTACTCATCGACACCTCCGCGGGTTTGTCGAGGGAGACGATAAAGTACTCGCTGGAATCGGATGAAGCCATCGTCGTCACGAGCATCGAACCGACATCGGTGATGGACTCGTACGCGGTGATCAAAACGATTTCGATTTCCCGCCCGACCGAAAGGATTTCGGTTCTGATGAATGCGTCGCAGGTTCCGAGCCAAGCCGACGAGACTGTCCAGAAACTGAGAATGGCAGTCGATCACTTCCTGAAACGCGACATCGGATACCTGGGATCGATTCCCTACGACGCGAACATGCGCCACGCAGTCCTGGCGCAGGAACCGGTCATGAAAAGATATCCCACGAGTGCGGCCTCGCTTTCTCTACGGGCAGTGGCGCAAACCGTTATTCGTCAATCCCTCATTTTAGAATTAGGAAAAAGTCAATGAAAACAATCGTGTTTGAGATGGGTTTGCTCGGGTTCTTCGTGTCGGCAGTTATCTTTGGGGCTCAAGGCGTCGGATTGTTTGATTTGATTGCTCGAGCCTTCATCGTGTTCATTGGTATAGAACTGGCCGGAACCGCGGTTCTTGCTATGATCATGTCCCCTCCGCGTGAACCTGTGATAGAGGTGCAAGAAAACCTGAATACCGCAGATCCGGCGAAACGGCACAATCCGGCCGTCCAGACTAAAGCGTAATAGTGAGTTCTACACAGAGTATTATTAACAGCGAACTTCATTACACATACACAGATAGATAAGTCAGAACATGCAACAGGATCTTCACATACAAGAAATGACGGGCCGGGTCGCACTAAGCGGCGTTCACAACAAGATGTTCTTCGACAACTTGGGTCTCGTAAACTTTGTCGTTAACAAAATCGGTCTTGCAACGTTTCGTTCTTCGGCGGCGCTAGAGAGATCGGATCTCGTGCAATTCGGGATCATCGGACTCCTCGATGCTATCGAGAAGTTCGATTCGGCGCGAGGAGTTCAATTCCAGACGTACGCAGTAAGCCGCATTAAGGGATCGATCCAGGATGAATTGCGGAAGCTGGACTGGGTCCCGCGATCCGTGAGGAGGGCCGAGCGCGATGCAGACGCGATGGCACAACGGGCGGGACAGCAGGAAAACAGTTCGACAACTGCCGGCGATCTTGCGGAGAAGTTGTCGATCACGATAGAGAGATATTCAGAGATCATCCAGGAAGTCAACAAGACGCCGAGGACATCATCTGATTTGCTGGAGTACTCTTCCCGGTTGAGTGCGCTCTCAACGGATGAGAAAGAGGATCCTTCAGAGATCACGAATGACCATCAAATGAAGGATGCAATCATCGGGGCCCTTGAGCAACTGGCCGAACGCGATCGCCTGATCGTCATGCTCTATTATTATGAAGAGCTCACATTCAAAGAAATTGCTGCCGTAGTGCGGTTGTCGGAATCACGGGTGTTCCAGATTCATACGACCGTCCTCCGAAGCTTGCGCGGCATGCTTAAAAAATCACTTTAGTCCTTGATGAAACCATGATAAAGACATTTAACAAAAACCCATTCACCCTTGAGGCCAAAGGAAAATTGATTGCCACGCCCACGATCGTCGGAGAGATCCTAAACCTGGCGAGCGATTCCAGAACAAGCATCGCGCGACTCTCCTCTACGCTCTTAAAGGATCCGTCACTCACGCAGGGCATCCTCCGCAGGGCAAACTCGTCGTATTACGGGTTTTCGAAAAGGGTCAACACGCTCGATTTTGCCATTGTCCTGCTGGGTTTCGAAGTGCTGAAAGAGACGGTCTCGAGTCTTCTCGTCAACAACGCCTTGCGAAAGGTGGTCAACATCATCTTTGAGTACGAGGAGACGTGGAATCATTCCTTGACGTGCGCCATCGTTGCGGGGTACCTGGCGGAACATTCAAAAAAATGCAATTCCAACGATGCCTTTGTCGCGGGGCTTCTTCACGACATCGGGTTCGTCATTCTTCATCAGATTGTAAACGAAGATGAGAGTGCACCCCGCCGTTCCCATCACGGACGGCTTATCGTCTCGACCGAAACGACATCCGGGGTGTCGCATGGCGACGCGGGTTTCTGGATGGCTACCAAATGGCAGCTGCCTGCCGGAATCGCCGAGGCAATCCGCTTCCATCACTCTCCGGAGAATGCGACCGTTGACCCGGCGCTCTCGGCAACTGTACACGCCGCCGACGTCCTCTGCAACAGACTTCAACTCGGACCTTTTTCTCATGACGGTCCGCTGACGTACGACCAGGCAGCAATCGACCTTATTGATTTTGAAGAAACCAAACTTGACCGTGAACAGCTGGAGAAGTATTGCAGGCAGATGCGCACGGATATCGATGGCGGACAATCATTGGAGGATTTTGTGAGCGAAATTAAAGGGAAATTTGTCGAAGCGATGGGAGATCTGCCGGATACTCAGAGAATTATCCTTGCTTTGTACTACTACGAAAATGTTTCCTTCGAAGAAATCGGACGGGTGCTAAAGCTCGACGAGGGGACAGTGACGGAGCTTCACGGCCAGTCACTGACTCTCCTAAAAAACGTACTTTGGAATATTCAGCCACAGAGAGTAACGCTATGATAACTCCAGAACAAATACACGAAAAAGTCAAAACGATTATCCAGCTTCCCGCGCTCCCTTCGATTGCGCTCGAAGTCGTCGAACTGGTCGACAATCCGAGAACGAGCGCTTCCAAGCTGGGCAGGGTCATTTCTTCGGACCAGGCGCTCACCGCAAAGGTCTTGAAGATCGCTAACTCTCCGTTCTACGGGTTTCCCAAAAAGATCTCAACGATCGATTTTGCGATCATCGTGCTCGGATTTGACGCCCTCAAAGAGATCGTCATCAGCATCTCGCTGGTAAGCTCTCTCCAGAAGAAATCGGACAACTACTTCGACGCAAAGATCTTCTGGGATCATGCAATCACAACCGGAGTGATTGCACGGCGGCTTGCCCGGGATCTCCACTACCGCGTGAGCGGCGAAGTGTTCGTCGGCGGGCTACTGCACGACATGGGAATTTCTGTGCTGCACCGCTACTTCTCCAACGAGTACAAGCGCATTGTGGATATTGCCCGCGATTCAGAGCTCACGATGCTTGAAGCGGAAGAGAGCGTTCTCGGCGTTACGCATGCCGAGGTTGGCGGTTGGCTCGCCGAACGATGGAACATGCCGGATCACCTGGTCGAAGCCATCGCTCACCACCATCACCCATCAAAGGCCACACTAAACCCCGACCTCGTCGCGTTGATCCATGTTGCCGACGTTATCGGGTTAAACCTGAGCGGGAGCGTCCCCGTGGAGTTCGACAAAGGCGCGAGCTACGACCCGCTGGCTCTTGAGAGACTTCAGCTAAGCGATGAGAACGTGCTGAAGGAGTATCTGGCAGTCTATGGAGAAGTAATCCAAACCGATATCGAAGAAGTGACCGCATTCGTTTCGGGCAGGGGGTATTGATCGATGAAAAACCAAGGCGAAAACACCAAAAGCCGAAACGAACTGCTCGACGAAGCGTTGCCTCAGTTCGAATCGTTTATCGAGAGCCGGGAGAAATATATCAAAGCGCTGGAGACGACGATCGAACTGCTGCGCAAGGAAAACACAAGCTTCACTAAGAACAATCTCGCGATCCGGAGCTCTATCGACGAACTCGTGGCGATGCAACGACTGTCGAGTATCGTCAGTACAGCTGTCAACCCAGAAACCATCCTTGCAACGCTCTTCGATCTGACCCAACAGGTGATCCCGGTTTTGGAGTCCAACATCTTTCTTCTCGATTCAAGCTCCAACACGCTTCTCCCGCTCTCCCAGGGGCACGATCCGCGATTGAAGGAAGAGGCGCAACAGCAGCTTGAATCCGGCATTTGCGACTGGGTCTTTGAAGAAAAGAAAACCGTGATCATTCCAGACCTCGAGAGCCTCGTTGCAACTGGTACGGCAAAGAATTTTGTTATCGTTCCTCTCATTCTCCGCAATCGCTCGATCGGAATTTATCTCATTCATACGGAAAAGCCCCAGCCGGAGTTCTCGAATCAGGACATACAGCTCTTGTCCGTGCTTGCCAACCAGGCAGCGGCGGGCGTCGAGAACTGGCGTACGTACGAGGAACTCGTCGACGCAAACAAGCAGCTGAAGTCGTCCGAGGCACAGATGATCCAAGCGGCAAAGCTGGCGGCGATCGGAGAATTGGCGGCGAGCATTGTCCATGAAATCAAGAACCCCGTCCAAGTCCTCATGCTTCAGATGGATATGGTGCAACGAGGGATTGCATTGCCCAACGGAATGGATCTGGTGCGTCAGCAGGTTCAGCGTCTCAGCGCGATCACGAAGCGGCTCATGAACTTCTCCAGAAACGTTTCCGAGGATGTCTCGACCCAGCCGACGGACGTCAACAAAGCTATCGAAGATGTTGTGGCGATGGTGCAGCACGAATATCGCAGCGAGAAAATTGAGTTTGAACTCGCTCTCTCCAACGATCTTCCGCAAATTGTCGGAAATCCTAATTATCTCCAACAAGTGTTCCTCAATATGGCGATCAATGCACGCGATGCAATGCCCAAAGGGGGGAGGATTTTTATCTCGAGCATGCTGGAAGGATTCAATCTCACGGTCAGGTTTTGTGATACGGGATCCGGCATTTCGCAGGAGAATATCGAAAAGGTGTTTCAACCTTTCTTTACCACGAAAGAAGAAGGAAAGGGAACCGGTCTTGGTCTTGCGATCTCCCGGAATATCATCGCTCAGCATCAGGGGCAGATCCGGGTCGAAAGCGAATTGAATAAAGGAACATCATTTATCATCACTCTTCCTATCAGAAGGATACATCAATGAGGAAATTATTCTGGAGTTTGCTCCTATGCGCTCTGGCCGCTTTCACCGTCACGAACGCCACTGAATCCGCGACGATAAAACCCGTCGACTCAAAAGTTCGCCCTGTGCCGAAGAAACATTCGGCGGTGATCTTGAAGGGCAAGAATGTTCAACGCCCGGGCACAAGCGCATTTTATCCTGCCAATGGCGATTTGCAAAATGCATTGAAAAAACAGATTTGGATGGCCCAGCATAAGGTCCCGGTTCTCGCAAAGAGAATCCGCCAGACGCCGCTTTCTACACCAGCGCCACCGGTTTCACGTAATGCCCAACGGGCATCGCTTCGGCAAAGCCTCCAGGGATTCAACCATCCCTCCCGGCGTTGGTTGAAGGCTGGTCAACCCGCGCGAAGAAAGATTCCCGTTATCGCTCCGGTTGCAGCACTTCCCAGGACCATAGAGAAAGCACGGGTCGAAGTTATGGCCGTCGGATCCCCCGCGAGAGACGATGTCAGGCCGCAGGAAGGAAAAGGCGGAAGCTCTGCCGTACTTCTTGGTCTCGTTGCAGTGTGCATAGCCCTTGCCGGCACGGCTTCGGTTTTATATGTCATATCGAAACGAGCTCCTCAAAGGAACGAACCGAGAGTGGTTCGCTTGGAGGAAACGCAACAACCGACTTTGCAAGCAAGAGAATTCGTGACACCCAACCAGAAACAACTGGAAGAGATCAGCATTCTGCCGAATGATCTCCCCGAGGAGTCGAACGCAGTGGTGGAATTGGCCCAACGCTTTCAGCGCGGGCAGGGTGAGATGCAGTTAATAATCGACCTGCAAACGCACAAAGAGGAAAAAACCTCGAGAACGAAGCTCATCAACACCCCCCACCTGTCGAGAGTGATGGGGGCCAAACGAAAAGCCGCAAAAAAAACTGGGCTTGGGAGAGGGGAAGTTGATTTGCTCGATCGTCTTCAAAAATTTCAATCGTCCGCCAATCATGCACAGAGGATGCTATGATCAAAGGTATTTACGCTTCGGGGTCGGGAATGATGCCTCGGATGGTCAAGCTGGAAGTGATTTCCAATAATCTCGCTAACATCAGTACAACGGGATTCAAGCGGGACAATCTTTTTGTTCAAATCCTGAAAGGCACCGGCGTTGCGCAAGCGAAGGGGGGCGGAGAACTCTCTGGGATGGACGTCAGGGAATATACCGACTTCTCGGAAGGGTCGATGAACCAGACGGGAAATCCTCTCGACCTCGCTATCCAGGGTCCCGGCTTTTTTGCGGCACAGTCGCCAACTGGTGTCTGCTACACGAGAAACGGCAGCTTCAGCCTTTCCACGGAGGGCACGGTTGTGACAGCGCAGGGGTATCCGGTGCTGGGGACGGCCGGCCCAATTCAACTCCCGGACATGCGGAAATTGTCTCAAGGGGACATCCTGATTAACGAATCGGGCGGAATTTCGGTTGATGGCAAAGTCATAGCGAAATTACGGATCGCGAATTTTGCCGACACTTCCGCACTGAAAAAAGAAGCAGGGTCGTATTTTGTCTCGAGCGCGCAGGAAAAGGGAGCCGAGGCCGACGGAAAAGATACAATTGTCCGGCAGGGGCAACTGGAAGAGTCGAACGTCAATGGAATCGAAGAAATGATTCAGATGATTGAGCTGAGTAGGAGTTTTGAGTCGGCGCAGAAGTCGATGCTGTACCAGGATGGTACCCTTGAGAAGGCCCTGGAGGTCGGTCAGCTCTAATTTTAAACATCGCTCTCCTCCCGTGTGCGGAGAGAGCCAAATCGGTGGAAATTTAATATGAAGGAGCAGATATGAATAGAGCATTGCGAACGGCGGCAACGGGAATGTTCGGTCAGCAACTTAACGTTGATTTGATCGCTAATAATCTTGCCAACGTCAATACGACAGGTTTTAAAAAGAGCAGGCCGGAGTTTCAGGACTTGATGTACCAAACGTTAAAGGCTAGTGAAATTTCCGAAAATCCAAACATTCAATCAGCGACAGAGATTCAGGTTGGAAACGGAACGATCCCCGTAGCGACTCCCAAGAGCTTTGCGCAGGGAGACATCCAGCCGACAAACAACCCCCTCGACGTGGCGATCCAAGGAGACGGTTTCATCCAGGTGCGGAGGACCGACGGAACGATCGCTTATACCCGCGATGGGTCTTTTAAAGTTTCCGGAGAAGGGATGCTCGTGACCTCGCAGGGCAACATCATCGAGCCAGGTTTAACTTTCCCAGCGGATACCACGAGTATCGACATAGGAAAAGACGGCACCATCAATGCGACAGTTGCGGGACAAAGCTCCCCCACGAAAGTAGGACAGCTTGAGATGGCGAAGTTCGTGAACCCGGTTGGACTGAAACCCATCGGCGGCAACCTGTACACGGAGACACCGGCTTCCGGAAAATCGATCCTCGGAACAGCCGGCAGCGAAGGCTTCGGCGAGTTGATGCCGGGCTCTCTCGAAGCGTCTAATGTCGATGTTGTCGAAGAAATGGTCAGCATGATTGTAGCACAACGCGCCTACGAGATTAACTCGAAGACAATTCAGACGGTACAAGATATGCTCACGATGGCAAATAATTTGCAACGAGGATAAACGGCGGATATCATGAGTGGAATTCTCTCAATAATAGCATTTCTTCTCTTTGGGCAGACCAGCGTTGTTGGTGTAGACGTCATAAAGAACTCCGTGAGGCAATATGTGATTTCCCGGTTAGATTCGACCATGCGCAAAGATGCGATTATCGAATTCCGGGGAACCTTGGAACCCGTGAGCGTCATGGGTCACGGATATTCGCTCCGTGTGGGTCAGGAAGAGGAAAAGATATTGCGTGGATTTGTTACTTTGCCCGTGGAGATCGAAAGCGAAGGAAAGGTCCAGCGTCAACTCATCGTGTCGCTCAAAGTTCGGCTTTTCGGTGAGGCACTTTTCGCCGACCGGCAGCTCGAGCGCCATGTAACTCTGACCGATGAGAACATCGGAACCCGGTATGTCGAGATGACCTCAATGCCCGACGACGTGATCACGAGCAAGGAAGATCTGATTGGAAAGCGTACGTCAAGGATCGTCGGGGCCGGTTCAGTTCTTAGCGAAAGTTCATTGGAGTTGATCCCACTCATCTTCAGGGACGAGCCTGTCGTTCTTCTGGTCAGGTACGGGCACGTGCGGCTGTCGATCAAAGCCATTGCTAGGGAAGACGGAGTATTCGGAAGCACTATAGAAGTCCAGAAGGTCGATTCGCATGAGCGGATCGAGGCCATTGTTATCGATGAACACACAGTTCAAGTCACCGCGGAGTGAAGTTATGACAAAAAGCACAATTCTCGTCGTACTGATTTCATCAATTATCGTTTCCACTGTCGTCGTCGCGCAAGACATGCGGCAGAATCTGTCAAGATCATTATTCTCCGACCAGAAAGCAAACCATGTCGGGGATGCGGTGACGATTCTCGTCGTTGAGACTTCGAGCGCATCGAACAGCGCGCAGACAAGCGCCTCACGCACGAGCAATCTTTCGCTCGCCGGTGCGGGAAATATATCGACGGGCTCCAGCCCAAGTACGGCTCCGGGAGTAGGGGCAACGCTTGGGACCCAGAATTCATTCACCGGACAAGGGACGACGTCGAGTGCGGGATCGATCCAGGCGCAAGTCAGTGCCACGGTCGATTCAGTTCTTACGAACGGAAATCTTTTTGTCGTTGGGAATCGGACGATCGTCATCAATGGCGAGGAACAGATTATCAAGATCTCCGGGGTCGTACGACCCTCCGACATCCAACCGGACAATAGCGTTTACTCATACAATATTTCCGACGCGATTATTATCTTCAAAGGAAACGGCATTGTTTCACGGGCGCAGGAGCCCGGCTGGATTACGAAATTTTTCCACTGGATTTTCTGAGGAGAAACAAATGAAAAGGTTTACATTCGTCATTATTTCTATTTTGAGCGCAATCCTTGCGACTTCGTCTTACTCTGCATCGCGCATCAAAGACATTGCTTACCTGCAGGGGATACGCAACGAGCAATTGATTGGGTATGGTCTCGTGGTGGGGCTCAACGGCACGGGGGATTCGCAGCGTTCGACGTTTACTCTGCAGTCCGTCTCCAGCATGCTGAAGAGGTTCGGAATTACCGTTCCCCAGGGCGATTTGAGATTACGAAACGTCGCTGCCGTGATCGTAACGGCGTCGATTCCCGGGTTTTCGCGGGAGGGGGGAATTATCGACGTGATAGTTTCCTCGCTTGGAGATGCGACCGGTCTTCAGGGAGGAACATTGTTGATGACGCCTCTTTCCGGTCTCGACGGCGCGGTCTACGCAACAGCCCAGGGTCCGGTTTCTGTCGGAGGTTTTAGTGCGAGTTCGGGAGGAAACGAGGTGCGGCGCAACCACACAGCAGCCGGCAGAGTTCCGGGAGGCGCAACAATTGAAAAAGCTGTGGTATCGGAGTTCAGCAAAGATTGGTCCATGTACGTCGTCTTGATGCAATCGGACTTTACAACCGCAGAGCGAATCGCCAGTGCGGTAAACACCAAATTCAAGGGTGCGATTGCTATTCCAAAAGATGGCTCTACCGTCGCGGTGAGCGTTCCTGAGGAATTTCGAAAGGATGGGAGACTTGTCGAATTTGTTTCGCTTGTCGAACTGCTCGAAGTGACTCCTGATGTCGCTGCAAAGGTTGTCATCAACGAGCGGACGGGGACCATCGTCATCGGAGGAAATGTTTCCATTCTTCCCGTAGCCATCTCGACCGGCGGGCTCAATATCGACATCCAGTCGACCCCCGTTATTTCCCAGCCGGGGCCCTTCTCGAACGGGACCACAGTGTCCACTCAAAGGACGACCGTCTCTGCTGGATTGGATTCTTCTGCCGTTTACGC
>CAYLMV010000020.1:26742-43959 GCA_964384415.1 uncultured Chitinophagaceae bacterium | reverse complement strand
CTCCCATCACGGGGAGCCACGGTTTGCCGTCGAGCAGCAAGTACCGGCTGTTCACCGAAAGAGTGCTGCGAGCCGGCGATTGGCCGGCATCTTTGCTTCCCATTTCGAGATAATTAGTCTCCGGAATGGCAACGGGCTTGCTCGCATCGATGGTGAAGAGTCGCATTGCAGCCTCTTTCGATTGCGAGAACGCTTGCGATCCCACGATAAGAAACAGAAGCGTGGATAAAATTCCGATGGAGCGAACCATGGGTGACTTTTCCATAGATCTGATCACTCTACGCATGTTGGCTGGTCTGCTGATTTTCGCGCCACCCTTCGTGCGCGAGAGGCACAGCTCTATCTGGTTTCAATGACGACGGCCGATGATTTCAGCCCCTCCGAAGAAGCCTCAATGTTTATGGCTCCCGTCTTCTCGTCCGACCGCACAACGACGAGTGCCAATCCGTTGAAGGCCTTTCGGTAGTCCGCCTTGAAAGAGTCGAGGTCGGTTTCACTGCCGTTGTCCACCCCGGCGATACTCCCGTTACCAGAGATTTTGAAATGAATCATATTGTCTGCGGCGGGGACGAGGGTTCCCTGCTCGTCGAGAACTCTGACTGTCACAAAGGAGAGGTCCCTCCCGTCGGCAATGATCACATTCCGATCTGGTGCAAGAACAATCTTCGCAGCAGGTCCCGCGGTCTTCACTTCATCCGTCAAGATATTGCCGCCTCTTTTCCCGACAGCTTTCAAAGTGCCGGGTTCGTACGTCAAACGCCACGCCAGATGGAGTTGATCTCCGGTTTTCTTTCTGACTCCCATCGATTTTCCATTCAGGAACAATTCCACCTCGTCGCAGTTGGTGAACGCCCAGACGTCGATCGTCTGGCCCATTTTCCAATTCCAGTGCGGGAGGAGATGAAGAACGGGCTTGTCTGTCCATTCGCTCTGGTACATGTAATACACGTCTTTCGGAAATCCCGCAAGGTCGAGGATCCCGAAGTACGAGCTGCGCGACGGCCATGTATACGGCGTCGGTTCGCCCAGGTAATCGAAGCCCGTCCAGATGAACATGCCGGAAACGAAATCATATTTCTTCACGAGATTCCACCCCTCCTCGTGCGTCGCTCCCCAGGGTGCACTGCAGTTGTCGTACGCCGAGACCGTGTTGTCCGGATTGCCGGTGGTGAAAGGAACATCCCAGCGCACAGGCCAGCGCCGGACGCTGTCCGAAGGCATGTCGTAGTGCCCGCGGGATTCGAGGGCAGATGTTGTTTCGGAACCGATCAGCTTCTTTCCGGGATACGTTTTGGGAAACTGGGCGTAGTCATTGTGGCCGTAACTGAATCCAATGATGTCGAGCGCTCCGGACCGTATAATCGGGTTGTCCGGATTATCGTCGTTGCAGTTCGAAACGACGGGCCGCGATGTATCGAGGTTTCGGATAATGCCGGCCAGTTCCCTCGCCATGACGGAGCCGATGCTGTCCTTGTGGTCCCATTGCTCGTTGATCTCGTTCCCGATGCTCCACAGGAACACGGAGGGATGGTTCCTGTCCCGCAACACCATATCTTCGAGGTCGCGTTTATGCCATTCTGCATAATCAAGATGATAATCGAATTTCGTTTTTTCCTTCAACCACATATCGAACGCTTCGTCCATCACGATGAAGCCCATTGCGTCGCAGAGGTCGAGAAGCTCGGGTGCCGGCGGATTGTGCGAGGTTCGAATGCCGTTGCATCCCATCGCCTTCAAGAGCTCGAGCTGCCGCTGCAGCGCGCGTGTGTTGATGGCCGCGCCAAGACAGCCGAGGTCGTGGTGGTCGCATACGCCCAGAATCTTCATATGTTTGCCGTTCAGGAAGAAACCCTTCGCGGTATCGAATGCGAACGTCCGGATCCCGAACGCTGTCTTGCATTGAGCGATCGCAGCGTCGCCGCTTTCCACTGTCGATACAGCATGGTACAACGCGGGTGATTCGACGGACCAGAGCTCCGGATTTGCAATCGTGAGTTGTTGAACGAATTCATGCACAGCGCCATTCGGAACAACGGCGTCCGACTCTGTCGCCGCGACTTCTTTCCCGTTTTTGTCGACAAGAACGGTTTTTAAGGTCACCGCTTGAGCCTGCTGGAGAGCATTGGTAACCTTGGTTCTGACTTCAACGGAAGCAGAGGTTCCGGTCACCACGGGTGTGGTGATGAACGTTCCCCACTGGGGCACGTAGACTTTCTCTGTTGTCACCAGCCAGACATTCCGGTAGATTCCCGAGCCGGAATACCAGCGCGAGTTCGGCTGTTCTGAGTTGTCGACTTTCACTGCAAGCACATTCTTGCCCGCTCCATAATTGAGGTACGGCGTTAACTCATATTCAAATGATGAGTAGCCGTACGGCCTCCTTCCAAGAAAGTGGCCGTTGATCCAGACCTCGCTATTCCGGTAGACCCCGTCGAATCGTATGAATGTCAATTTCGAAGCGTCTGATTCGGGCAGGGTAAATGTTTTTCTGTACCATCCAATTCCGCCGGGGAGCGCGCCCCCGCCGACGCCGGATGGATTATCGGGGTTGAATTTTCCCTCGATGCTCCAATCGTGCGGCACGTCTAACATTCTCCACTTCGCGTCATCCGTCGTACTGCTCTCGCCGTTCTTAACATCGCCAAGGAAGAATCGCCACTCTTTGCAAAAGAGTTCCGTCTTTCCCGGCTGTGCAGCTGAGAGAGTATTCGTCCATAGCACAACGAGCACTCCGATGAGACACAAAATGGGAAGCCACTGTCCGGTTTTCGATACGCGTGTTTTCATGGATGGATTTCCTTCTTATGAAAAACACCGGCGGTTCAAAAGAACGGCCGGGTAATTCTTTTTTTCGGTGGGAGAAGTGGAATGCACTCTCTATAATGGAAGAGCCTGCAGCCCGGGAGGGGCTGCAGGCAGCATCCATGCTTCATTCAAGAGAAAAAGATGAAAGCCTTACTTCAGGAGAAGCATTTTGTTTGTTAGTGTTGAACCGCCTGCTCGCAGCTTGTAGAAATAGATCCCGCTGGCTAGTCTCGATCCATCGAAGCTTACGGTGTATCTGCTGGCCGTTTGTTGCTGATTGACCAACGATGCAACTTCCTGGCCTAAGAGATTGTACACTTTGAGAGTCACAAAACTATTTTGAGAAATGCTGTACTCAATCATTGTCGTCGGATTGAATGGGTTCGGATAGTTTTGGCTCAACGTGAACTGCGTCGGCAATTCTGATGCCGGTTTTTGCGATACACCCGTGATCTGCTCCGGGAACCAGTTCAGGTCGCCAAGCGCTTTCCCATCGCTTCCCTTCGATTGCAGGGTCGTGTTGGAATAGCGGAGGTTTTCGGGCACCGGATATCCATAATACGTATTGCCTTTCACCGTCTTCCAGCTGCTCGACACTCCATCCCACGTCGGAGGATCGTAGAGAGGATACATGTACGGGCGGAGGCCTTTGCCCGACTGGTTGTTGTGCCACAGCGTATCGACAAAGACTGCCATCTTTCCAGCGGCAGTTCCCACGAGCGTAGAATTGAATCCCGGATCTACGCTGTCGTTGTTCGCCACGGTGATGTTGGGCCACGCCGTTTTATTCGTCAGCATGCCAGGCTGCGAGTTGATGAAATCCGGCGCACGAAGCGGGGTGATGGAAGCGATGCCGGCGGTATTGAGCGCTGCCCATTTGGATGTGATTTGGGAGGGCCAGAAATACACATTGTTTGTGATTGTGAGATTTCTGTCGGACTCCTTCATGTTGTACGGAGCCGCCGCCAGAGAACGCAACGAATCCAACGGAATGACCGCAGATCCCCAGCTGCCGGGGGAATTGTTGTACCAACCATCCGGGTACGCTGCCGAGGAGACACTGTAGAATATGTTATTTTTGATCACTGCATGGTGCATCTGGTACAGGTCAAACGCACCGCCCTGGCCTGAAATGAAGATAGTATTGTGCTGGAAATCGAGGAATGCAGCGCCATAGCCCGATGAACCCAGTATGTATCCGCCGGTAAGGAAGAATGTATTATTCCAGAACCTTGCAGTATCACACGGATAGGTGCCCGGATCAATCCATGCAAAGCCCGGATTCTGCGGATTGTCATCCTGGTTATTCCTGATTTCGCAGTTGGTGACATAGAAACTGTTGTGATCATGGTTCCAGGTATCGAACAAGTTTGGGGTTCCGCCGCCGGAAATATTCTCCAGTATGCAATGGTCAAAGACGAAAACGTTATTATCGCCGGAAGGAGCAACAAAGCGGCCTGTAAACGATATACTGTCGGTCCGTGTGCCCATGAAGTACAATCCCTTCAGCGTGAGCGTGTCGGAGCCCTGAGGACTGAAAAAATTCCCGATCGACGAGTTGTCCCCGGCGATGGAGGGCGCGATCACCGGAGGATGACCGGTCACAGGGTTGAGATAGCCGACGATGGTGATACTCCCTTTTGATGTGATGGGCGCCGTCATCCAATAGACGGTATCCAGTGCGCCGGTGGGCTTCAAAAGAAAGACCGTATTAGGTTTAACGATCCCCGCGGCTGTTGTGTCCGCATTGATGACATTATTGAGGTTGCCGCCTTGAGGGTTGGCCGGCGTCAATGCCGATATGATAACTGTATCAGCAGGTGCCGCCAACGACGTCGATGGGGCGACGAACAGCACCATCAGGGCAATCAGAAACATTGAAGCAAGTATTGCTTTCATATAAACATCCTTTCAGTGAAGTTTATATTGAAGTTAGTTACGTACAGCAATTCCGTAAAAAGGATCACGAATAATCTCCTCTCATAGCAGTTTCCCTTTCTGGTTAGGTTTGGGGGCAGGTTGATTAAGTACAAGCACATATCTCGTTGAATGAGTGGTTTGCCGTTCGGTAGTAGACAAAAGAGACATCTACGACCTGTCCGATTTGCATTTTTCACCGTCTTCTAGTCCAGCCTCAACCGAATTCCCATATCGGCCGTCAACCCGTAATTGGATTCAGAATTCGGGAAGCCGGAACCCCGCACCAGGTAGATATCCGCTTCGCTGTTGAGGTTGTTCAGGTCAACGTATACCTCCAGCCCGCTCCACGGCAATCGTTGTTTCACGGAAAGATCCCACCGTGTATAGTTTGCCTTATCTGAGCGGAGCGAGTTGTAAAAGTTTGTCCCATTGTACACCTGAGCCTGGTAAATCATAGAGGCGAGTATCGAAAATTGTTTATAGTCGTATCCAACCGACAGGTTGACAATATCGTTTGGCTGCTGAATAAGCCTGTCGCTATAGGTGGTATCTGAATGCGTCGTCGCAAAAGGATAGACCGGCGAATGCAGGGTGATACTGTAAGGATACTTCGCATCGGAGAAGATATGGGTATAATTGACATTCAGCACCAATCCGCTCAGAGGATCGGGCAGATACCAAAAGTGTGTCTGCCACTCGGATTCAATTCCCCAAACGTCAACACGGTTCGGATTGTTGATATAGGTAAAGAGTGAAAACGTTTTTGTGTAGCTGGGTACCCCGGGATAGATCGAAGGATCGGCGATGAATGTCGACTGACCGAAGATCTGGTCGTCAATTCGCTTGAGAAACGGGCTCACGGCAAATAGTCCGACGCTGTTGTCGTAGACAGCCATCTGAAAATCATAGTTCCGGGAGCGCGCCGGCTTCAAGGCGTAATTGTTCCACACCACATAGTGACCGCTGTTGCTGGAAACATCCTCCCTTGGAATAATCTGAGCGAAATCCGGATACGCGAGTGTGCTGCTGTAGGAGGCGCGCAGGCTGAGCCACAAGAAGAGATCGTATTTCAACGTCACATTCGGCAGCCAATATCCGTGGTACTCATCCTGTGTTACGGTCGTGTGAAGGAGTTCAGACGGGTATGGATTCGTGGCGTCTGCATTGCCCATATAGTGCGCCGCACTATACGTCGTCTTCAGCCCCTGATACCGCACGCCTGAGATTAGAGTCATCTGCGATCCAATGTTAAACGTCCCCATCAAATACTCAGCGCTCCTGAATTCATTTCCGGAATAGTCGCTCGCTGTGCTGCCGTATTGATCCGGTAGGTAACTGGGAACCGTTTGGGGCTGCGTTACAGCCGCCCCCAACAGTTTTATTTCACTCATGACTTTGTCGATGGTTCCCGCATCCACAGCAGAGAACATTCCATAGTCGCCTTTGAGGAACTTTCCGAAGTTCATGTTTGGCTTGTAGAATCCGTTAATATAGAAGTACTGGTTGCCCGTAGGATCAAAATTATACGGCGCATGCGTAAGCCACGGAAGGGCCTGCACGATCTGTAATCGAAAACCTGTGGCAGAGCCGCTGAATAAGCCGCCAAAGCCGTCGTCAAAATTGTAGTAACGGCTTGTGTATTTATACTGTCCCCCAGCCTTCAACGTCAATGAGACAAAGTCCCCCAGGGTAATGTTGTTTTCCAGGTCAATGGAGCCCTGCTTGTCGTCCTGTTTGTTGAAGCTGCTCCAGGTCGAGTTGCCCGCCCACGCCATAGTATTCAGGTTGATCAGACTTTGGGCAGTACGGGCAATTTGGACCGGGCTCGCATAATTCGGGATGGTACCCGTCCCCGCAGAAAGCTGATCGAAGACCACTCTCCAACCGCTCGGCGTGCGGTTGTCCGAGTACGCGTTGGAGAGTTTCACGTCCGCCTTAAACGATCCTATTCGCTGTTCATATTCAAGAATATTCGTGACAACATTGAGCTCGTTCGTGGAGAGCTGAGTTCCGAATTGTATGTCATTTCCAAATGTTGCAAGATTGTAAGTCTGATCGTGGGATTCGTTCGCAGCGGTACCGTGACTGACGAGATTCACAAGAGCGAGCTTGCCGTCGGGGAGTTTATAATCCAAAGAGAGAGTTCCATCATACCGTTTCTGCTCGGAGGGAGAAAATGCAAGATTCAAACTTCCGAGGACGATTGAATCGGGCTTCCCCTGTTTGTCGGGTTGATAGTACGATCCTCCAAGCTGATTGGATGTGAGGTTTTGCTTCTGAGCAATTCCCTGGACAAAGACCCCCAAACGGCCGTCGAAGAGTCTCTGTTCAGCACTGGCTACAAACTTGTAGTCGTTGTAGGTGCTCATGAGGTTGTTGTATGCACCCTGAGCGAGGAGAGAAAAAGAAGGAGCGCCGGAGAGCGATTCTTTTGCTTCCCTCAGGCCGAAGTTCACTGTCCCTCCGAGCACGGCAGCATCCATATCGGGAGTTACCGTCTTGTACACTTCAATCCCTTCCAGCGAGCTCGACGAAATCATGCTCAGATCTACTGCACGGCCGCCGGCATTGTTTGTGGGCGTAGCGTAGGCACCGCCGGCTGAGATGCTCCCTGCATCGTTCGCCGGGATCTGCACTCCATCAATTGTAATTGTATTGTACTGCGGCTGAAGGCCCCGGATGACGACCTGTGTCGCCTGCCCTCCGGACCGCACAAGCGAAACGCCCGGCAGCCTTCCAATCGATTCGGCGGCGTTTGCGTCCGGGAGTTCCTCTATGCGCGCGGAAGAAACGACGTTTGAAATATTCGTTGACGCTAACTGTTGATTGATGGCCGCGTTCTGACCGCTGGCCTGCGCCGTGACGACTATTTCTTGTCCTTCGATCGCTTGCGGTACTAACCGGAATTCCTGCTGAAGCACGCCGTCTTCAGGAATTGTGACTTCTGCCGTGAGCGTCCTAAATCCGAGATACGAAATTTTCAGAGACTGCTTTCCGGCCGGGACATTATTGATCGTTATTGCTCCGTTGATATCCGCCGCAGTCCCCAAGCTTGTATTCTGAACGAGGATATTCGCGCCGACGAGAGGTTCGCCGGTCGTTTTATCAAGGATATGGCCTTTCACAGAGCCAGTCCCGGCGGCGAATAAGGATTGAAAGGCGAAGGCAGATGCCATGATCATCGTGCAAACAAACGAGCCCCGGAAACAAGTCGTACCAGTAGACATTGTTGTTCTCCTTATTTTGCTTGAACGACCCCCGGTCATGCAGGATCGCAATCAGTCAGAACGATGAAAGAAGAATCAATCCCGTCAGTGAGAACGAATATTCTCGTTCTCGGCGGCAACAGCCGTCCCTTCGCACAAAGATATCTCATACATCTCCGGATCGTGATTGAATCTCTTCTTGTACTCTCTTTTCACGAACGCGCCAACCTCCGCAACCTGGTCCTTTTCGACAAGATTGATCGTACATCCTCCGAACCCTCCCCCCATCATGCGCGCGCCATAGACTCCGGGAAGCTCCTTGACAACGGCAACGAGATGGTCAAGCTCCATGCAGCTCACTTCGTAGTCGCGGCTCAGACCCGCGTGCGATCCAAACATCGCCCGGCCGACCTCATCCGGGTCGTTGTTCTTCAACCCTTCGCACGCGCGCAGCAGACGGGAATTCTCTTCAACAACAAACTTGCAGCGGCGAGAGAGGACCGGCCCGAGGGAAGGGGATGCTTTCTCGACCATTTCTGATGTCGCATCACGGAGACTCTGCACGTAGGGAGCATATCGCTGAATCACTTTTACGCCTTCGTTGCACTCCATTCTTCTCTTGTTGTACTCGGATGAGGCCAGGCTGTGCGAGACGTTTGTGTTGAAGAGAAGAATTGCCAGATCCTGAGACTGGAACGGAAAGTATTCGAACTCCAGCGACCGGCAATCCAGCCGAAGCACATTATTCTCCGCGCCGAAAGTATTGGCAAACTGATCCATGATCCCGCACTGGACTCCGACGAATTCATTCTCCGCACTCTGAGCCATCTTCACAAGTGTGAGTTTATCAATCTTTAAATCAAAAATGTTGTTGAGGGCAGCCGCCAGGCCTGCCTCCACGGCGGCAGACGACGATAGACCCGCCCCGATCGGGATGTCTCCGCCAAAGACACAATTGAATCCATGTATCGCGTGGCCTGCCTTCCTGAATTGGTCGACGACTCCGATAAGATAATTGGGCCATCGCAGTTCCGAATGTTGAATATCCTGCACGCTGAAATCATGTTCCTCGTTCATATCCACCGCGAACAACTTCGCGAACGAGTCGTCGCGGGGGGCTATTGCAAAGGTGATGGCTTTGTTCGTCGCCCCGGGGAGTACATACCCCATATTGTAGTCCGTATGTTCACCGATGAGATTAATTCTCCCGGGAGAGCGAACGATCAGGGGTTGTTCGGCGTACAATTCCTTGAACTTATCTTCTACGGCACTCGCGCGGTTCATGATACCTTCGAGAAACGTACTTGGTGAACTTAAATCTTTCGGGTGAGACCTTGACGCTGCGGAGAGCTCAATCCTGCAAACGTTTGCAGGTTGGGAGCATGAAAAACTAGGTCGAGCCCCTCACAATCAACTCCGCATCTAAAATCAGGGACTTCGGCTCATTCAACTTGTTGTCGATCATATCGATCAGGATCTTTGCCGCCTCTCTTCCCATTTCAAAGGAGGGCTGACTTATCGTGGTCATCGGAGGGTCGATGAGGCTTGTGATCTTGTTGTTGGAGAATCCCATGATCGCGATATCCTCCGGGATTCTCAGTTTGGCTTCCTTGATCCGTTGATACGCCCCGATCGCCACCGGGTCGTTGATTGCAAAAATTGCATCGGGGATCTTGCCCTCCTTCAGCAAAGCGTCCATCGAGTCGTAGCCGTCCTGCTCGTGCAGTCCTCCGTACCGCACGAATTCATTCGGCACCGGCAGTCCCCCCTTTTTGAGGGCGTCAACATATCCGGTCCACCGTTTCACGCAGATGGCGAGATCCTTGGGTCCTGCAAAGTGTGCGATCTTCTTGTATCCTTTTTTAACGAGGTACGAGACTGCGTCGAACGAACTTTTGTAATCATCGATCACGACTTTGCTCGCGTCGACATCTTCACAGACGCGATCGAAGAAGACGAGGGGAATTTTGCGTCGCAGAACATCCTGAAAGTGCTCGCCCGATTTTGTGCTTTGGGAGATTGAGACGATGATTCCCGCCACTCTCTGATGGAGAAGAACATTCGTATTGATGATTTCGCGTTCAGAGCTTTCGTTTGACTGGCAGACGATGATCGCGTACCCTGCCTGGTAGGCAACTTCCTCGATTCCACTGATAGCCGAAGAGAAGAAGTCGTGCTTGATTTCCGGAACGAGCACCCCGATTGTGTTGGTCTTGCTTCGCTTAAGACTCTGAGCGATGGTGTTCGGAGTGTAGCTCAACTCTCCCGCGGCCTTCCTCACTCGCTCTTTCGTTTCTCTCTTGATGTCTGGATGATTACTGAGCGCGCGCGAAACTGTCGAAGGTGAGAGCTTCAGTTTATCGGCGATATCAACTATAGTGGAGTGTTTCATCTGAATTCCTGCAATCGTTCCCGCAAACGTTTGCAATATATGAGAATGTCTTATTTGTGTCAAGTACTTTCTGCATGAAAAGAAAAATGAGTGTCTTACCGAAATGATGGGTAAGTCATTTATTGATAGAGCGTTGTGGAGATGAACATTTCCAGTTCCACGCCGCTGCATACAGATGATCGGCGCAGAATGCAACCACGATAGATTCGATCCCCACAGCATGTACTACGATTGGCTGAGGCGAAGACAGAAAAGACACGATGTCGAATGACAACTAACTGCCTTGATGCTGAAGGATAGAAACTGCAGCGCATGACATCGTCATTCGGAATCAAGAAGAAGAAAAGCCATAGACGGTTATTTCGGCAATCGCGACACTTCAACGCCGGCCAGCAAGACGGCCCCGGTCCCGTGCGGATCGTTGGTTGGCGCCGGACGATGGTAATAAAACACAAGGTCGTCGTTTACTCCGGTTCCCACGCACACTCCTTCGATCTCACCGTCAGGCAGAATTTTTGAGGCCACCCCTTCCCAGCCTCGTTGAGCAATTGAAGCGTACCTCTTTTCGAGATAGCCTTCATTCACGCTTCGGGCAATGGCATACACAAACATCGCGCTGCACGAGGTCTCCAGGTACGAATCCTCTTTGTCAAGCAGCTGATGCCACAAGCCTTCGCTCCCCTGCCACCTGGCAATACCGAGGATGTGTCTTCGGAGGAGCGTGATCAGAGTATCCCGCATCGGATGGTTTTTCGGAAGCCGATCCAGCAAGTTTACCTGTGCCATCATCGCCCACCCGTTTGCCCGTCCCCAGAATGCCACTCCCTGTCGGTCTGCATCGGAGTACCAGCAGTGAGCCATGAGCCCTTTTGATGGATCGAATAATCGTTTGTGGAAATGAATAACCTGCCTTGCTGCGTCATCGAAGTAACGGCGGTCGCCCGTCAGCTCTCCCATCCGTGAAAGGAAGACAACGCTCATATAGAGGTCGTCGGCCCAGATCGTCCACTTCAAGGGGTAGGCGCGCACAAGGGTACTGTCATCCAGGCGATATTCATTCGAGCTGATGAACACGGCTGCACTGTCAATGTAAGCACGATACCGGATCTGCGGATCGCGCCGATAGACTTCTATAAGACTTGCCCCCATTGCCCCGCAGTCGTCCAGTTCCTCCATTGTCAAACGTTGAGCGAAAGGGTAGTCCCATTTCTGCTCTCCCTTATAGTTCTTCTTGAAGTACTGATAATTGTCGAATGCGAACCGGATATTTCTGACTGGAAAATTGGCATACGCGGTGTCCCGCAACGACTCCCCGGCTTCGATCATTCCCAAGTTTAGTACTCCGTTCCAGTACCGCCAATCGTTGTATTGACAATCCAGCCGCACCTCTGCGTCGACCGGAATTTCACTCGTCGACAGATACACCTCGCCGCTCTTCTTATCGACAAACCGGTAGGTGCTGGACTTGATCACCGCATCGGCAACGGAGCGGAGTTTTTGCTCCGGATTCAGCTGAGCTTGAGCCGTCAGCATGAACGAAGGAGTGAAGAGAAGAAGCAGCAGGAGATAAGGAAGAACTCCTCTCGGCCGTGATTCGCTTGGGCACATTCTTGATAGTGATGAAAGGAGATATGATCCGCGTAGCATCGGGGCCCTCTGAAGTTGAAATGGATGGGAGGTCATTTCGCCGCAAGGAAGATAAGAACTACCGTCCGATTTGTCCAGCAGGAAATGGGAATTGAAGAAATCTTGTAGCGTCCCCTTTGGGAAAAGGAGGACCGACCTCTTCTTTCTCTGATGCCAGAGAGAGAAGCAAAGTTCCGCTTTCCGGGATCCCGCCTTTCATAGCCTTTTGAAAGCGGGAAGAGCTTTCGGAATCGGAACGCAGCGATGCTTCCCACTTCACTTGCCGAAGAAAACGGCTCCCACCAGCAATGGCTCTCGCCCGCCGTTTTCTAAACACACGCATCGCCGCCACCCACACCGCCTCCGACTCCGAGGCCTTCGCCACTCCATAAGTCAGAACCGTCGAAATCGACGGGTGCGCGGGAAGTTAGGATTCAATCGAAGGGTTTCAATTTCGGTGCAATTGCACAAATGTTCATGGTTCATCTCCGCCGACGCACCGAAATTGCCAGCATGTGGGTTTGGGATTGAATCCGCGTGTTTCGATTTCGACAGATTTCTCCCGCTTAAAAACCAAAAAAGGCGGGATGCCGTAAAGCGGCATTTGGTTACTTTTCCCGCTACTTTCAAAGATATAAAAGAGCGGGATCCCGTACAGCGGGACTTTCTCGGAAAGAAAGTAACATCAACATTAGGCGAGTTTCTAGTGCGATGAGAGCAAAATAGCATCGTTTCCCTAGCTTACCGACAATAGCCAATCAGTCCTTCGCCACGCACAATCCGAAATGCCGGTCGGCGAAATTGAGATATTGCTGCCAATCGTACTCGGTCAGTCCGTGCACCCCTTTTCTCTTATGGTAACCGATGAAATCGCCGACAGGTGTCTCAACGGAAGGCTCTTCGTCCACTCCAAGCCCCTTCTCCCCAAAGAGTATGTAGACCGGTTGCGCGAATTTCCCGGAAAGAAACGAACCATGCTGGTCGCCCCAGTAGTCTTGTTCTGCCGTCGAAATGTAGACCGGCCTGGGAGCCATTGCGGCCACCAGCATGTGCCAATCGACGGGAAGATCATTGACGCGCTCGTTATATTCCTTGAACCTCCCGTCGAACCAGTGCGGGGCATAAGCGTTGATCGCCCTGATCGTCTCGCCGAACCCGCGCCGGACGATCACGGCGCCGCCGCAACCCGACTCACACGAAAAAACGATCGCGAATCTTTCATCCTGCGCACCGGCCCACATTGCCACTTTTCCGAAACGCGAAACGCCTGCGACGCAGACCTTCTTTCCATCGATATCGCGGTCGGTCTCAAGATAATCCATCGCCCTGCTCATGGCCCATGCCCACACGCCGATGGAACCCCATTCTTCGGGATCGGGCTGAGTCTGTCCCGGCTTGTCGTAGAACTTGCGGATGCCCATCATATATGCGCTCCCTTTTCTGTCCGGCTCGATGAGCCACGGATTAAACGTAACAGATCCGTACCCGCGTTTGAGAAGAATCTGCGGATCCCGAATCCAGCCGGGCACAAGAAAAACAGGAGACGCTTTGCCGGTGTGATTCGGCAGCGTAATACTAAGGCAGAGGGCAGGCCATTCCTTTTTAGCCGTGAAATAGATGGAGACTTTTTTCGCGATCGCCGAATCGTCCATCGCTTTCCGGTCTTCGGAGACCACCTCCCAATTCATTTCTTTCGGCCGGCCAACCATCGTTCGCCCGTAGACATGTTCAGAAAAAAGGCTGAGAATCTCGGGCCTCCTCTTTTCCATCCAGGTTTTTGCATCCGTCACCTTTTCGCCGCTGGATAATACCAGGAGATCGGGAAGCGAATACTCAGGCACCTTCGATTCATCGTACAAACCGGGCGGAGTATCGGCAGGAAGATCCGGCTGCTGCCCGGAGAGATGGAGCGGCCGAAAAAGATCAAGGAATACTGACCAACCGAAATTGCGCTTCATGGCACGAGCATCAGTCCAGTGGTTGAGGAGCCCCTCTCTTCCTTGTGCAAATCGTCGACGGCATTCGCGAGAAAAATAGAGCTCGCACCAAGACCGACAACGTATTCATTTTCGCCCCACAGAAATGGCCAGTCCTCTTTATTTCCGGGGAAGTTCGGCTTGATAATGAGTCAGCCAAAGCGTCTCCTGAATGCAGCCGCATCGCACGTCTGCTTCAACAGCACCGTCCGTCTCGAAGATCGGACAGCGTTCCAACGCTTCACCACTCGTCAGTCCTGAACGGTGATGCCGGTAATCCTTCGACATTGAATAAGTTCGCCCCCGCTGGATTATCCGCCCAGGCGTATCGCACGGCCGCCGGATTGGAAATCTGGCTGCTCCAAACGATAACCTTATTGTCCGCAATCATCGCACGCGCCCATACAAATTTTTTGTCCGGTCCAGCCACGGCAAAACAGCTAAGTTCTTTCCCTCCCTTCGCCATCAAGCCCCCTCCCACATTTGTGAATGTCAGGAACACTCTGTTCCCGTCGACTTTCATGGAGTTGTACACGGGACCCGAGAAGACGACCTTCTGGTCGCCGTATGCCACTCTCTCGGCAGCAAGGGCAAGCCTGTCGCCAACATCTTTTTTGTCGAGAGGATGAACGTCGTTCCATTCGCCGATGTCGATCGTTGCCGCCAATCCTGTGTTTGGCAGCGCCAGAGCCTTGAGCTGAGCCTCACGCAGCATTGCCCAATTGCTTTCGGAAGGTTCGCTCTTCGATTCCATGAAATTAGGAAGCTGAACGATCAGGAAGGGAAAGTCTCCTTGCTTCCAGCCGCTCCTCCAATCCCGAACAAGTGCAGGAAGCAGCTCACGGTATTCTACGGGCCGTCCGGCGTTCGATTCGCCTTGATACCAGATCACTCCCTTCATGCGATAGTTCAGGAGAGGGACAATCATCGCATTGTAGAGACCCAGCGGCTTCCATCGTACAAAGGTTTGACTTGCCAGAGGCTCCATCGCGGCACCGAGACGGTATTGCCAGACGCCTCGCAAATCAATCGCGGTATCCGGGGTCACGATCTCATAGGCCTTGTCCAGAACAAATCCTCCCTCCCCCGAATTGCTGATAACCCGTACAACAATCGTATTTTCCCCTGCCCTCATTATGTTGGATGGAATGGCATATCTTCTGGGAGGATACTGGTAGCTCGTTGTGCCTACAAATATTCCATTGATGAAAACGGAGTCGGCGTCGACGATTCTTCCCAGAATGAGCGTTGTTTCCTTGCCAATCATGGAGGACGGAACATTGATCTTCCTTCTAAACCAGACGACCCCGTTGACTTTGCCGAGCTCCGTCGACGCCCAGTAGCCGGGAATATTCATGCACGACCAGTCAGAGGTATTGAGGCCCGGGTTGTACCACGTTTTTTGAGGATCGGCATATCCCTGATCTTTTTGTCTCAACAGCGTGTACCACGCCCCGATACGGGCGTTGTCTTGACCCTCTATGTGTTGGATCAAAGTGCTGTCCTTGAATCGCTGCGCTTCTGAGTAATGGACCGGAAATGTCTTCAAGGCCTCCTCGCTCATCCACGATTCCGCCGGTGAGCCGCCCAGGCTGGAGTTGATCAACCCAATAGGAATTTTGTATTTTTCATACAGCGCCTTGCCAAAGAAATATGCGACAGCCGAGAAGTCCAGAATATTTTTCGGAGTTGTCGTTTTCCACGCACCCGATGGAAGGTCGTTCTGGGGCGCATTGAAATTATATGTCTGCGGCACGCAGAACTGACGAATGTTTGAGTTCTCGCAGTTCGCGATTTCGCTTCCATAAATCGGGCTTACACTCTTCATCGTCAGCTCCATGTTTGACTGCCCCGAACAAACCCAAACATCGCCGACCATGACATCATTGACAGTAACGAGGTTGCTTGCCTTCACCTGCAGACTATACGGCCCGCCTGTCTTCAATCCCGTAAGTTTTACAAACCACTCTCCTTGTTCATTGGCTCTTGTTACATAAGTAGAATCGATAAAACGAACTGAGACTTCCTCGTTGCTTGCTGCCCATCCCCAAATTTTTACCTCGGCGTCTCGCTGCAACACCATGCCGTCGCTGATTATCCGGGGCAACCTTACTTCTCCGAACATGAACCCGTAGGCAAAGAGCAGGAGGAGAACTATCGCTGCGCGATAAAATGTTGTGGGCTTCATTTCATCAATCCCTTCTTCATTTCAAATATCGTCAAATGATGTTACAAAAGAGGTCTATTCGTTTCGCATGTCGTCCTACGGGGCTTGATCACGAATTTGAGGCCGTTACTGCAAACATATCGTCCCTCCCGGACTCAAAAGCATCGGCTGCGTTGGGGTTCTGCCAGCCAAGAAAGCTCCAATAGGGCGACATGTTGTAGCTCAGCACAGCATTGGCATCTTGAAGCTCCGATAGGAACGAAATATCCAATCTTGAGACGATCCCAAAAATATTTCACCCCTCCGGGACCGAAAAGCTGCGGCCTATGCAGGTGATCTAGCAGCCAAGAAATCTGCGATCGGAGCGAAATGTCTGCAGCTCAAAACAGTTGTTGTGAGTTGAAGCTCCGGAGGAGCGAAATGTTTGTAGCTCAAAACAGCACTTGCATCCTGAAGCTCCGATAGGAGCGAAATGTTTGTAGCGCAAAACAGCTATGGTATCTTGGAGCTCCGTTAGGAGCGAAATGTTTGTAGTTCAAATCGGCAACGGTATGCATAAGTTCCGGATGAACGAAATATTGTAGCTCAACAAAGCAATGGTATCTTGAAGCTCAGGAGGAGCGAAATGTTTGTAGCTCAAAACAGCAATTGCATCCTGAAGCTCCGGAGGAGCGAAATCTTTGTAGCTCAAAAACAGCAATGGTATCTTGAAGCTCCTGAAGAGCGACATGTTGTAGCTCAAAACAACAATTGTATCCTGAAGCTCCGATAGGAGCGAAATGTTTGTAGCGCAAAACGGCTATGGTATCTTGGAGCTCCGTTAGGAGCGAAATGTTTATAGTTCAAATCGGCAACGTATGCATGAGCTCCGGAGGAGCGAAATGTTTGTAGCGCAAAACAGCTATGGTATCTTGGAGCTCCGTTAGGAGCGAAATGCTTAAAGTTCAAATCGGCAACGGTCTGCATGAGCTCCGGAGGAGCGATATGTTTGTAGCGTAAATCGGCTATGGTATCTTAAAGCTCCGTTAGGAGCTAAATGTTTATAGTTCAAATCGGCAACGGTCTGCATGAGCTCCGGAGGAGCGACATATTGTAGCTCAACGCAGCAATGGTATCTTGAAGCTC
>CAYLMV010000020.1:21353-26642 GCA_964384415.1 uncultured Chitinophagaceae bacterium | reverse complement strand
AGCTCCGGAGGAGCGACATATTGTAGCTCAACGCAGCAATGGTATCTTGAAGCTCCGGAGGAGCGACATGTTTGTAGCGTAAATCGGCTATGGTATCTTAAAGCTCCGTTAGGAGCGACATGAGAATTGCATTGAGAGCGATCTGCCTAGAGCAAGTTATTCGCCCAGAACGCCGTCGATCTTCAACGCTACCGCGTTATCGGATGGTTTGGACTCCGGCATTTTTATCTTAAGCCCGGCTGACGTTTGCTCCCATTCCAATTTCCCTCTATATCCAAGGAGCGACACTTCCTTGATTTTCGCGCCATGAAGAGCAGGCGCGTCCATTCCTAACGATTTGATCGTAACACCTTTATCTCCGGGCCATCCGAGAAGAAAGGCATAGAGTGCTTTTCCTTTTGTTGTGAAGCGGACATCTTCCGAAGAAAACGCGCTTGCCGCATTCTCATTGAACATCCCTGCCTTCAGCTTTGCCGGACCTTCCCCGTACATTTTCCACGGCCGCGTGCCGAAAATTGCCTCGCCGTTGACGTCCATCCATTTCGACAGACCGTCGAGAAATGCAATTTCGTGCTCATCGATTGTTCCATCGCCGCGGAGCGGAATGCTGAGGAGCAGGTTCCCGTTCTTGCTGACGATATCAATGAGCGTGCAAACAATCTGTCCGACGGATTTGTAGCCGTTCTGCTCGGCCAGTTCGCGGCTGTAGTGCCAGTTGCCGATGCACGTGCAGGTCTGCCACGGTTCGGCTTGAATGGTATCACAAAAACCCCGTTCATAATCCTGGACGACTCCCTTGCTCTGTTCGGGCGACAGCTGTTTCGCCGTGACGACCGCCTCGAGATTATTTTTGTTCCACTCGAGGCTTGCATTATAATAGTGCGCCGTCACATCGAGACCAGCTTGACCGAGCGGCAATCCATAGTCGTCAAAGTAGACCAGGTCGGGATGGTATGTGTCCATCAGATCCTGGCATCGCAGAAACCAGCTCTCGACAAATGCAGGGTTGTTTGCGGGGGGTTCTTCTGTCCAGGCTCCGTCGTTTTTGTCGTGCCAATCGTGGATTGCCTGGATGCTCGTCAACCCGTCCGGAATTTTGATATTCGGACCCGTATAGAGTTCCTGCGGATCGAGGCCTTCCCACCATTTGCCTTTGCCATCGGCCTTCGTGAGCGTGGCGGCGTCGTATCGAACGCCCGCCATCGGCCCTTCGCCGTCATATCCATACGCCGTCTGGAACCAATGCCATGCATGCGCGGAGTGGTTGCTGACGCCGAAATGCAGTCCGTTCTCGCGGGCGATCTTCGCCCAGATCCCGACAATGTCTTTTTTCGGACCGACATTGACGGAGTTCCATGCATGATATTTGGAATCGTAGCAGTCGAAATTGTCGTGATGATTCGCGAGCGCGACAAAATATTTCGCGCCGGCCCGTTTGTAGCGCTGCATGAGTTTTTCCGGGTCCCAGTGTTCCGCCTTCCAGAGATTATCGATCTCCATGAACCCGGATTTTGAAGGATGGCCGTACATTTTCAGATGGTGCTCGTATTGAGGAGTTCCCTGGATGTACATCAATCGTCCATACCAGTCTCCCTGTTCGGGCACGCATTGGGCCGTCCAGTGCGCCCAGATGCCGAACTTGGCGTCCCGAAACCATTCGGGACAATGATAATTTTTCTCCAGCGATTCCCATGTCGGCTGGAATGGTTTTGCTGCGGCCGAACTCTCTTGGGCGTCGCTCGGCGATACAAGGATCCCGGAGAGAATGAAAAGCGTTGATATTGTTGCTTTGACAATTTTCATGACATCATGCCTCGTTGTCGTAGTCGTCAGATTGTCACTTGCCATCTATCTGCTTGCCGGCGCGATCCCGGTTTGGCTCTCTTCTCCAACAGATCGGCAGGCCAGGAATCTCACTTAAGGAGAAGCAGTTTTTTCACTCCTACGAAGTTGTCTGCGCTAAGTTGGCACATGTAAACCCCGCTTGCGAACCGGCTGCCGTCAAATGTTGCCTCGTACCTCCCGGCCTTGCGAACACCCTCAAATAGTGTTGCCACCTCCTGCCCAAGAAGATCATAGACTTTCAAAGATATGTTACTGGTAATTGGCAGTTCGTATCCGATCACTGTTGCAGGGTTGAACGGATTCGGATAGTTTTGGCGTAATCCAATGGAAGAGGGAAATGTCAACGATTTCTGCGACTTGAGCCCTGTTGTCCGAATTCTTATGAGTGTGATCACTCCATTATCAGGGAGTATATCAAACATCAGGTATCTGTTGGAATCAACTTGAACAATCTGCGAGGCGATGGTGTCGCTCTTCTGAACGACATAGGCGGAAGACCATCCTTGTGGAAGGGCCCGGCGAATGGTAAGCGGGCAATTGTAAAGCGCAGGATCCAGCGTGTCCGATTCCAAGACCGTAATGGTATCATTCGTAGCGTGAATTTCTGAAAGCGACGCCGCATTCCTTTCACGAATATATTTTGCGACAGTACCGAAGCTTGCCACCCAGAATTTATCCGGATTTGCTTTCAAGTATGCCAGGCCCGCCCTCAGCGTGTCAGAAGAAAGAGGCGAGTAACCTCCGTCACTGTCAATGCCGTGCAGAAGGTAAACGCACCATCCGTTCGAGCTCGCGGCGCTGTTTGCCCGGGAATTGAAATCGGCGCTGGTCTTGATCGAGCCCAGCGCGCCGCAAATGATGGAGCTGATATTCATGAAATTGCCCGGCGTGCGCCCCTCAATGACGCCCGAACAGCCGCGCGCAGCAAAATAGTATTGTTTGACAATCGATGTATTGCCCACAACGCAATTCGGATATGCCAGCGTCACACATTTTTGCCCGGTAATATGAGCATCGATGCTGCTTTTGGAATTTGCCAGCTCGATTGTCTGCAGAGAATCGCTTAAGGTGCCCAACGACGGGTGACTTAAGGTATGACTCGCAACTTCATGCCCGTGAGAGACCGCATTTTGCAGACCGCTCCAATTGGGCCCCCAATTGATAACGGTAAACAACGTCAGCTTAAAGTCGTACTCATTGAACATCGGCACGACTATGGCAAGCTGATTCGTGCAATTATCATCGAACGTGTAACTTATTGCCGCGGTCCGGAAACCCTGCCACGTCCCCACTTCGTATGGAGCAACGATGCCTTGTGAAAACAAACCCTCCTTGAACAATAGAAGGATGAACGACGTCATTAATACAGAACGCTGCATAGGGTTACTTTCTGATTACCAATGTGTATTTACAATACCTGGCCCTCTGTTCACTTCACTTACCTACAAAACGCTTTCGCTTCCGCTATTTGAGTAAAACCAGTTTCTTAATATCAACGAATGCATCAGCCTTAAGCTTGTAGAAATAAACGCCGCTCGCAAGGTGGGAGCCATCGAGAACGGCAGTAAACATGCCGGGGGGACGGATGCCGTCGAAGAGAGTTGCAACTGACTGTCCGAGAATGTTGCAGACAGTCAGTGAAACATGAGAACTCCTTGGAACCGAGTATACTATCCGTGTCGTAGGGTTGAACGGATTCGGATAGTTCTGGGCTAGGTGGTACTTTTCCGGGATTGCCGCGGCGGTTTCGTTGCGGTCGACGGAAGTGATCTCCGAAAGCAGCCTCTTCCAAAGGCCGTTTGATGTTGATGCAAAGAGATATGGACCGGAGACAAAGAGAGACTTAACATAGATGTTGTTCATCCCGGAACTTATATCGTTCCAACTCGTACCGTCATCAGTCGAACGAAAGACTCCGCTTTCTGTGGCAGCAAAGATCGTAGATCCGCTTGCGGCGAACCCGAACACCGACTTTCCCATCAACGCCGAATCGACCAGATTCCACGCAGATCCGTTTTGAACGAGATGATAAATTCCGCCGCCGTAAGAATAATATTCATCCCACAGCGAATAGGTAAAATTGTAGGCCCGCATCCCGACGAGCAAATGGGGCCCTGCCGAATAGAGGCCTTCAATCCAAGAAAGAGTATCGGTCACAGATTTCATCAGTTTCGTTGAGTCCAAAGGCGAATTCACGCTGCTCCAGCTTCCGCCGTTGTCTGTCGATAGCTGAATATAGTGGGCAAGGTAGGTTTTACGCAACGGCGAATAAACGGTGTTGCTGCCTCCGATGTAAATTTTATTACCATCAGAACACATCGCTTTCATATAAGCGCCAGGGGTGTCAACAACCGCCCACGTTCCGCCTTCGTCGGTAGAGTGTAAGACCAGAGAATTCGGCCAGGCATATCTTACCGTGCTCAGGAATATGCCGGAAGAAATTGTTCCGAATACGCTTGCAACCATAACCGAATCGTCGTATATCGTCGTCCAACTTGCTCCGTCGTTTGCAGAGGCAAAAGAAACGCTAGACGATTGCACATGCGGCGGCGGACTCCACGCCCCTTCCGCGAAAAGATGGCGCCCGTTGGAATTATCGCGGATAACTTCGAGCGAAGTAACTTGAGCGTTGTGATCGAGGGAGTCTGAATACATCTGTGTCCAATTCTGGCCGTCGTCCGTTGAACGATACACCAAGGTGGAATAATCGTAGTTGAATTTTTGGCCATACCCTACGCTCACGCCCAACGCAGAATACGACCCGTTCGAACACGCCGCAGACAAAACGGAACCGTCCGACGCGACAACCCATTGAGAGGGGCCCGGTGTTTGCGACCACGAGAAGCCAAAATCAGTTGAGTAAAACAATCCGCCGCCGGTTCCCGCAAAGAGCATTATCTTGTCTCCGGTTCCTTGCACCTTGAATATCAACGAATACACGAGAGTGGAAGTCAACCCGTTATTTACCGCAACCCAATGTGCGCCGCCATCCGGGGAGCGAAACACACCGGAATCCGTCCCTGCGAAGACAAAGTCATTCCCCGACTCATTCGGACTCAGAACAATCGAATTGATAGCATTGCAGTTCATGGAAACACTGTCCCCCCATGTTACTCCGGCATCGGTGGATGACAAAACATAACGACCCTGATATGACGTTATCCCGGCAAATGCCCGAGTCCCGGAGAGCGCTATCGGATTTCCATGCACATGATTGAGTTGACAAGCACTTATCAAATTCCACGTGAGACCGTAATCATTTGAGCGGAATATTCCATTGGGGCCTGTTATCCACCCGTAAGAACCATAAGCCAGCGCAATGGAATCCTGCATAGCGATCGAGCGCACGCCGTACGGACTTCCTAATTGAGTCCAGCTTGCGCCATTGTCAGTGGACCGGTACGTGGAAAAACCCTCGTTACCGCCGAGTAAGTAGTTTCCACT
>CAYLMV010000020.1:0-21253 GCA_964384415.1 uncultured Chitinophagaceae bacterium | reverse complement strand
TCAACCGTTCCGGCGAAAAGATCCGAGCCCTTGACACAGAGGGAATAGACCTCACATAAGGGACTGCCGGGCATCGTTGTACTTGCCCACTGGCCAAACAACAGGTTTGAATTAGTAAGTAGGATGAAACATGATATGACAAGAGAAATATGCGGCTTCATGATAAACCCCTCTCGATTTCAGCAGATTGCTTGAAAAGGAGCGTTCCTTGAACAACAGAGAGATGAACAATGTCGAAAGTCCCGCATAGCGTCACCTTCTCTCGCTCCATCATTTGTATTTGTACAGCCTCACCTTCTGAATATTGTAAGTATTTCCCGGCAGATCCACATGTCTTCCCTGATGACTTTGATCTCCGTTCATGCGAAGGCCGGGGACCCAATTGCCGTCGACAAACTTCCCGGCATCCAGACTTCCGATCCCTGCTTGCGTTCCGTCATTGCTCGTCGTTTCAAACGTCACGACTATTCCCCTGCCGGCAATGTAGAACTCATCCGGCGACACCATGATGATCATCCCGCCGAATCTCGGATTTTCTCCTTCTGTCCGTTGGGCAAACGGCCAGCTGTATTCATGCTTAATATTAAAAATATAATCTCCAAGTTTGATCCTCGCCGCCTGGCTGGCGCTGTCGAGAAGCACCCCCGCCATCGTCCCCATTCCCTGGTTGGTAAGAATGAGCGGACTCAGTTGACTGAGAACATCGTAGGCCCTCGACACCTGATTATCCTCTGGATGATCAAGCGATTCGATCGAAAAGGGACTGTAGCCTATGGCATTTAGCTGGGCAAACGCAAAGAAGGCATTTGCGAGGCTTTGACTATTGGCGACTTCCGGGATGAAGAGCGGATTGTCCACCCGATCGTACTTGGCGGCCCATTCCGCAAATGCAGGGAAATAAATATCCGGAGAGAAGAAATCAATCGCAGGAGCTCCGGCTTTCCAAATGTCAAACAGATGGGGCAGCGGTCCGGCGCTGGGATATTGGCCTGGTTTGAATCCGGGGCGTATCAATGCGGCATTGAGGTACATAGGCAATGGATATTCCTTCTTGCCCGCTTCCGCCACGGAGTTTGCGTATTCTGCATAGTTCCACGCCATGAACACTTCGTCGGTGCTTAGTCCTGCGCCAAAAATTTCTTCCCAGTTTCCCTTGGTCTTGAATCCATTCTTCCCCCACAGCTCTCGAAGGTTCGGATTCAAGTTGTCCTTGTGTTCTTGAAGATAACTGACGAGTTTTGCCGGCACCGGAGCTTTAAAGGATTCATTCGCATTTACACTGTAGTCTCGTGCATCCGGTATCATGCCGATTTCATTTTCCACCTGGACCAGGATCACGGTCTGCTCCCGTTCGTCAACAGATCGCAGATGATTCATCAACCGCGCAAACGCACGGGCATCCGCAGTCCTGTTGGTGATGCAAAACGCTGTCAGGATCTCCTCTGCTCTTCCATCTTTCTGATGAGCTCTCGGGTATCTTTCGGGGTCGGTCTTTATCCACAGCGGAGCATAACACGACATGCTGTTTTTCCATGTCCCGAACCATAGGAATACCAGCTTCATATTGTGAAGCCTTGCGGAGCCAAGAATGCTGTCGACGAGTGTGAAATCGAATGCTCCTTCCTCTGGCTCAATCAATTCCCAATATACCGGCACAACCAGGGTATTCAAATGCATCTTGGATATTCTGGGCCAGATTGGGCTCAGGTATTCAAGATCGGAAGCACTCGAATTTCCCAGTTCACCCCCCAGTGCTAGAAACGGCTTCCCATTGACGATCAACTGCGTCGCCGTGCCATGCCTTTGTAAATGCGGCATGGCAATATCGCTTTTGCCGTTGCTGCTTTGCGGGCGGGCAGATGAGAGTGCCGGCAAAGAGATCAAAACAGCAAGTATGAAGTATACGTTCAGAAATTTTTTCACGGTTGTTAGATCGTTGTTTCAGATTTTCACTTTTAGTCAGTATCAGGTGATACCCAGGCGAAAAAGGAGTAATTTCATAAACCTAATGACGGAGGGATCGCATGTTAGATCAATCGCTCTCCGATCGACTGCAGTCAAAGTCCGTCAGGCAGTCGATCATCGCCAACCTTTTCGGAATCTCACTCGAGCCCAGGCGCATGCGGACATGATACTATTTTAGGAGAACTAGTTTCTTCACGCTTGTAAAATCACCGGCGCGCAAACTGTAGAAGTAGACGCCGCTCGGGAGATTGCTCCCGTCAAATTGGATCGTGTAGGTCCCGGCAGCTTTCGGCCCATTGACGAGCGTTCTCACCTCTCTGCCTACGACATCGTACACCTTCAGGGTCACAAAACTGTTGACCGGCAGCTGATAACTGATCACCGTACTCGGATTCAGCGGATTCGGATAGTTCTGCAGCAGTGCAAACTCTTTCGGCAGTTCTCTTGATTCGTCGACGTTAAGGGTCGTTCCGGTCGCGAATGCCGTAACGGTTGAGTATGCACTGACCCCGCCGGAGTCAATGGCGTTGACATGCCAATAGTACACCGTACTCGCATTCAGCGGTGCGGACAATGTCGCTGTTGTATCCGTCACCGTTGTATCCCGAATAACGGAAGAAAATGCAAAGCTTGTTGCGACTTGTACATCGTACCGTGTCGCAAATTGCGAGGAAGCCCAGGCAAAAGTCGCAAGCCGCGCCACTCCCGCGGAATTGTTAAGAGGCGACAGCGGGATTGGAGCAGCCGGTCGAGGTTCGATGGTCGTAAAGGAGTCGACGGCAGTAAAATCGCTAGCGCCTGTGATATTATAAGCGCGCACGCGCCAGAAATATTTCGTATAGGCGCTGAGCGAAGTTACCGCAAAGGTCGTATCCGAGGTAGAATCTTTGGCAAGAACCAGGTTCGAGAAAAGCTTGTTTTGCGACAGCTGGCAAATATACCCCGCAGCGTTCGGCGCGGAATGCCACTTCATCCTGATCATTGCCGTCGGCATGTGCAACTGATTGCTCGTGGGATACATAAGTGTGACGGTCGAAGGAATGGGAAGCGGAGGAACTGTCACAAATGAGTCGACCGTCGTGAAGGCACTTGCGCCCTTGATGTTGTAAGCGCGCACGCGCCAGAAATACTTCGTGAGATTCTGAAGTGAGGTCACCGTGAACGTTGTATCTGCCGTCGAATCCCGCGAAACGACTAACGGCGAAAACGCCGTACTCCTGGAAATCTGACACTCATAGCCAAACGCACCCGGTGTCTTATGCCACTTCATGGTCAGAGTATCGGCGCGAACGGATGCCTGATTGTCCGGGGGAGACATAAGCATCGGCGCTCCGGGTACGGTCGCCACGGCCGTAAAGGAGCAGGGCGATGAGAATGCGCTCGCTCCCTTGCTGCTGTACGCGCGGACACGCCAATAATATTGTGCAAAATTCTGGAGTGAATCAACGGCAATCGTGGTGTCCGTTGTCGAATCCCTGGCAACCAACGTAGTGAAATTCGGACTCAGCGAAACCATGCAATCGTAGCCGGAAGCATGAGGAACCGCATGCCAATTTAGAACCACGGTATCCGCACGAGGATATTGAGAATTGGATATTGGCGAGAGAACTACCGGAACAGTCAGTACACAATCGGAACAGAAGTTTCCGTCGAGATAATTTTGAATATATTGATTTTCCGCAGCCGTCTGTGCTTTCCATGAAGCGTACTGCAACGGCCACCAGTGATAAAGGTCGCCGAGCGGGTAGCCTGCCATGCCTGCTGTCTTCAACGTAACGTTGGTATACGACAAATCCTCGTTCATCGGCCAGGTTTGCGTGAAATCCGACATCGGATCGTAAGCCCAGTTGACATTTGCCCCGGTCATCCATCTGCCTATCAAGAACGCTTTGATGCCGTCGATGTTGCACGGGTTCAAAACAAAACCGGGGTTTGCAGGAGGAGACGCTGCGCGCGCCGTGTCATCAGCCCCACTCGTCGGGTAAAGGTTGAACGCGTTCATAAAGGGGAAGCGTTTGTGTCCGATGGAGTCCACTCCAAAAAAGTTCCTGTATGTCTTGCCGCTCATCAACGGCATGACATGGGCTTTGTTATATTCGCTGGCGGTATCGTTGTAAGCATTGTGGGCCAAGAAGTCGCTGTACCACTGTTCATAGCCGTAACTGTTGTTCGCAAAAAGGATATGTCGCTGCATCGATGCCGGTACGCCGGGGGAATCCGTAAACGGCACTGTAAATCCGAATGTCGCTACGCTGTCAACATTAATTGCGCCGCCGTTGGGGGTCATACTGGATCCGTCCTGCGATAGGATATCTCCATACATGAATGAGTTGACAAAAACGCAATTCGTTACGGACAGCCACCACCAGTAAGATGATTCCAACGTATACATCATTGTGTTGGCAAAGGTGCAATGATTGAAAGTGACATAGTCGGCGTATTCGGGTGTTTCCTGAGCGTAGACATATCCGCAGTTTGCAAAAGTACAGTTCTCAAATTGAAGACTGTCAGTGTGCCACATTGTGCTTTGATAGGTCCACGACACAGGCCTGCCAAAGTAACGGTAATGCGGATCGGTGCAATTCCGGAAATAGGTGTTGGTAATCTTGCAGCGAAAGTGTTGACACGCTGGTTCAATCGCCCCGCCGCCATTGCCAATGCCCGGGTAATCGATGATGCAACCGTCGAACGTTGCGTGTTCGCCCGTGCCGCTGAGGTTCGCCTGGGGATTGTCCTCAATCACGATGCTCGACCCGGCTTGGGCGCCGCTTGTTGTTGCACAGAGAATCCAGACGTTCTTCATTGTCAGATCGCCATAACAGTCGAAATTAATCGCTGTGGCGATGCCTCCGCTGGACGACCATAGTATTTGAGGCGGCGCGGTCGCTTGCGTGGTGCCGGGATCCGGCGCAACGATGGTAAGGTGCGAACCGGCCGGAGTCGTAATTGTGCCTGTCAGAATGTAATACCCATATGCTTCCAACTTGAATACTGTTGTGGAAATCGATCCGGCATCAATGGCTTTCTGCACCGCTTTGTTAAGATTCCCCTCAGTGCCAGCCGGAAAATCACTGGGGACGGTTACGGTATCCGTTTGTGCCGGCGCGTGAGACGTGAAAATTGAAGTAAATGCGAGAGAGAGAATCGCGGCTGCAACGAGCCGATTGATACGGAAGTACAGGTTCGGTTTCATTATATCCCCGCCTAATTTTAAGTTGCACGTTTTCGAGTTGAATGATCATGGATATGAGTAGAACTTACTCTTTGCTTCTTAGGCTGTCGGAGAAAGAAGCAGCCCGCCGCCGATTCGTCGCGGGCCTGCTTCATATGATGAAATGATTACTTTAGCAGAAGAAGTTTTCGCACAGAGCTAAAAATACCCGGCCCGGTCTGACTACGTGCTTCAATCCGGTAAAGATAGATACCGCTGGCCAAACCGCTGGCGTCAAAGTGCACGGTATAGTTCCCCGCATTCCTCGGACCGTTGGCCAATGTCTTGACTTCTCTTCCCAAAAGATCGTACACACGCAGTGTCACAAAACTGTTTACCGGCAATTGATAACTGATCACCGTACTCGGGTTAAACGGATTCGGATAATTCTGTTGAAGAGCAAACTGTTTCGGATCGATGGTGACCTCTTTGACATCAAGAAGAGTGCCTGTGGTAAAATGCGACACTGCCGAATACTGACCCGCGCCCGCCGAATCGATCCCCCATACCCGCCAATAAAATTCGGTGGTATCATCCAGCACCGGGCTGGGCGTTGCAGTCGTATCTGTCACCGTTGTATCTACGACCAGGAGCTGGAACTCGAAATCCAGCGCGACCTGCAGATCATAACTCGTTGCATAGAGGGCAGGGTGCCACTTAAATGTCGGCAGCTTCGGCGCATTCTTGATGAGGCCAGGGGAAATGAGAACTGGTGCGTGGGGTGTTGGACCTTTCAGCATATACGTGCGCAGCCATTGGAGAGCCGGACGTTCACTTCCGGAGGTTGTAACGAGGTACGTATACGGTTTCCATGTCTCGTTCTGAGTATACCCCCACAAGGTGACGCCGTACACTCCCGGATCTTCCCAAAATATTGAAAAGAACTCCTGATATCTTACGTTTTGCGTGGCATCGTTTTGCTGATTTATGTCGAACTCGCTGGCGTACACCGGCAGTTCGGTGGCCGTGAGGCTGTCCAAATTATTCTTCAACACACTCGCAGACGTGCCGCCGTCAATTTCGAAGTAATGCGCCTGAACCCCAATGCCGTCAATGAGTCCCCTGGCTTTCAGCAGGTTGATGATTTGAAGATACTGAGCGTTGGCTTTAGAATCGTTAATCACGCTGAATTCGTTGAGAAGCAATTTCGTATTCGGCCAGTATTGCCGCGCCAGTTGAAACGCGTTGATCACCCAATCCCAGCCCGTGGCTCCATTCCCTCCCAAAGCGGTTTTGAAAATAGCCGGAAGGGGCGTGTGGAGCGGTTCGTTGACGACATCGCAAAAATCCGCCTTCGGGTATCTCTGCCCGGCCGCCATGATCCAATTCACGATTTCTTGATGAAGCGTTGCGGAGTCGAGAGAAGTAATCCAGCCAGGATACTGTGATCCCCATATCAGATTATGATGCTTGTAGAGAAAGCCATTTGCCACGGCATAATTGTAAATGTCGTCGAGCTCGGTCCAGGTGAAATTCCCTTGAGCTTGTTCGACACTCCCCCACTTCCCCGCATTCTCAGGAGTAACCTGGTTCCAATAGTTCGAAAAGTCGGGACGAATATTGTAGCCGCTGTTGATGATGTTGCCTAAGAATTTGCTCTTGCCGTTCGCCAACGGCTGTGCGTAGGATTGCGCAAAAGCGGCGACAGTGAGAAGAATCAGTAGTTCAATGATCACGCGCGGCCGCAGCGCGAATGTGAGAGGCTGGGATTCGGATTCTGTGAAAGAGAGACGGGAAGTTCTTTGGATCAGCATAGAGAATTTTCTGGGTTAGTCGTGTGATTTGGTCCGTTGGCCAGAACAAGTGTTCGCACTAAAATGCACTTCAGATAGAAAAGAAGTAGTACACCCCGAACGAACTCGAGAGCGTAGAAATCGCACTGCTGCGAGTAAGTTCTGAGTAGACGGAATCACGGCAGCGGAGGGAATGCTCCGGCGTAGTGACCCTCTTTTTTGGACTGGCCGATGATTCTTCTAATCTCCGGCGGAAGCTGCGTTCCCGAATCGGTTCCGGGAGCATCCTGCAGCAGCTGGTAGTTGCCTAACTCCATGCTCTTGAATAAGGGCCTGATGAAGCCGGGATAATACCGGCTGTTGGCCGCAAATTCCGGATAGAGTTTGCGCAAACTTTCCAACGATTCGATTCCCGTCTGACATTTTTCATTCTGCGCCGGGCTCCATAGAATAAACGGATAGGGCGTCTTTTCGGTGCCCCGCACAAAAACGTCATAGTCCAGCTGGTTCAGCATCGGCCCGGAAAGCCGATCGCATAGGGCTGAAGGCTGCCAGACAAAGAGGAGAGGTCTGCTGAATTGAGCATCGCCGACCAGGAGGTTGTTGACAAAAATATGTCCGTTGCGTTTGTCGACATCGGGTCCCGTGCTGGAATGCCAGCCGAAATGGTCTCCGGCAGGTATTCTTCCGTTTCTTCCGATACATGCCATACTGTTGACGAACGTATTCTGATAAATGCGGGCGTTGGAACTGTTCAGGATCATCATCCCGTGGTCGCAGTTGACGAAAACATTTCCCGCAACGAGAACACCTTTCGAGATCTCAAAAAAGAAGCCGTTGTCGCTCGGCCACAACTGGTCCGTGGGAGTCGTGGCGGCGACATGACCGACGTTGACGACGAGGTTGTTAATGAACACGCCGTCCACTTCACCGACGTCGTACCAGATTCCATTTGAATTCGGGAGGTCAGTGACGAGGTTGTCGCGGCAGGTGGCGCGGCAGCATTGGTTGAAAATCTTCACCGCTGCGGGGTAATAGCCCGTAATATTCTCAATATTGTTTCTCGTAAAAATATTCTGTTCGAGAAGGATATCATTCGAACCGATGACGTAGACCCCTTCCGTGCTCGTATCGCTGATCCGGCAATGCCTCATCGTAAAATGGTCTCCGCGAAAATAGCCTGCGACCCGTGAGCAGAAAGAAATCGTGCAATTCTCTATCACCGATCCTACGACATCCTTTCCGTGTGCGGACTCGTCGGACAATGCCTCCGGATCTTTTCCTTCGATTTCGAGCGCGCGGTATGCATACTGCGTAAAGGTGATTCCCTTGATGACATATCCCTTGTGGTCCGATTGTTTGCCGTGGCAGTCACCGGTCGTCCGCAGCAATGCGATGTTGAAGGCGGTAATTTCCACCAGCCGGTTCGCCGGGTCGGTTCCGATATAGACCATCCCCGCATCATAGTCGATGTAGTACGAATTCTCGTTGACCTCCCCCTCCCATCCGACCGCCTGCAAGAACCTGCCGTCGACGAACACCATATCATTATTGAAACGATAGAGCGGGGTTTTCTTCCCCTCCCTGTCCCGCTGCCACCAGCCGTCGGGCTTGGAAGGAAACAATCGTGACCATTTCGTAACCCACAAGCCATTTCCAAGATTCTGCCACTGGTCGGCGACGAACGTTCCTTTCAGCACGGGTTGCTCATCTCCATACGGCTGGATGGTGATTCCTTGATTGAGAATCAGATTGCCGGTGCGGTACGTGCCGCCGCGCAATACGATGGCATCACCGGTGCGCACTCTCCCGATGGCCGCTTCCAACGTCGTAGGACTGGAAAGAGTCTTACCGGACTGCGTTGAGTCTCCATTCGGCGCGGCAAAATAAACCGTTCCGCCTGAAGGCAGCGCATACGTTTGAGGTACAGGGCCGTACGGTCCGCCGGACGGCTGTGATGCGGCAATCCTCGCATTCACGCACACACAAAGACCGATCAAGATCAAACGCAATTGAAATCTCATATAATACTCCTGGATGCTTGATTGATTCGAGATTTCCGATCCATAACTATCATTCATCTCGGGAAAATGAATTTCTTCAAATCCCTTTATCCAATCATGAGTTCCTCAATTAATAATCGAGTGCGATGCAATCCTGGAATCAGAATGAAACGAATGTTGTCACACTTGACGCATCCAGCGTAGCGGTAAACCTTCCGTTGATAACGGTGAAAGCGTCGCCTTCCAGGCAGTTCTTCGTCCCCGACGTAACAAACGAAGTGAACTGCGTCGCTGTTCCGTTCAACAGACTAAATGATAACTTCTGCGAAGACGAACTCATGTTTACCGCAACGATTACCACGTTCGAGCCTTGCTTGTATGCTGTGACGTATTCATTCGTTGCCGGACTGAGGGTAGAATAAACCCGATGGTATCCCGGCCGAACGAATTTTGCAAACTGGGACATGGCGTAACCTTTATGAGTGATATTCCCGGCGTTGGCGGCATTGAAAGTGCCATCATCGACGGGACCATAATACCTCACAATGTACCACCATATGTACGCGCTCATGTTTGCGCTCATGCAATCGTTGATACTTTTGGCAGTTTGCATGGCGCCAGCCCAACCTGTGTCAGTACTATTAGGATTTGTTCCGGATGTGGAACCGCTATTGATCAGATATTCGGTCATCCACTGCTCTTTTCCTTTGCTGGCAGCGAGGGGATACGGTGAAGGTGTTGCCCCATAAATGTGTCCGCCGATAAACGCCGTATGCGCGGCAGCGAGGGAGTCGTTCAGTGTCGAATCCGACAATTGATGATTGAAACCCAATGATTCGGGCATAAGGATCGGGACTCCGACCGACGGCGCATTATACCTCATAAAATTGAAGAACTGTGTTGCATTCCAGAGACACGATTGATACGTGGCATTCCAGTCCGGCTCATTTTGAACAGAGATCCCATACAGTGATACACCGTGCGCTGTCATGGTATCGGCGAACGCTTTCAGGTGGGCGGCATAGGCTGCATAATTAGCCGGAAGAAGCGTTCCTCCGTTAGGGCTATTGTTACTCTTCATCCATGCCGGGGGAGTCCATGGTGTTGCGATGATTTTTGCTCCCAAGGATTGCGCCAGTTTTGCGGAAGGAACATTAGCTGCAAACTGCGTTGAGTCAGGCGGAATAGACAGGCGCATTATTGAGAAACCCAAATTTCCAGTGCTGTCAAAAGCAGTCTGCACTTGTGCGGGAGTCATGTCTGGACGGAAAATGAGGGTGTTTGCGCCGCCAAATCCCCTGATAATCTGCTCGGCGCTATCCAGGTAGACGACGGCAAAAGGTTGAGGAGTGACGAAATAATTCAGAGTTGTATCGCCCTTAATTACGACATTGTTGAATTGCGCTGGAATAATGGCGGGTGACGTGCTGTCTGTGTTGGCGATCCGGACGGTAAAAGTTCCGCCGCTAAGAATTGCATCGACGCCTTTGACCCGGCTTTGTCCGACGGAAGTCTCGGATGTAGAAACCGGAGCAGAAAATAGTCCGGGAAGTGGAATTGAATTTGTCCGGCTGCCAAAGCCAAAAAGCATCTTCTTGACCAGGGTCTTGCCTTCAGCTTGCAGTCGATAGAAATATGCGCCCGGCGCGACGATACCGCCAACGTTGTTCCTTCCATCCCATACGACGCCGTACGTTCCCGCAGTTTGCAGCCCTGCGTTGAAGGTCTTTATTTCCCTTCCGAGAACATCGTAAATCGTCACCCTCACATCTGATTGCTTGCTCAACTGGTACGGTATCGCAGTCGATGACGAAAATGGATTGGGATAATTTTGCTCCAACGCGAATGTCGTCGGCACGCTCTTGCCTGGCTTCACCGAGGTAATGGTGAGAACCAGCTGATAATTGCCAGAGGTATCCGTGAGCGCAGACAATTGCTTGGTGGTGTCGGTGGTATTGACAAAGGTCACCGACGCATATCGCACCGCTGCAGGCCGTACCGAGATGTATCCTTTGATCACGGGCGACTGGGCAAGCGTTCTCGCTGACAAGAGCATTGAAAGAGCCGCAGAAAAGAAGAGAATGCGCAGAATCCAGTCGGCACGATGCCGGAAAATCTCAATAGAGCGCATATCTTTGAAGTCCCGTAGAATGTTTATCATCGAGGTTCCTTCGTGGTATGATGATTAGCATAAACTTCTATTTTAGCAACAGAAGTTTTTTGGTTTCAACAAAATTGCCCGCTCTCATTTGATAGAGGTACAATCCGCCGGCAAGCCTTGAGCCATCAAAGGTTTCCGAGTACGTCCCGGCCTGGCGCGCACCGGCGTGCAGGGTCTCTACCATCCGTCCGAGTATGTCGTACACTTTGATTGTAACGTTACTGCTCACTGGTAACTGATAACTGATCGTTGTCGTCGGGTTGAACGGGTTCGGATAGTTCTGCGCTAAGGAATAGATGCGGGGTGAACTCCCTGACAGCGGCTCTTTGACTGAAGTCTCAGGAAAGTACTTATCAGCGAAATACAACCATTGAAGCTGAAACAGTTTATCCGTTCCGGTGCCGATGAACTTCAAATAAACATCATGATTGCCGGTAACCTGCGATAATACGTTGGTCGTAAATGTTTCGAAAGCGCCGGTTGATCCTGTGTTGCTGATTGTGCAGACTGCAATCTTGTTGCCCGTATCAATGGAATCCAGCCACACTTCGACGGCCCCCCCGGTTGACGTGCATGAAGCAACAATTGCCAATGAATCGCTTCTCTTGGGGTACTTGTCGGCGTTTCCAAACTCAACACCGGCATACAACGCCCAATCATTATTATGGATGTTATCAAGAACGGTAATGCCCGGGCTTTGCACCAACCGTGTTGTGCCGTTTTGATTGGCGGGGCATTCGGCGAGTATCGGGGTGTGGGCGTCGCGGTAAATATAGAGGTCAAAATACGCCGGACTGTTTTGAACGAATAAACCCTGCCGGTTTCCTGTCCATGCATTGTAATTCGTCTGAAGTCCGTCCATTCCTTTGACATCAAGGCTCTTGCCCACCTGAATCCAATCAAAACCGTCTCCGCTCCAGAAACCGGTCATCATATGGTTCACGCGAACTAATTTGAGCCATATGACGCCGCCGGAATTGTTTTCGGCTTCGTAATAGATTCCGTTGTAGGATAGCGTTACCGCGCTGTGTCCCGAGCTATCAACGGTGCTGCATAGTTTGACGTTGAGCGTTTGCAGTCCGTTAAATACCCAAATCCCGGCCTGGTCTGCGGGCGTCTTTGCATCGAACTCTAGCTGAGTAATGATCGAGTAGTTATGTTCGCCGTCATTCTTGATGACCGTATTTATTTTTCCTTTTGGTGATAAGCGGAGCGATCCCGGGCGATCGGTAAGAGAGTATGTGTTGTCGGGTGTATATCCTAAGAAAGACCATTCGGGATTAAGTTTATCCGAGCTGAAAAAATCAGAGTGTGGAACCATCCATGGAATTCCACTGCTCGGCAATTTAGGCGCGGCCTTAGGCAAATTGGTTGGATAATCCGCTGTCGGCTTGCCGCTTGTATCGTAGCTGACCTGGTTTACCAGTCCCTGGCGTCCCTGACCATACCACTCATTACCATTCGCATTGCGCCATAACGGGTGAATGACCCAGCTTGTACTATCGTCAAGCATTACGACCGCCGAGGCGTGATTTGGGTTCTGGAATAACGCCCCGGATATCAGGTGATCACTCAGATTAAAGAAATCACCCAACACAGTCCACGAAGATTGGTCGCCGGTCAGCGCGGCGCTTCTCATGACCTTCTGTCCCCCCGATACATCGCGGGCGAAACTATAATAATAGCAGCCCTTGTATTTCCACATCACCGGTCCCTCCGCCCAGCTGTACGGGTAAGAAGGAGCGGGGTTAATCCAGCACAGATTATAGACTGCGCCATTGGGCTGTCCGTCGCTTCCCAATTGGACTATCCAGTTATTCACCTGGCCGTTTTTCACCAGCAAGTACCAGGTGCTATCGTCATCGATAAAAATGGAATTATCATAACCGAGGCCGGGGACTCCCGAAGGTGTGGCCATCAGCGTCGGCGTGCTCCACGGTCCTTTGGGATTATTGGCGGTAACAAAATACATTGAATTCGATCTTGAAAAGAAATCCCAGTATTTGTTGTTGTAACGAACCATCTGACCGCCCCAGCATCCCCCCGAAGGCGCATCACCGTAGTTTGACCATGAGGCGGCAACCGGTTGCGCAATTGCCTCCCAGTGAATAAGATCTGTTGAATGGTAAACGACCGGAGTTGGGTTGAATGAGGAACCGGTTGTGTAGAAATCATTTCCAATTTTAGTTACTGTACAATCGGGATGGTCGCCGGGGATTACCGGATTCGTAAACGTCCCAAAGGATGTGGATTGGCCAAAACCATGATTAGCTGTAAATACGCAAAGAATGAATATGGCAAACCATCTAGACTTCATTTGTACCTTTCGCGAATATTTTCGGCGTAAATTAGTCATAACGTCGAACGAGTTCGTCAAATGTAGTCACAGAAATTAGAACCTCTCTCAAAAATCCTTAGCATTGTCCTTCTGGGTTACGCCGTTTTCCAGGCACGACGAAAAATCCAGGATGGGGCGGATGAAAGCTCCCCACCGCTCCGACAGATTGTTCGTCTCCCGACAATCACAACGTGATGTCTTCGGCAAGAACGCCGGGATCCTCATAATGACACTACTGAAAATTATCCAGATGACTTTTTTACACAGAACAAAGCGAACTCTGGATCTTTCGCGAACGTCCCGAACTGTTTCTGATACCGATGCCTGAACACTTGGTGCCCGCATAATAAAAACGGCCCGCCCGTTATCCACGGACGGGCCGCACGTACGGCGAAAAAGATTACGTCATGAAAAGAGCCTACTTCACCAAGAGAAGCTTCTTCACTTGATTGAAATCGCCCGACCCATCCAGATTTCGAGCTTGAATTCGATAGATATACATTCCGCTCGCTATCCGTGATGCATTCCACTCAATATGGTATCGGTTCGGGAATTGGTCTGCATCGACCAACGTCGCCACAACCCTGCCAAGAACGTCGTATACAACGAGCTTCACGTTCGCCGCTTTGGGAAGATCATAGCTGAATGTTGTAGAAGGATTGAACGGGTTCGGATAGTTCTGCAAGAGCGCGAACTCTTTCGGGATGGGACCTTGGAAAGGAACCACGCCAACGATCGTTCCAGTCACAAAGGTTGCCGTTCCGGAGTATGGTCCCGCACCGCCTGCATTTACTGCGCTGACATGCCAGTAGTAACGCGTGCTTGGCAGCAGTGTATCCGTGCTCACGAGGCTTGTATCAACCGACTTGGCGTCGTATGCAAGGGTGGAGAAGTCAGACGCCAACGCCACCTGAAGATGATACGACGTCGCATTCTGCACGGAGTTCCATATATACTGTACTATCCTGTTCACGCCCGTCGTGAGCTTCGGAGAGATCGTTGTGGGTGCAAGGGGAACTTCGGTCCAAGTCGTGAATGAATCGACCGCTGTAAATGCGCTCGAGCCGCCTTGGTTGGAAGTCATGACCTGCCAATAATACTTCGACCGGAATTCGAGTCCGGAAACAACAAGGAACGAATCGTGGGTTGTTTTGACTGAGGTAAGCAATTGCGTTCCTGCCAAGTTGTACGTCCAGTAATTAACAGTATAGTTGCTGTCTCCGGGCGTCGTTTGACCCGCAGGGACAACTCTCTTCCACTTAAAGGTCGTGTTCACGGGGATGTTCGGAGCATTGTCGCCAGGAAACGCCAGGATCGGCGTTGCCGGAACAAACATGATCGTAAACGAATCCACGGGAGAGTATGCAGAGGAGCCCGCGCTGTTCCAGCCTCGGACTCTCCAGAAGTACTTGACGTTCGGTTTCAGGTTCGCTGTGAACGTGTAGAACGTATCGACAGCAGTCGTTGAGTCATTGAGAACGAGTCCAGACGTCCTGTTTGCCGCCACTGATGTGGTATCCCTGAAGAGGAACTTATTCAAGGTGTCTACCTGGAATTGATATGTTGACGCTGTCGACACATAGCTGACCTTCAGCGTCGGCTTCAGCGGCAAGCCGAACTGATTGGCTGCCGGATAAAGTCTATTCGGCGTCACAGTGTCAACAAGGTACTTGGTGTGGAAACTATCGGCAGAAGACCAGGGACCGGTGAATCCAGCCTGGAACTCCCTCACGCGCCAGTAATACTTGGTGGAATAGCCAAGTCTCACTATGGTGCTTGTGTTGGTCAATCCTGTAACATCCTTCACCAGCGTGGAGAATGCAAGGGTTGAGCCTACTTGAGCTTCGTACGTGATGCTTCCGACAGCTCCGGCCGCGGCTGAGTTCCACGATAATGTGTCTGTATTGGAAAGCGAAGTGTCGACGCTTGCCACAAATGATGGTCGAATCTTCACAGGAGCAGCGGGAACATTCGATCCTTCGACAATCGTCCAATACCTGTTTGTCACGGTAATGCCGCTTCCTGCTCCCGCAGTCAGCTGCGCAGAGGTCCAACTCTGGCGTGTTCCGTCAGGCCAGTTCACCACGACGCTGTCAAAGGCTGTTGCCGCGCCAAGGCCGAAATTCGCCCGCAATGTTCCGCCCATACCTGCAGAACCGCCTTCTGCTCTGATGACGCGAACTTGCTTCGTTACGCCGGCAATTTGCGTAGCAGTATACACGGTGAATTTGGCTCCAATGGCCGACATGTTATGACCTGCGCCGACAGGAGTGAAGCCAATCCAATGGTTGGTGTTGGTGTTGTTTTTCTGCAATATACTATTGCCGCCCGTATACATATAGACATCCAGGAAGCCGTCGTTATTGTAGTCGACGTATTGTCCCGCCCGCTGACCACCGGCCGTCAAGCCATCCAGGGCCGCGTTATCCGTGAACGTACCGTTACCGTTGTTCTTGTACAAATGTTGGGCTGCGAAGGTTCCGCTTGCATAGATGTCTGCCCAACCGTCATTGTTGTAGTCGCCTACATCCATTGCGCGTTGGTTCGTAGCCTGAACCAATCCGTTGTTGGCGACAACGTGTACTCCATCGTATTTGTATGTAAAAGTACCGTCGCCGTTGCCGTACAGAATAACATCGGCTACGTAATTTCCATTTCCGTCGCGGTTATCGTTTGCGCCAAGACCGTTCAAAATGAGATCCTGGTTACCGTCATTGTTCAGGTCGCCCCACTGCTCGCCAATGGCAGAAAAATGGCGCACCGTGTCGTCGACGATAATTCCAGTGTCCGCGTGAGCGCTTGCATAAACGATACTGTCAGCAGTTCCGCCCGTTTTGAATTTAAGGGAATCGATAGCGTAGAGCGTTGGAGTTCCCGGCAACGTCGCGGAAGTCGGTACAATAAATTTTCCGGTTCCATCGTTCACGAACAGAATGCATCCCTTTCTTGGACCTGACGATCCTGTGTCTATTCTGGAAAATCCATTTCGGAAACTGGGCATCAATAAATCGAGGTAGCCGTCATTATTTGCATCGAAGAAGCGGACATCCCAGGATTCATATGATTTCGAGGTGTCTATCCCAAGATTTCCAGCGGTGGCTCCCTTTCCGATAGCAGTGAAGCCAGCTGCGCCTCCTTTAAGAAGCCAAATGCCTCCGCCTCCGGGATATGGACCGGTGCTGCCTGAAACATTTGCGAAGGTTCCAGGCCACGCGACACTAAGGTAATTGCTGTGATCGATGGGTGCCGCCGAAGCCCCCGAAAAGACGGTGCCAGCAACTCCTGCTGTGGCAAGATCGCCAGTCCCGGTTGCCGCGGTGAATACTCCACCGGTGTTATAATAGAGACCGCTGGCAGGAGTGCCGCCATTGGTCGTAAACAGATCGAGAACTCCGTCACCATTGAAATCAGCTAACAGTGCACCGACATCGTTGGTATTAATTGGAAGGTTTGCCGTCATTGTGGACGCAGCCGGAGTGAATGTTGTGATACTACTTAATGTGATGCTGGTGGAAGGGGTGAACACATCCAGATTGCCATCTCCGTTCACATCCCCCCATGCGAAGCCGCCGTTCGCTCCGTTGCCCGACGCAACCGTAGGTCCGGATGAGAACGTTGCTTCCTGCGCCAGCAATGCACTCGTCCCGAGAAAGAGAAGAGCTATTCCTGCCGTTATTAACTGTACGAACCTTTTCATGCAACCTCCAAGGTTTATTTTTTTTGTACAACTGTTAACTAATAAAACAACGAACTGCTAAGCGTCACTGATTGGAAATTTTGTTTCCCTAGAACAACAGATACCTCTACACTCTGAAATTCTCTTCGACCTTAACCACCTCCTTTGTCTCCGATTGCGTAATCGATCTCAAGAAAACTTATCCTGTCCCGGCGGAGAAGCCGGGACAGGGGCTTCTTGTCTAGAAGCTTTACTTCATGAGCACCAATTTCTTAGTGAGAGAATTGTTTCCCGCCTGGAGCCGGTAGAAATATACTCCGCTGGCAAACCTGCTGCCGTCGAACACGGCCGTGTGAATTCCGGTCTGCTGATTTCCTGAGTACAGCGTCGCAACTTCTTCTCCAAGCAGGTTATAAATCTTCAATGAAACGTATCCGCTCTTGGCGATCGAATAGTTGATTGTCGTCGTCGGGTTGAACGGATTCGGATAATTCTGAGAGAGGTCAAACTTCGCCGGAAGACCGGTTGGCTGATCTTTCACCGCAGTGAGGGATAGTCCGTTCTTAAGCCAACTTGCAAGGGTATCGTGTTCCGTCGCCGCCTGAGCCTTCCAGGTAGTATACTGCGTCGGCCACCAATGGAACAAATCTCCGAGCGGTAAACCGCTTGTCGCGGCCGTCATGAGCGTGCTGTTCGAATACGATAAGTCCTCGTTAATCGGCCAGACTTGTTGGACATCCGACGTCGGATCATACGCCCAGCTCACGTTAGCTCCTGTCGCCCATCTGCCGATGAGGAAGGCTTTCATACTGTCTATGTTCGTCGGCGCCAAAACAAAGCCCGGGTCGTACGTAGTGCTGTACGTATCGGCGTGATGAGCCGCGGTCGTAGCCGTATCAAGAGGGTAGAGATTCTTCGCATTCATGTACGGAAAGAGTTTTTTATGACTCACCGAGTCTTTCCCGGCAAAGAAGTGGTACGTCTTTGCGCTCATCATCGGCATGACATGGATTTTATTGACTTCCTGTGCCGTATCGTTGACGACGTTGCTGGCAATAAAATTATAGTACCATTTGTCGTGACTGTAGCTGCAGTTCGCAAACAGAATATGGCGTTGTAACGACGATGCAGCATTTGGGTCATCGGTAAATTGAATCGCAGGAGTCAAAGCAGAAAACGACGACGCACTGTCGATATTGACGACGCCGCCGTTAGGCGTCATGTTGGTTCCGTCTCCCGAGGGCACATCCCCGAACAGGAACGCATTGTGAAAAACGCAATTCGTCACCGAGAGCCACCACCAGTACGACGATTCCAACGTAAACACCATCGTGTTGAGGAAGGTGCAATGGTTGAATGAAACATAATCGGCGTATTCCGGAGATTCCTGCATGTACCCATAACCGACGTTTGCAATCGTGCAGTTCTCGAACATGAGCGAGTCGGTGTGCCATGACGTGCTTGCATACGTCCACGACACGGGGCGGCCGTAGTAGCGGTAATGATTGTCGGTTAAGTTCCGGAAGTACGTGTTCGTGATGTACCCGCGGAAGTGTTGACATGAGGGTTCAATGGCTCCGCCGCCGTTGCCGATGTTTTGGTAATCGATGATACATCCGTCCATGTATAAATGCTCGCCCTTTCCGCTCGTGTTCGCGGCGGTGTCATCCTCAATGACGATGCTCGACCCGATTTGAGCGCCGGTGATGTTGCCGCACAGCACCCAGATGTTCTTCATCGTCAGGTCGCCGTAGCAGTCGAAATTATATGTCGTCGTCACACCTCCGCCCGTCGTCCACACTATTTGAGGAAGCGCGGTTGCCTGCGTATTTCCCGGTGCCGGCCCCTCAATATAGAGATGCGCGTGGGAGGGAGTCGTTATTGTCCCCGTGAGGATATAAAAGCCGCCTGCCTCCAATTGGAAAACCGTATTGGAAAGCTGCGCACCGGTCGGATCTGCGTTGATGACGGTGGTAACCGCGTTGTTAAGATTTCCTCCTGCCCCAGCGTCGCTGGGGACATTCACTACAGCAGTTTGCGCCGCCAGCGAAACGGGCAACACTGCACAAAGTAACGCAAGAGCAAATTTCTTCATGTTGTCTTCTCCTTATATTATTGGTTGATGCTGATGCTCATGAAACACTTTTCCGTCGCAGTGCGAGAAGTGTGTCGCACATTGCCGCCGATACCCTATAGCGTAAAGCGTATTCCCAGATCTCCCGTCAGACCGTAGAATTGTTCCGAAGTAAAGCCGCCTATCGACGGCTGCGTCGAAATATTCGGCTCGGCGTTAAGGTTGTTCACGTCTAAATACAGCTGGAGACCTTCCGCCCATGGGAGCTTCTGACGCGCGGAAATATCGAAACGGTTATAGTTTTTGGAGAATCCCTCGGTCTCAGGATATGATCCGATAGTCGTGACAACGTTTCCTTGATACACGAAGGAGACCCGCCCGGAAAACCCTTTGTAATCATAGCCGATGTACGCATTCATGACATCGTTCGGCTGATAGACCAGCCTGTCGGTTCTCGTGCTGTCGATAAACCGGATAGTCCTACCCTGCGGCTGCGTGTCGAAGTATGGGTAGGCCGCCTTGGACGAAATACGCGAATAATTGACTCCGAACACTATGCCGTCAAGCGGAGCCGGCAGATACCAGAGTCTTGTCTGAAGGTCTGTTTCGATACCCCTCACATATGCCGTAAACGGACTGTTGATGAACGTGGTCACCGTCTTACCGTTGTCTCCACTCCTATCACCCGCAGATAAAAAAGGAGAGAAAGATTCCAACGTATATGGAAGCCCCGTCACCCCCTGTGCATCATAAAACTTCTGATTGTAAAGCGGGTACGACGCGGAGTAGGTGAAATGATTTATCTCCTTATAGAAACCGCCGACCGACAGAAGTCCGAGTTCGTTGTTGTGAAAACTGAGCAACACATCGTGATTGTTCGCTTGCGCCGGATTCAGGGTCGGATTGCCCGCATAGACGGCGCCCGCCGCTGCTGAGACGACAAAATGGGGTGAAAGGGCTGTGTAATCTGGTCGTGCAAGAGTCTGTGTGTACGAGTAGCGGATGTCGCTCCATTCGGTGATGTTGTACCGTGCCTGCACCTGGGGCAACCAGTAATGATTCTGAGGATATTTCGTTACAGGGAAGACTGGCTGAGAGTACGGGTTACGTTCGTCTTCCATATTGTACGCGAAATACAAACTCTTTGTCTGTTCATACCTCGCGCCGCCGACGACTAACAGATCGTTTCCGAAATCCAATTCTGTCATCGCATAGGTCCCATAGTACCGCTCGACGTATTTGTAATCATTAGGAAGTTGCTGAAACAAGCCGTCGTACCATCCTCCTGCGGTCGGGTCGCTCTGCAAGGGAGCAAAGTCCGCGCTGTTCGCGCTGATATAATTGGTTAGCCCGTTGAGAAACTTCGGGTCGGCGGCCCAATTTATCTGTCCAAATTTGTTGTCTAAAAAAGAGTTCAGAAGCTTTGTGTTGGTCGAAGCAAAGTTCGTTCCCTCTAAGAATCCACCGGTACCATATCTCAACCCCGGATAAGCTGCTGCAATACTATTTTGCACGACCGAGGCGATCCCGGTGGTGCCGCGGATCGTTATGTACGGAGTGTTCTGATCGTTCGTGATGTAATTGTACCGGTACTCTCCGCCAAACTTGAAAAAGCCGGAGAGTGCTGTTCCAGGATTAAACGGGATCTTGAAATCGGCCTTATATGCCTGATCGTTTTCGTGATAATCGCTGGAGAATAAGTTCAGCGATTGCAGCAACGTCGTGGAATCCGGACCGTAATTCACTAAATGCGATAAGGCGTCCGGAGTGACATTGGTGATGGCGGTCGTCCACCCCTTCGTGGCATTATTTTGCTGGAAAATATAGTACGGAGAGTACGGAAGGTGGTTTCTCGAGTAACTATTGGCAGCCTTAAGATCCGCGGAAATAAATCCAAGGTCGGTGGAAAATGCCAAAGAATTTATCGCGAGGTCGGTATTACCCTTTCCTTCTCTGTATGAAAAGTCGATATCTTTATTCGTGTTGCCTGCGAAATAATTAATGATCGTGTTGTAGTCGTGATAATCCGAAGTCAGACGGCTGGCCATGTTGACCGATTTTATGGAGCCGAAGGGGAGTCTGTAGTCAAGAA
>CAYLMV010000019.1:27069-44021 GCA_964384415.1 uncultured Chitinophagaceae bacterium | reverse complement strand
CCGCGGGAACTCAGTCGTATTGACACTCCAGCAGTTGGACGAAGCGTACAAGGATTTCTTCCGCACTCAGAAGCACTATTACCGCATGATGAATTCCTATCACCAGGCCAATGTCCACGGGCAAGTATCGGAGGGAATGAAAAGCGAGTACGCCGCCGAAAGCGGGAAGAATTGGGAACAGATCATTGATTTGTTCAATCGGGGCGTGCGAGAAGGGAAGATAAGGGATGATGTTAATCCTATTGACATGGCAATAATCATCTGGTCGAACACAGCTTCTCTGCTGACCCTGATTGACCGAGAAGGAGAGATCTGGAGCAGGGAACGGAAGATAGATCTGATGAAGACGCTTGATGCCTCGTTTCAACTCCTCATGGATGCAATCCTCACTCCCGAAGCGCGTCTCGAATATGTCTCTCAGGTAAAGCCCAAGAAGTAACATCTCATAATTCGAGGAAACGATGATACAACGATCATTATCAATAGCGGTACTCCTGGCTCTCGCTTCAATGCTCCTTACCGCTCAACCAAGACTCACGTTAACAATAGACCAGGCGATCCGGCTCGGGCTCGAGAACAGCAAGGCGCTCCACACATCCCAGTTCAGACTCGATGCGGCCGATGCCAGAGCAAGCCAGACGAACACGCTAGGGCTGCCCTCCCTGAAGTTCAACGGCGTCTACTCGCGACTAAGCGATGTGCCGCCTGAAGCAGTTACGCTTCCCGCAAATTCATTTGGCGTCGGATTTCCCCCATCCGATGTGGCGATGACCCTGTCGCCGACAATCCTCAATAATTACACTTTGCGGGCAACGCTCCAGCAGCCGCTTTTTACCGGACGCAAAGTTTCGGGAGCCATTGAGGCGGCAGACTACACTGCGCGCGCGACGGAACAGGATTTTCGGAGAGACAAAGCGGAGGTCACATACAATATCGAAGAGGCATACTGGACGCTCTACCGGGCGATTGAATCCAAGAAGTTCGTCGATGACAACGTCGGACAGGTGAAAAGTCACCTCACCGATGCAGAGAATCTGCAGAGCCAGGGCTTCCTGACAAAGAACGATGTGATGAAGGTCCAGGTCCAGCTCTCCGATGCCCGCGTCCGGCAGATCGACGCGGATAATAACGTCCGACTCGCCATGTACGCACTCAACAATACGCTCGGCATCCCGCTTCGAACGGAGATCGTGCTTGCCTCTGCGATCCAGGTGAACGATCAGGCCTGGGACGCTGTCGATTCTTTGATCAAGCGTGCTCTTGAAAAACGTCCGGAGGTTCTCGGGATGAACGCTCGGGTGAAAGCTGGGGAAGCCGGACTCGTATCGGCAAGGGGAAGCTGGTGGCCGCAGATCTACATGGTCGGGAATTACAACTATCTCCGCCCGAACCAGCGTTACTTTCCGATGATGGACGAGTTCAAAGGCACGTGGGACGTCTCGGTTTCCGTGTCGTACGACATTTGGAACTGGTGGCAGACAGGATATCAAACAGCCGAAGCACAGGCCCAACTCGCCCAGGCCCAGGAAGGGCTATCGATGGTCGAGGACGGCGTCACGCTCGAAGTAACCCAGTGCTTTCTATCTATAGAGAAAGCAAAGGAACGCAAAGCGGTCTCCGAGCAGGGCGTCGTTCAGGCAGAAGAAAATTACCGGATTGTCAAGGGTAAATACGCGCAGGGACTCGTTGTCAACTCTGACCTTCGCGATGCGGAAGTCGACCTCCTGCAGGCCAAACTCAACTTAACTCAATCACTGGTCAACTATGAACTCGCCGTCGCACAGCTTTCCAAGTCGATCGGCGAATAGCGATGAACACTACGGAAGAGGGTATCATTCATGAGAACGAGAAATAAAATAGCGATCATAGGCATTGTCATTGTGGTCATCCTTATCGCGCTGATCGCCCGAAGCAAAGTGGAGCTGAATGCCGCTTCAAAAACCGACTCGCTCTCCACGGCGGCCTCGGTTTCGGTCGCCGCGGTGCAAAAGGAAACCGTCGAAGAAAAAATCACGGCGGTTGGAACGCTCAATGCAATAAACGACGTCGTTGTGCTTTCCGAAACGCAGGGCCGCGTGCTGAAGGTGGACGTTGAAGTGGGCGACTATAAAAAGGCAGGTTCAGTCCTCGTTGAAGTGGACAGCGAGCTAAAGGCCGCCGCGTTCATGGCCGCACGCGTGACGTATGAAAGGGCGAAGAAAGATCTGCTCCGGTACGAGGCTTTGTCGACAGAGCATTCGGTCTCCGATATGCAGATCGAACAGGCCCGGTGGTCGAGTCAGTCTGCGGAAGCGCAGTTTATCGCAGCAAAACGGCAGCTGAGCGACACAAAGATCACGACGCCGATTTCCGGGATTGTCACTGCCCGGTATGTGAACCTCGGAACGATGGTCATGGGGGCGCCGCAAGCGACTCAAATTGCCAATATTGTCGACATATCAAAGATGAAAGCGAAGATCTTTGTCGCTGAGAAAGATGTCTTCCGCCTCCGCGTGGGAGATCCCGCGGAAGTGACGACGGATGTATACCCCGAGACGTCGTTCGCCGGAAAAGTATTTACGGTCGCTTCGAAGGGAGATGAAGGCCACACGTATTCCGTAGAGGTTCTTCTCGACAACCCGAAGCAGCAACTTCGGGCCGGCATGTTTGTTACGATATCGATCGAACCGCGCTCAAGCGCGGCGGGCATGGTGATTCCGCGTGAAGCTATTATCGGAAGTTTCCAGGATGCAAAGGTGTTTGTTGTGAAGAATAATATCGCCACGCTCCGAAGCGTCGTGCCGGTGAAGGAAGTTGGTACAAACGTTGAGATCTCCAGCGGCCTTCAAGTGGGCGAAGCAGTCGTCACCGATGGCATGAGTAACCTGACCGATAACGCTCCGGTCACCGTTCGCAACGACTGACCCCTAAAGGAAAACTGACATGACTATTACCGAATTATCAATCAAGCGGCCGACACTCGTGGTCGTTGCCTTTACCGTGCTCGGTGTGCTCGGACTTTTCAGCTATTTCCAGCTTAATTATGAATTGCTGCCGAAAATGTCGATTCCCGTCGTGACGATCACGACCATTTATCCGGGTGCGTCTCCGTACGAGGTCGAAAACAATGTCTCCAAGATCATCGAAGACGCCGTTTCCGGTATCGACAAAATTGACAACGTCCGGTCATCTTCGCTCGAGGGACTGTCGCTCGTTATCATCGAGTTCAAGCAGGATGCGAATATCGATTTCGTTGTGCAGGATGCGTCGCGAAAAGTGAATGCCGTTCTGGCTCAACTGCCGACAGACGCCAAGCAGCCGACGGTCTCCAAGATCGCGTTCGACGAGATCCCCGTGTTGCGGATGGGCGTGACGAGTCAGATGGATGCCCGGCAGTTTTACCAGTTTATGATCGATCAGGTCCAGCCGCGCATATCGAAGATCGCCGGCGTAGCGCAGGTTGCCCTTTCGGGAGGCGATGAGCGGGAGATCCGTGTGAATCTCGACGCCAACAAGGTGCGGGCCTATGGATTGTCGGTTCCCCAGGTCGTCCAGGCGGTTCGCAGCGCCAACATGGATTTTCCTACCGGCAATTTCAAGGATGTGGACAAACAATTCGTCGTGCGCATTGCAGGAAAATTTTCTTCCGTTGAGGATCTTCGCCGGCTTGTCGTCGGCCGTACCCGTCAGGGGGGCGACATCCACCTCGATGCGATTGCCGAAGTGCAGGATGGAAGAAAGGATTATACGCTCATCAACCGTGTGAACGGCGTTACCTCTATCGGAATTCAGGTGGTGAAGCAGTCGGATGCCAACGCTGTTTCGGTAAGCAAACTTGTCCGTCAGGAACTGCAAAAGATCCAGGAGGAATACAAGAAACAGGGAATCGTCTTCACAATTGCGGAAGACAGCTCCACGTTTACTCTCGATGCGGCCAACGCGGTTAAAAAAGATCTTTCGCTGGCCGTTGTCATGGTGGCCATCGTGATGCTCTTGTTTCTCCACAGCATCAGAAATTCATTCATCGTCCTGGTGGCGATCCCGGCCTCGTTGATCACGACGTTTGGGTTCATGTACGCGATGGATTTCTCCCTGAACATGATGACACTTCTGGGAATGTCTCTCGTCATCGGCATTCTGGTGGATGATTCGATTGTCGTCCTGGAGAACATTTACCATCATCTCGAAAACGGGGAAGAGCAGCGCGCGGCCGCGCTCCACGGAAGAAATGAAATTGGTTTTGCCGCCCTTTCCATCACCATGGTTGACGTCGTTGTCTTTCTTCCGCTCTCGCTCGTCAGCGGAATCGTCGGACAGATCATGAGGCAGTATGCATTGGTGGTCGTCGGATCGACGCTCACAAGTCTCTTCGTCTCCTTCACCATCACGCCGACGCTCGCGTCGCGTTTCGCGAAGCTCGAGCGGATGTCGGACAGGACGCTTCTCGGGAGATTTGCTCTCGCCTTCGAACGTTACTATCACCGGCTTTCGGATTTCTATCAGAATCTCCTCCGGTGGGCTCTTGTCAACAAGGCAAAGGTCGGCATAGCGACGGTAGCGCTGCTTCTCGTCTCACTGCTCTTTCCCGCGCTGGGGTTGATCGGAAATGAATTCATGCCGCAATCGGACCGGGGAGAGTTCGGTGTATCGATCGAACTGGAGCCCGGTACCACCATCGAGCAGAATAATCAGACAACTTTGCGCATCGAACGAATTTTCGCTCAGATGCCGGAAATCGAGAAAGTGTTTACCGGCGTCGGAGCACAGGCGACGGGCTCAATCTCGCTTTCGAGCAGCAACCTGACGCAGCTCAACGTGACGCTGGTTCCAAAGGAGAAGAGAAAGAAAACGACGGGCGACGTCGGCGAAGAGATTAAGACGAAGCTGAAACAGATCCCCGGGCTGAAGGTCTATGTCAACCCGATCGGTCTTTTCGGGTCGGCAGATCAGGCTTCGATCCAGATCGCCGTCAACGGGACAGACTTCGGCGTCATCACAAAAGCTGCTAGGCAGGTCGAAGACGTTCTGAGGAGCGTCCCCGGAACGACAGACGTGCGATTGTCGTCGGAGACCGGGAAACCGGAAATGCAAATCGCGATTGACCGTGAAAAATTGGCACAACTCGGCCTCTCCGTTGCCGATGTCGGCACCACGCTCCGGATCGCTCTCACGGGAGATGACCTATCAAAATTTCGCGATGGAAACACGGAGTATGACATCCGGATCCGGTTCGACGAGTTCAATCGCACACGCACGGATGACATTGCCCGCATCGCGTTCGTGAATAACCGCGGGCAACAGATAGAGCTGCAGCAATTTGCCACGATCAACCAATCGTCGGGGCCGACAAAACTGGAAAGACGGGATCGCATCGGAATTATCTACGTCAATGGCCAGACCCTGGGCCGTCCGACGGGGACGATCATGGAGGACTTCAAGAACAGGATGGCGGGCGTTCAACTTCCCCCCGGAGTATCGCTCTCGTACCTCGGGATGGAAAAGATGCGTGCCGAGGGTTTCACCAGTCTATTCCTGGCGATGCTCACCGGCATCCTTTTCATCTACCTGATCATGGTAGCGCTCTATGATTCGTACGTCTATCCATTCGTTGTTCTTTTCTCCATACCATTCGCGATGGTTGGATCGATGGTTGCGCTGGCGGCAACGGGAAAAGCGTTGAGCATTTTTACGATGCTCGGTATCATCATGTTGATGGGGCTTGTGGCAAAGAACGCAATCCTCCTTGTTGATCGTACAAACCAGACGCGGCTCGATCGGGGATTATCCGTATATGAAGCGCTGCTCGAAGCGGCTCAATCCAGGCTGCGCCCGATCCTTATGACGACACTGACGATGATCTTCGGCATGCTGCCGATCGCTCTTTCGACCGCTTCCGGTTCGGAATGGAAATCGGGGCTTGCCTGGGCGCTAATCGGCGGGTTGACGAGTTCGCTCCTTCTCACCCTGGTCGTTGTGCCTGTGGTGTACATGAAGGTCGATGAGTGGAAAGAGAAAGTGCCGGCGTTTTTCAGCAAGCCGTCGGATCATTTGAAAAGATTTCGGATTTTCGGGCTGCGCAAAGCGAGCGTTCCGGCACTCTAAGAACTGCCTGCCAGGCTGCCGGCTCTTTTTTTGCACGCGAAATGTGGAGAGCCGCCCGCCGGGGCATGAACCTTACATCATTCCTATGGAGCTGTTCAACGCAACAGCTCCATTTTTTTTGTCTCCACAAATCGTCTTGTTGGATCGGAGACAGACACGGCCTCCATCCGATAGAGGTAAAGTCCCGAAGACAATCCTCCATCCCATTGGACAGTATGCCCGCCAGTTTCCTGAATCTTGTTGACTAATGTTCCGGCATCCCGGCCGAGGATATCGTAGACTCGGATGGTTACAAAACTGCGTGCCGGCAGATCATAGCTGATGGTTGTTGACGGATTGAAGGGGTTCGGATAATTTTGGAGGATCTTATATCCCGCCGGAATTACTGGCTGCGACAGGGCAACGCTCGCAGGTCCGCTTCCTTCTGTGAACGTGATCAACCGGTCAATCGGCTGATTGACGTAGTACTCGGTGACGCCCGGACGCCAATCGATTCTCACCGAATCGATCATTCCTGCATCCCCCAGGCCGAAATGAAGCCAGAGGTTCTGGCTATTGTAACCCGTTTGTGCCATTACCTCCTGTGTCTGCCAGCGGGGTATGCCATTGATCGCCGCCTTGATTCTCACTTTCACACCGATGGCGGATCTGTTGACGGTCGTTCCTGCACATTTGATGTTCACCCAATTGTTGGAGTTTCCGTTGTTGAGGTAAAGGAAGTTTTGTCCCCCGAGATGATTGGCCACGAAAAGGTCCAGGCTCCCGTTGTTGTCGAAATCTGCCGCAGCACATCCGAATGAAGTGCCAGGATCATTGACGACGATTCCGGTCGTCACCTTGGTGAACCCATACGCCGGCGGCCCTGAATTAAGATATAAAGCGTTGTTCCCTCCATCGTTGCACACGAAGAGATCAAGGTTGCCGTCGTTGTTGAAATCTCCCCAGACGCTTCCGACGTGATTGCCGGCATCGTTTGAGGCAATACCGGTGTCGACCGGAGTGAGAGTATAGTTCGGCGGACCGCTGTTATGGTAGAGTATGTTTGTTTGACCCGAGTAGTTCGCGACGAAGAGATCCAGGTTTCCATCGTTGTCGTAATCGCCCCAGCTTGCGCCGAGAGTTGATTTTCCATCGGCAAATGTGCTCTTCGAGAATTTGCCCCCTCCATTGTTGGTGAAGAGAAGGTCGTTCTGATTGCCTGCATTTCCGATGAAAAGGTCGGGCCGTCCGTCATTGTTATAATCTGCCCAGGCCCCGACGATCGAGAATGCTGCGCCGTCGTTGACGATACTGCCGGTGTCGACCCGTGTGAAGGTGTAGGAGGGGGGACCGCTGTTATAATAGAGAAAATTGTTCCCCTGGAAATTGACCACGAACAGATCCAGGTTTCCATCCCCGTCGACGTCCACCCAGGAGCTGCTGTTGGAATTGGCAGCATCTGTTGCCGGCCTCCCGGCTGTAATCTTCGCAAATGCCGTATCGCCTGCTCCCTGGTAGAAGAAATTTCCGAACGGCGTGGAGAAGAGTCTGTTGGTGACAAAAAGATCCAGCGAGCCATCGTTGTTGTAATCTCCCCAGGTTCCTCCGATGGATGTCCCACCGTCATGGACAAGAGGTCCGTTGGACACCTTGATGAAGCTCCCGTGACGATCGTTGAGATAGAGCGAATTGTTCTGGCTGCTGTCGTTCCCATTGGCCACGAAGAGATCGAGATATCCGTCGTTGTTGAAATCGGCCCAGCTTCCTCCGCCGCTGTTGAAATGGTCGCCGACGATTGGATTTGTGGGATCCGTTACTTTGGTGAATGTCTGTGAATGGCTTTGGCCGGCGAACAAAACCAAAGAGAGAGCCAGGAAGAGGAATGGAAGTGAGCGCATAGCTGCAGTCCTTATTGGTAGTGGGACAATCCTTCAATTGCGGTTCAGGATGTTTCAGTTATGGACAACGAGTTTACCCGACCAAGCACGGATGATTTTCGACGCGGACCATCACTCTTCGCCGGGACTATCACTCGTCCGCTCGTTTTGGAATGAACCCTCGGCCAGCGACAACGATTGCGGCCAGATGATGGATGATGGCTGAAAAATCAAGGTTGGGTTGCGCAAGCTACAATCGCCGATCGATCGCGGAGTCTTGGTGGATAAAGAACAGCGATGAATCGGCCTTGCTCCTTTAAACATACAATCCGTCTGACTGCAAATGAAACCGATTGGGATGAACGGCTTCATTGCGATGATGAAGGACTATGTGAAAGGGTCGGAAGAAGTAACGTACTGGGGGCGCGTATTGAAGGATCGATCTGTAATTAGTCTGGATGCTCTAAGCCCGGGGGGAGACTTTAGGCATACCCGGCAGACAGCAGCGCGCCGGTTTGCGCGTGGTCATATCAACTACTGCTTGACTCTTGTATCCCACAAAGGCAACGTGAAATCTACAAAGTGCCAATAACCACCTGATTACAATAACCCCGCCGCAAAACCAATGACAATATTGGGTTCACGGAGATCGAAGGTCAGAGAGCAGATACCACCGGGATGTCATTGTATCGCTGCAGGAGCCCCAGATGGAGAGTGTCCGGGCAATAAGATGTCAATCGAAGTCTGCCTGCTATTCAGAAATTATTTTCGCTACCCGAGCCAACAGGGTTGACGGTCTGTATGGTTTCTTGATAAATCCAGCCGGACGGATCTCTCCAAAACCGGACTGCATCTCTTCTTCCGTGTAGCCCGAACAGAGCAGCACCTTGACGTCCCGGTTAATCTTCGCCAGCTCTTCGAAAGCGGCCTTGCCGTCCATATCGGGCATTGAGTAATCCAGAATGACGATGGAGATGTCCTGCTGATGCTTTCGATAAAGTTCAATGCCTTCGATTGGGTTCATGGTCTGGAGCACGGTGAACTTTGCGTCGGTGAAAACATCTGTCAACAATTCTACCACCGATTCCTCATCATCGATCACAAGAACCTTCTTTCCCGCTCCGTTGAGTAACACTCCCTCTTTCATCTCTTGTTTCTCTGGAGTGGCGACATCATCCAGCAGCGGGAATATTATCTCGAACGTCGTCCCTTTTCCCACTTCGCTCTCGATACGGACGCCTCCTTTGTGTCCCCGGATAATGCCGAGGACAGCCGCCAGACCCAGCCCTCGTCCTGTGAACTTCGTACTAAAAAACGGATCGAAGATGCGTCCCAGCGTTTCCGAAGACATGCCCCCGCCGCTGTCCTCCACTCGAAGGAGAGCGTACTTGCCGGCGGGAAGAGGATCGTTGGTATACCTGGAGTAGCTTGTGTCGTTCTCGCGCAGTTCCATATGGTCTGTTCGCACTGTGATGCGGCCGGGATTGGAACCCATCGCCTCACTGGCATTGATGATGAGGTTCATGATCACTTGTTGAATCTGTCCGCCGTCCCCGTGAATTCTTGGATTAGAGGAGTCGAGGTCGGATATCACGTGAACGGTCTTCGGCACGGAGACTTTCAGGAGTTGTGCATTTTCTTCCACGATCCGGTTAAGGTCGATCGTCTCTGTGACAAATTTGCCTCTGCCAGAGTAAGCAAGAAGTTGTCTCGTCAGGTCGGCCGCCCTGTCTGCCGCTTGAATCGATTTTTCAAGATGATACCTGGCTGGACTTCCGCTGGCCAGCTTGCCCATAGCGAGCGTTGACTGACCCAGCATCGCATTGAGAAGGTTATTGAAGTCGTGGGCAATGCCGCCCGCCAACGTGCCGATACTTTCCAGTTTCTGAGCATGCCTCAACGCTTCTTCTACCTGCTTCCGCTCGGTGATATCGGAGAGGAGGAGCAAGAGTTGGATTTGAGCTTGATGCGAGAATGGAATGAAGTGCGCCGACAGCCAAAGATCTTTGCCAAAAGTGCTGACGTGATGGACTTCAACATCCGCTTCGCGGCACGATGAAAGAGCGCTTATCGCGGCTGCCTGGAGCCCGGATCGCTCCATCGACTTGACTGTTCGAAAATTCTGTTCCAACAATTGATCAATCGTTCCGCCCAGTATTGTGGTTGCTGCATTATTCGCGGAGAGAACTTCACCGCTCTCTTTGAAAGTGATAATGCCGATGGGTGATGCGTCGAATATCGTTCGGATGTATTCCAACGCATCGGATATCTGCTGCTCTGCCCGTTTGCGATCGGTGACATCCCGGACTATTCCTTGCATGTAGCGCGTGTTTCCCACTTCAATTGCAGAACCTGTGATATGGGCGACAAATGTCGTTCCATCCTTGCGCAATAATTCCGTTTCCCGGTAGTTGAGATCTTCGTTGTTCAGAATCTGTTTGAATAGCTTGAGGGTAGTTGTCTTCGGAACCAGATCGCTCACGCGCATCCCGAGCATTTCTTCCTCTGTGTAGCCGGTCATTTTGCAAAGTGCGTGATTGACCATGATGTATCGGCCCTCAAGGTCGGCAATTCCTATGCCATCGTTGCTTTGTTCGACCGCGGCACGATAGCGAAGCTGAGTTTCACGGAGCGCTTTCTCAACTCGCCTTTTCTCCGTGATGTCGTGATCGACGCCTAAGATCAACTCATGCCCTTCAAAAGTAATCATGGACGTCGACGTCTCGATTGGAAAGACATGACCGTCGCGATGCTGATGAGATGTTTCGAAATGGAGGACGCCTTCGTGTCTGATGCGTTCCAGATAGGCCGCACAATCCTCCGCTTCCGCATCGGGAGCGTGGAGAAAAGCGATAGACTTGCCAACCAATTCCTCACGCGTATATCCGTTCATTTCGCATGCACGTTCGTTGCAGTCCACGACGAGCCAGTTATTGGGATCATACGAGGGATCAAGAAGCATCAATGCATCGGGCGAGCCGGAAAATAGACGGTGGAACCGTTGTTCGCTTTCCCGCAATGCCGCTTCTGACCGTTTCCGTTCGGTGATGTCGCGATCAATGCCCAATACCAATTCGCGCCCTTGAAAGGTCATGATCGAATTGGAGACCTCAATGGGGAAAACATGTCCGTCGCGATGGCGGTGAGTTGATTCAAAATGTAATATTTCTCCCTGTCGAACAGCGTTCAGGTATGCAGCGCGCCCTTCAGGAGTTTCCTGTATAGGATCAAGCAAATAGATAGACTTGCCGATCAATTCCTCGCGCGTGTACCCGTTCATTTTGCAGGCGCTTTCGTTGCAGTCCACGATCGGCCAGTCATTGGCGTCGCTAAAGGGATCGAAAACGAGAAATGCATCAGGAGAGACGTCAAAAAGACGATGGAATCGTTCTTCACTCTCCCGAAGGGCCTTCTCCGCGCGCTTGTGTTCTGTGATATCACTTCCGATAGTCGAAACGCCTGAAATATTGCCCTCTGTATCCTTGATGGGCGAAACGGTCAACGACATATCGATGAGTTGCCCGCTTTTCCCTTGTCGTACTGTCTCAAATCGAGTTAATCGCTTCCCGGCTAGTATTGTTCCAAGCACCTTCGCCATTTCATTTGCATGGTCAGGAGGAAAAAGAATGGAGATCGGTTCGCCGACGATCTCACTCTGATTGTATCCATAAATTCTCTCTGCGCCTCCATTCCAACTTGTTATGATTCCGTCCAGGGTCGTGCTGATAATAACTTCGTCTGAGGATTCGACGATGGCAGCGAGTTGGGCTACTTTTGCTTCCTCTTTCTTCTGCTCAGTAACGTCTTCGATAAGAATATTCACCATTCCTGTTTGATTGATAGCATCAAGAATCGGGACATACCGTAATCGCGTTTGAATGGTCTTTCCCCATTTTGTGACATAGGTGTATTGCCCGTAGCTGCTCTTCGCCGAATCGACACAGCTTTGCAGGGCGGCTGAGATTCCGGATTTCACGAGGGGGGGGAAAGTTATGATATTGATTTCTTTGGTCGCTTCAAAAGAGGGGGATCCAAGTACTTGAAGTGCGATCGGATTCACCTCAAGGATTTGTCCTTCCCGGTCAGCAAGGATGATTCCGATCGGCGCATGCTCAAATAGCATTCTATAGCGTTCACGGTTCATGCTGAGGGCTTCCTCCGCCTGCTTGCGCGCAGTGACATCCCGAATGACTCCGAGCGAATATAACTCGCCGTTTAGCTCGTACGTGCTAACGCTTATCTCTATGTCGAATTCAGTGCCATCACGCTTCACGCCGCGTGCTTCATAAAAAGTCGGAATTGATTCTCGGGCAGCTCTCAATTCTATATTGCGGGTTATCCGATTCCGATCGCCTGGTGCGATACTATCGACGATTGAAGTACCCACAATACTTTCGACGTTCTCTAGTCCAAATAATTTGAGATATGACGGATTGACGTAAATATGTCTCCCCTTTTTTGAAACTCCGATCGCATCTCTGGAGGCTTCAAACATCGCGCGGAGCATTGCATCGCGTTCTCTGAGAGTCTCCTCCGCGCGCTTCTGTTCGGTGATGTCGGCAAAAGAAGTAACGAATCTATTATTGTGAAATGGAGATGTCCAGGTTGAATACGTCCGTTTGCTTCTGGGACTGCACATCTCCTTATGCTCTGCCGCCGTTTCATTTTTGTGGGATTCCCAAAACGCCTTGATTGATTCCGGAGACATATTGTATAACTCTGTCGCTCGGCTTCCCACAACCTGGCCCGGGTTAATATCCGCTGTCTTGTAAAAAGCGTCATTAACTTCCAGAATCCGGTAGTCTATCATTTCCCCCTTTTCATCGTAAATGATTTCATTGAGTGCAACACCCTCGGACATAGTGTTGAAGATCGCCCTCAGTTTCTCTTCGCTTTGCTTGAATTCCTTTTCTGCCTGCTTACGCTCGCTGATGTCGCGAATATTGCACTGGATGACATGCTGATGATCCACCTCATACATGTTGCTCACAAACTCCACGTCGATTCGCCGGCCATCGATGGTTTCCAGCGGCATATCCTCGTAACGTACGTATCTCTTTTGCTGCAATTCCAAAAAATTATCCTCGTTGGCAATGATATCCTTCAGGAAGCCGAGCTCCCAGACTTTCTTCCCAAGGAATTGCTCATGCGAATAACCGAGCATGCTGAGCAAGTACGGATTAACGTCCACGATCATCCCTGTTTCGGCATCAAGGATTAATATTCCGTCCTTCGCCGCCTCGAAAAGCCGGCGATAACGAAGCTCTGAGTCTCTCAGCGCGGAGTTGGCTTTTTCAAGGTCTCTTGTCCGTTCCGAAATGATCTGCTCAAGCAATTTGTTGCGTTCTTCCAGGCCCTTGAGAGGATAAATCTCGCCTTTGCCTACTAAGCCGTAAGGAACGGAGATGCTGCTGTGCGCGATTATCCATTGGCCTTCTGGTTTGTGAAAGATCAGGACAAGCCTTACGGTCTCTCTGGAAAAGTAGTCGTCTTTGATCGGCAGCTTGATTGTGAAAAAACTCGTGACAACAGCGACATCTTCGGCGAGCGATTGGATTGCGATATCCTTTATGTCGATGTGCAATTGTCCTTTGACCTGGGAGAAATCATGCCGAGTCACGGCGATCCATTCCTTCCTGTCCTTCACCAGAACGTCCCCGCCACCTGCAAATCCGGAGAAGTCTGAACTAAACTTGTTTGTAAGCAGATCATTCCTCGACGAATACATTTCGATGTATTCATCAAAGAGCTTCCTTATCTCTTTATGTGTTGAAGCATCCATAAGGCCACACCTTTTGGGGCCGCAACTTATGCCCCGGACTAGTTACACTCCGTCTGAGCCGACAATATGCCGCTAATACGCAAAGATCTCCGTCATCTTGACGAATCCGGAGATCTCCTGACAGCTTTTCTCCGTATCCCATCTTGGACCGGCGAGCACCGACTCAATGGAGACAAAAACTTGTCAACATGTGTAATTCTGCAAGAATTATGCCTGCAAATGAAGGCACTGGCGCGGAGTTTTTGGAGTGGCTTATTGGGAATGGGAAGAATATTTTTTGGAATCGCAAGATTGGCAATGGAAGAAGAACCTTGATTTCGGTGAATCTTGGATTGGTTACTGCCGCCGCTATGCGGCGAAACGGAAAACACTGAGGGAAAGGTCGAATGGTATCATGGATGGATGAAGAATTATATCAACGCGGAGGAGTTTCACTGGACGCGGGGGGCGGAACTGGAGATCGACCGGTTTGTCAACCGGTACAATAACGAACGGTATCATGGTCCGCAGAAAGGTGACATTTCAGGAGACGTGCGTTACTGCAGAGACCTGATAGTTTCATGGGGGAGCGAGGCTCAAACGAAGGACACTGAAGACACGATAGCTCTACTCTCTATCACAAGCCATTACTTAAAATTCTCTCATGGCAAGACCGAGAATCATCATGATTGATTTTCAAGTCCTGCACTTTTGTGCCCGAGGGGAGACTTGAACTCCCATGCCCTTGCGAGCGCTGCCTCCTGAAGACAGTGTGTCTGCCATTTCACCACTCGGGCGGCTACAATTTGAAAGATAAGAAAACATGTCGATGAAATCAAGCGCAGGGTGATGTATCAGTTTGACGAATCATCAAACAATAGAAATGATCCTAACAAAACCAACCGTTGAAAAGCATGCGATAGTATAAAGTGAGCAACGTTGGGATCGCGACAACAAAGACGGCTGTTTCCTCTGAGACGCAGCGCACATAACTCGACGTATGATGAATTATTTTTTGTTCTCTGCGGTTCTTTTAGTATCTTTTAATACACAAAAGAGCAGGAAGCTTCTTTTTTGTGTAATGCAGCAGCGATCTTGCGTTGCGCCTCGAGGAAAAGGCGAAGTATCCTCAACGAAAGCATTCCGCGGGGAAGAACCATGGTGATGGCGGGCTCTCAATTCACGAATTCTGATTCAGAACCGATAGGAGGTTATGTCCACCCGGAAGGCAGTCTTTTGGTCTCTTTTTTGGATCACGCTTTCACTTCTGGTGAATCTCGGCGTCTATGCGCTTTTCGGCTACCAAAAAGCCCTGGAGTTCTTCACCGGGTATGTTATCGAGAAATCCCTCAGCGTCGATAACCTCTTTGTCTTTCTTCTCATCTTTTCCTACTTCAACACCAAGCCGGTTCAGCAGCGAAGCGTTTTGAATTACGGCGTCATCGGCGTGATCATCCTTCGCGGGGCTCTCATCCTGCTCGGGACGGCGCTGGTCCGCGAGTTCCACTGGATCATGTACATCTTCGGGGCTATTCTGCTCTACTCCGGATACCAGATCGTTTTTGGAAAAGAGCGGAAAATTGATCCCGATAAGAACATTGTCCTCTCCATCGTCAAGAAAATCATTCCGATCAGGGAGAGCGCCGACGAAGGGCGATTCTTCCACCGCGAGAAGGGAACGCTTTTCGCGACTTCTCTTTTCCTCGTGCTGGTTATCATCGAAACGACCGATGTCGTCTTTGCCGTGGATTCCATTCCCGCGATCTTTGCCATCACGACTGATCCGCTCATAGTCTTCAGTTCGAACATTATGGCCGTGCTGGGGCTGCGTTCGATGTATTTTGTTCTGGAAAAAGGGCAGCGGAAGTTCGAATACATGAAGTACGGGATCGGCATCGTACTTGCTTATGTTGGAGTAAAGATGCTTATTATGAACATTTATGAAATGAACGTCGGCATATCGCTGTTGATCGTTGCAGTAATCCTCACGTCTTCAGTATTGATGTCGTACCTGGTCAAACCAAAACAGCATTAATTTTCCCGGAGTTATCTGAATGAGTAGAAAGATTGCAGTATGTGTTCTGATGTTGCTTTCCTCGGGAATCAGTTCTTTCTCGCAGTCAGTGTATCTCCATCCCTCTCACGAAGTCTACGACTTCCTGAAGCGGATGGAGGGGAAGCGGGTCTTGATCGACTACCGGGATGCGGTGAAGCCCATCACGCGCCAACAGATCGCCAAATATCTTGTCATCGTGGAAGCTCATTCGAGCGAACTCACAAGCGTCGAGAAGGAGGAACTCCAGTTTTACAAACAGGAATTCTATGTCGAGCTGCAGCAGCTGAAGGTCGACAAAGAGATGCCGGACGAACGATGGCACCTTTATCCGTACCGAAGCGCTCCGGGCACTTTCAATGTTGACCTTGTCGGAGGATATTCCGTTGAAGAAAACCCGACTAAAACTAACACGAAAATACGTTCGAACGGGCTCGTGGGGTACGGCTACGCCGGAGATAATCTCGGGATGTATCTCTACTTTAGGGACAACCAGGAGAGCGGAACCTATACCGACGTGCGCAAGGACATGACGCCCAACCAGGGGCAAATACTCTCTGCGTCGAAAGGGAAAATCATTCAATACGATCTCGCCGACGCCCAGTTCAACGTGGACTTTTCATTTCTTACTTTGTCAATCGAAAAAATGCCGAACATTTGGGGAGCCGGCTACCATGGCAACCTCATTCTCTCCGATAAGCCGCCATCGTATCCTCAAATCAAGCTGCGTGCGAGACTCGGGAAAGATGTCGACTTCACATTTGTTCACAGCTGGCTCAGTTCCGATGTCATCGATTCGGTAGATTCCTATCTTGTGCCGGGTTTCACTCCAAAGAGCACAGGGTTCAGAGCAATATATGCTCAGAAATATATGGCGGCCCAAATGCTCGAGGCGTCCGTGGCCAATGGGGTCAACATCTCGGTCGGAGAGTCGGAAATCTACGGCGGCAGGAATCCGGAACTGATCTATCTGCTTCCAGTGATGTTTTACTTCGCAGCCGAACACTACAATAATGACGAAGACAACAAACAAGTGTTCGGCAGCGTTGATGTGAACGCGCTGAAGAATTTCGAGTTTTACGGAACGCTTTTCATCGACGAGTTTTCGCCGACTGAATTCTATATGACCGACCGCCAGCGGAATCAGCTTGGTTTTACGGTTGGCGGGCGCTCGTACGATCTTTTTCACCCCAATACGGAT
>CAYLMV010000019.1:11432-26969 GCA_964384415.1 uncultured Chitinophagaceae bacterium | reverse complement strand
CTCCGTTATTATGAAGAATTGCCCTACGAAGAGATATCGAAGATTCTCAAGACAAGCGTTGGAGGCTTGAAGGCAAACTATTTCCACGCCGTCAAAAAGATAGGAGAGTTTGTGAAAAATGGAATGTGATGCGATTCGTTCTCTGCTCATCGAGAAACAGGAGGGGACACTCTCGCCGGAAGACGGAAGGACTCTCGATCGTCACCTTGCAACGTGCGATCGATGCAAAGAGGATCTTGCCTTGATCGGCATATCGTTCGAAGCGCTGCGCGGCGCACGCGACCAGGAGCCGCCGACTCATTATTTCGCCAATTTGCTCCCGCGGATCCGCGAGCGGATTGAAAATGAGCCGAAAGAATTCTCAGTTCTGTTTCTGCCCGCCTGGGCCCAGCGAATCCTGGCCCCGGGCTCGGCTTTGGCCGTGCTCGGATCTCTCGTCGCTCTCTACGTTCTTCTCACTCCGTCGTTTGATCCCTCGAGGTCCGGGCTGGAACAGATCGTCGCTGATGTTCCGAGAGAAGATATCGATCGCGTAACCGAGGAGGTCACGTACACCGGCGTTTTGACGCGCACCATGGAACCCTCGCAGCGCATGCTCGAAACGATGTCGAACCCGTCAGCAGTTTCTCAGCAGTTTGACCGGGAGCTCGTCGCCGACCAGCTTGAACACGGGCATTCACTCACGATTTTCCTTGCGGGTGATATTCCCTTTGAAGATATTGCCGAAGAAGACGTGGATCCCGTGATCATGAAACTTGACAAGACCTCGTTATAATATTATAGAGAAGGTGTCTATGAAACTTAATGCTACAATGTTGCTCAGTGTCCTGTTCTTTGCATCTGCCGTTGTCAGCGCACAACAGCGGCACGGGGACCGGTCACAGTGGCCGGATCGGATAGAAAGTTATAAGAAAGTCCGCATGCTTGAAGCGCTGAAGCTCGGAGAGGATCAATCCGTGAAGTTTGTCTCGCGGTATGACAAACATCTGGAAATTATGCACGGGTTCGACAAGGAACGCAATGATCTCATCGATAATCTTGACTCATTGTCGCGTTCCAGCGCCAGCGACGGCGAATTCGATGACATCTATAAGAATCTTCTGGAAATAGACAAAAAGATCGCCGGAGAGCGTCAGAACTTTCTTTCGCAGCTCAAAGAGATTCTCTCGAATAAACAGATCGCCGTTTATATTGTATTTGAACGAAACTTCGTAAAGGAATTGCGGCAGGCTGTGAGAGACGTGCAGCGTGAACGAATGAAGGACCGCTAACGATAGGTCGTCTTGGATGCAGAAAAGAGTGAAGCGGCATTACGCTTTCACTCTTTTTTTGTTTCAGGAATGCGGGACACCAGGCCTCTCCCTGTCCGGCGGTTGATTCTTCACCGTGGACTTGATATATTTTTGTACTATGGAGCAACTCTCTCATCGAATCTATCTGGATTACTGCGCGACAACGCCCGTCGACCCGGCAGTAGTCGAAGCGATGCTGCCGTACTTCTCCGATTCCTTCGGCAACGCGTCGTCCATCCATGCCTTCGGCAGAGAGACCAAGATCCCGCTCGAAGAGAGCAGGGAGAAGATCGCGGGGGTCATCGGTGCAAAAACGGGGGAGATATTCTTTACCAGCGGGGGCACCGAAGCAGATAATCATGCCCTCCTTGGCGCCGCGTACGCCGCCCGAAGAGTCCACGGGAAGAATCACATTATCGTTTCAGCAATCGAACATCATGCAGTGATGCATGCGGCTCAGTATCTCCGATTGAACGGTTTTGATCTCACCGTTTTGCCTGTTGACGCGGCGGGGAAAGTAGATCCTCAGGATCTCCGTTCGGCAATCACCCCGCGCACGGCCATCGTCTCCGTCATCCACGCGAACAACGAAATCGGCACGATCCAGGATATTCAAGAGATTGCTCACATCGTGCACGAGAAGGGTGTCCTGCTCCACTCGGATACGGTACAATCGGTCGGAAAGATTGCGGTAGATGTCAAAACCCTCGGTATGGACCTGCTCGCCATTTCTCCCCACAAGTTTTACGGGCCCAAGGGGATTGGCGCCGTTTTTATTCGCAAGGGGATTGAAGCAGATTCATTAATCCACGGCGGAGCACAGGAGAGGAATCGGAGGGCCGGGACCGAAAACATACCATTGATTGTCGGCTTTGCGAAAGCGCTCGAAATGAGCCAGGTCGATCTTGCCGTCAGTTGTTCCCGTTACGCTTCATTGAAGGAAGAGCTCAAGCGATTGATCTCGGAGAGATTTGACTCGGTTCTGTTTAACGGACATCCCGTCGATGCGCTTCCCCATATTGTCAACATTTCATTCGACAGCGGAAAGATCGATTTGGACGGGGAGGCGCTGCTCTTGAACATGGATCTTGGCGGAGTTGCCGTGACGAGCGGTTCGGCATGTTCTTCCGGCAGTATGGAGCCTTCTCATGTCCTTCAGGCCATCGGCCGGGACACCAAAACGGCGCGGGCCAGTATTCGATTCTCTATGGGAAAACACACCACAAAGGATGAGTTGACCAAAGCGGTTTCAATTCTCGAAGATGTCGTCCGTAAGTGCGCGGCAGTTCCAACCTGATGTTTTTGAAAGGAGATTTGGATGAAACGCATTGCCATTCTTATGTTCCTGTTGTTGTTCGCCGGCTGCGATAACTCCGCTGAACGCGCCCCGATCAACTTGAAAAAAGGGGATGCGTACTTCGACGCAAAAGAGTACGAAGTCGCTCAATATTATTACGAAAAAATTCCTGAAGAAAGCCCGTTGTATAAGCAGGCCGAGATGAAGCTCCAGCAGATCAATGTTCTCGAGACGAGCATGCTTCCGAAGGCGCCGGGGAGTGAAGAATTGGAGAAAGTCACCATCTTCGACCAATCGATGACAAACAGCGAGGACGGGATGAACCCGACTCATTCGGTCGAGCTGAACAACGAGTCCACTCACAGGCTCACGTCGGTTGTGCTGCAGTTTACTTACTTCGACGGCGGGGGGGATGTGGTTGGAGTAAAAGATTACAACCTATCGACCTCGATGACAGGAAAAACACAGGAGACTTTCGTCGGCATCGCTCCCGGAAAGCTGGAAATGCCATGCGCCAAATGCAAAGTGAGGTTGGTCTCGGCGGTATTTCAATGATCGCTCCGGGCATGGCGGATTTCACGCAGCATGATTCCGTACCGGAGACCGCGATCGCTTACTCGTATCTCCTCGAGACGCCCCCATTCCATGAATTCACGGAGGATCAGGACACCCGCCAATAGAATATCCTCCCGCCCCGGCGAGATTTGACGAATAGATCGCAGCTGGTCGATCGTCTTCCCCTGGAGACGCTCAAATTCCTCCTCAACATCGCGCCGCCTCAGTTCAAATCCCTCGACGCTCGCCGGATCGTATTCATCCAACCGAAGACGCATCGCCGCCAGGGTCGTTACGGTTCCAGCGACCGCAACAGCTGTTGATGTGTTGATGCCGTCAAACTCAATTCTTTCCAACGCCATCCGTATCAGCGTTTGTGCGCTCGCGACCATTTCCTTTGTCGGCGGCTGAGCACGAAGGACTCGCTCGGAGATCCTGACGCATCCAATGTCGAGGCTTACCTTCCGCAGTATTTTCGCGCGAGACCCGAAAATAATTTCAGTGCTGCCACCTCCGATGTCGAGCACCGTAAAGTTTCCGGATGTTCCGCCGTTTTCTCCGATTGCTCCTTGAAAGGTCCATTCAGCCTCCTCGTCACCGCTGAGCACCTCAATCGTGATGCCGGTCTTCTGACGTATGAACTCGCAGAAGTCATCCCTGTTCTGAGCATCGCGGATGGCGCTCGTTCCGACCGCGATGATGCGTTCAGCTTTCAGTGATTCCGACGTCCGTCGATATGCGCTCAGGAAGTCTGCGGCCCGTTCGAAGCTCTCGCGTAGGATCAACCGCCGTTCATCGACTCCCTTGCCCACTCTTGCAATGACCTGCTCGTCATGGAGTATCTTTGCTATCCGATGTCCTTCATTTTGCGCCACGAGGAGAAGAATCGTATTGGTCCCGATATCAACGACACTGATTGTCATTCCTCATTCCCTCACGGCCGCGATGCCAATCCATTCGTTCTCTGTTGCACCGGAAAGGAGCGCGCATCCTTCCTGCCGGAGCGCATCCTCAACGCTGGATCTGTCTTCGGTCATGAGCCCTGAACACAATATGACCCCTTCCTTCCTCAGTTTTTGCACCAGCGAAGGGAGAAGCTCGAGAATTGCGGTTCTGGTGATATTGGCGAGGATCATGTCGAATCCGGTCTCGGCGACCACTTCGAGAGAGCCAAAGTGGATCTCCACGATGCCGCCGCAGCCGTTTTTCTCAACATTTTCCCTTGCGTTGCTGTATGACCATTCGTCGACATCGATGCCGACAACATGGATGGATCCAAGCTTTGCAGCAGCGATGGCCAGAATTCCCGTGCCTGTTCCGACATCGAGAACATGCGGCCTCGCCGATCCATGCTTTTCAAGCATCCGCAGCATGAGACGGGTTGATTCATGGTATCCGGTTCCGAAGGACATTTTTGGGTCGATGGTCACGACAATCTTGCCCTCTTTGGCATCCACCGGATGCCAGGACGGAGCGATGATAAATCTTTCGCCTGCTTCTATCGGCTGAATAGTCTCTTCCCATTGAAGGTTCCAGTTCTCATTCGCGATTTCCGCAATGCTGGATAAAGAAACGACGGCAGGTTCTTGTTCGGCGATGAACGCGGAAAGCTTTTTGTCGAGGTTTTCGGTCCATCGCGGCTTTTGCAGATAGCAGTGTATGCTCACGTCATCTTCAAGAAATCCCGTAAAGCCCCACTCGTGAAGCTGAAACGATATCAGTTCGCGTAGTGCAGGATCGGGCGCAACTGCCAGGACGATTTCAATATAGACATCTTTCATGCTGAACGATCGAGATGCATGCGTTGGACAATGAGGTTGTCGACGAGCGCGGTATTCATCGTGAGCCAAAAAATCTGATCATGATAGTTTTCCTGCATATTCCGGTCGGCCTTATTATACCGCACGTTGAGCGCGTAGACAAGCCAGAGCACGGCGATCGGCAGCAGGGTAGAAAGTTCGAAATGCGATTTTATCGTATACTCGACAATGAGCAGAACAAGTCCCACAAGACCGAAGCCGAACGACGTCCGTCGAATGCTGATCATGACGTGGTAGACAGTCCCGAAGAAGAATATCTTCTCCTGAGCCTCCTCCGGCATGTAGTGATTGAGGATATAGAAATAGAGGCGCCGGGCGTCGTTCTCGTCCATCGCGGGAGCGTCTTTGACGCGTCGTGAACGCTCAAGGATGAATTGACTCGGCTGATTTGACTGGAATGCCTTCCGTTTCTTGGGACTTTCTTTCGCGTAAAGCGTAAGGCCGGCCAGAAGTCCGCCGATAATGAACGTCGGGATGCCGATCTCCCATGTGTCGAACGGATAGATTGAAAGGTTAAAAACTGCGGAGTACACATAGCAGAGAAAAATGAAGTAGAATCCGGGAACGATAATACGGAGGATTTCGTACCACCCGAAGTGCGACGTCGAAGAATGATCCTTCATTGCGGCCCCCTTATTGTGGACGCGCGGAAGTCGAACCGTAGATCACGTGTGCGAGGACACTTCCCACGGCCTCCAGGCTCTCCCCGCTGCATTTGTCGGGCGTATCTTCCAGCGTGTGCCAGTATGGATATTGAAAATCGATGATGTCCACCGTGGGAATTCCCCCGTTGTTGAACGCCAGGTGGTCGTCGGAAATCTGTTCTCCGGGAACGTTCACGAACTGCGTAATGCCGAGCTTCTCTGCAGTCGACCAGAGGAGTCCGAGAACTTCGGGCGCATATGTCATGGAATTTTGTTCCATCGGAATCTGCAGGTCTCTGTAACCGACCATGTCGAGGAGCACGCCGTACCGAGGACGATAGGCATAAGGCTTCACACTCATGAAATGTTTTGAGCCGAGGAAATACCGGTCGAGGTCATGACTGTTTCCGTAGTCCTCGCCATCCACAAATAAAATATCGACACCGATCGGCGGAGGTGTTTGCTTCATGAGACGCGCGAGTTCGAGCAAAACGGCGACGCCGCTGGCCCCGTCGTTTGCGCCAAGGATCGGCCGGCCCTGATTCCGAGGATCCTTTTCTTCATCGGCGCGGGGCCGGGTATCCCAATGCGCGAGAAAAAGAATGCGGTTCGTGTCGCTGGAGTTGAACGCACCGATCACGTTCGTGAGCTTGAGCAGTTCGCCGTTGTAGCCGGTATAATTAAAATCCTGACGGGAAACCCGATCCGCAGTTTTCCCCAGCTCAGCGACGAGGTAGTCCAGGCATTTTGAATGTCCGGCTGAATTTGGATTGCGAGGTCCAAAATCGGTCTGGGCAGTAAGATAGGCAAAGGCCTGATCACCGTGAAATTCCGGTACTCTCATGTTGGGAAGAGCCGCATTTGACGGCGGCGCCTGCAGAGGTTTAGGTTGTTGTTGGCCGCACGACGATAGGAAAACAATCGTACAAAGAAATAGGAAACTCTTGAGCATTTTGAATTTGGGGATGGTGGAAAAAAGTATACTAAAATCGGGAAAGAGAAGCAACGAGAGACTTGGCAGTGTCTCAATTTGAATTCCAAATACAAGAATCACGGTCATGTCCGCCAGAGGCGGACATCCAGGAAGTAACAAAACTGGATTACGGCTGGAGTTCACCTCGCGCAAACGGGGCCGGAATGACACGTAAATGAAACTGAAACTCTACCAGAGACTGACAAAAGCCGCGGGGCCGTTCCCACCGGTACACGGCTGCGATTGAGCGCTCTCTTTACGGGCACTCCTTCAAATGTAATTCGGGATTTTCGCAGGATTAGTGTGAAGAACGCAAATCAGGCGGCATCCGGGCAGAGAGTATCACAGGCGGTACGGGCACCGCTGCTTTTGGCCTGCCCCTGCAACTTTTGAGGTTACTTTTCGTTACTTTATCAGGGGAAGATCACTAGACTGAACGATTTCAAGGAGATATTATGAAAATCTCAACCGCGGCATGGGCAAAAATCACCGCATTCCTGGTTGTTGGCGCATTGTTTGGCGGCGTCATGGTGATGTATTCAAACTCACAGTTTGAAAAGACGGCAGCCGATTCACCCCGAGAAGAGTTGCGTTCGATGTTCGGGTCCGATGAATCGTCGACGAACAGGCACCTCGAAAAAGATTTCTCCGTGAAGAGCGGCGGAAATCTTCTCCTGGAGACCGACGCGGGCGATGTCGATGTGCAGACCTGGGACAAAGAAGAAGTTTTGGTGAAGGTTGATATTGAAGGGTCGGACAGGCGGTCCGAGCGGTTCGACGTGAAATTTTCTCAGGATGGCGATCGTGTTACCGTCATCGGCAAAGTGAACGACAACAACTTCTTCAAATGGAACGTGGGCGATCTTGACATCAACTACCATATTATGGTCCCGAAAAAGTATTCGGTGAAGGCGTCAACGTCCGGCGGAAACATGTCGTTGAACGCCCTGGAAGGAGATGTGAGATTTGAAACGAGCGGAGGGAATATTACCGTTGCGTCGGTGGAAGGGACGGTGAACGTGAATTCTTCCGGCGGCAACCTCGATGCCCGGAAGATCAAAGGAGCCCTGAAAGGAGAAACATCGGGAGGAAATGTCAGGGCGGACGACATAATGGGCGATGTCAACGTAGAGACATCCGGGGGCGAGATCGAACTTGCCTCAATCGACGGGTCCGTTCATGCGGAAACTTCGGGCGGAGGCGTATCTCTTAAGCTAAACGGAGAGAATAAGGGAGTTGATGTCCATAGTTCGGGGGGAGATATCAATATCTTCGTCAACGACAACATCGCTGCGAATCTGGAAGCATCGACAAGCGGAGGGAAGGTTCGGTGTGAGCTCCCGATCACCGTCAAAGGAGAAATCTCAGACGAGGAACTCCGCGGCAAGATCAACGGCGGCGGCAATGTGATCCGAGCGGAAACTTCCGGAGGAGACGTCAGGATCAAGACGCTGAAATAGTCAACTTCGGGAATGCGATTTTTCTACAGGGCTGCACATAAGAGTGCGGCCCTTTTTTATTTTCGCCGCAATCCAGCCATAAGAACCCCGATTGCATCCTGCGCCTTCCGGTACGGATCTCCGGACCCGATGTAATTCTGCATCATGATTGAAAAAGCCAGCAATTCGCCTTCGGCCGTTCGAACGTATCCCGAAAGAGCGCTCGCGCCCCGGATGGTTCCGGTTTTAGCATGCAGGTTGTTCTGCGCCGGGGAGCCTTTCATTCGATTAGCGAGCAATCCGTCGACTCCGGCGTTCGGGAGTGAATTCCAATAGAGATCGAAAATGTCCTTTCGGCCGTACACGCTGCGGAGAAGTTGGACGAAAATGTCGGGCGTGATCAGGTTATAATGCGAAACTCCCGATCCATCAACCATGAGATACTTTGTCGAGTCGATACCGAGTTTTTCTAGGGCTAGTTTTGTAGCGGTGATGCCGTGAGCTGTTGCGGCAGGAGTGCCGAAAGAAACGGCCCCAATAATTTTCAACACATTTTCCGCTGAGAGATTGTCGCTGGCCTTATTTAGATAGATGAGAACGGAATCCATGGAGTGCGATTGTTGAGAGATCAAAACGGCGCTGCCGGGGACGGAATCCAAAAGGAGTTTCCCGTCCACTTTTATGTTTTGACGCTCCAGTTCTTCCTGGGCGAGGGTCAGGAAGTACTTTTCCGGATCCCACACGCTGATCGATTCCTTTTCCGGTTTTGCGCCTGAGGGCATCTTCCCCTTCACGAAGATTGTATTCAGCCGCTCCTTGAATTTCCGCGATATGTCCAGCGTGGAAGGGAGCGTGTCCGCTCCCGTGGTGGCCTCGTTGATCAGCGAGACGTACCGCGTCGGCGGGTCGATCGTTATCGCAACTGTGCCGCCGGCCTTCGCTCCGGGGACGGCTGTGACCTGGACGCAGTTACGGTCGATTGAAAGAGCGGAATTGTATGCCGCAAAGCCGGACGGCTCATCATCCCACATCCACCCCGATCCCCAATGTTCATCGTCGAAGTAGCTTGCGTCGCCCACAAGGTCCCCATTGATTCTCGAAATGCTCCTCGCCTTGAGGGGCAGGAGAACAGTTCCGAGATCGGCTGAACTAAAGTCCGGATCCCCGAACCCTTTGAAGTAGATATTCCCCTCGAGCGTGTCGCCGGAAACAAGAGTGTCTGCGTACAATGACGTGTTAAAGGAATACCGGCGGCCAAGAACAAGAAGTGCTGCTGCGGTTGTAACAAGCTTCATGTTGGATGCCGGCCGCAAAAGCGTCTTTGCATTCTGCTCATACAGGATATCGTTGTTATCGAGGGAGACGATTTCAATCCCGCATTTCGTCGAGGTGAAGATGGAGTCAGCAAGGATTGCATCGATCTTGTGCCGGAATTGCTCGACAGGCGTCGTTCCGTGAGTCAGTCGCTCAAAAGTAGAACAACCCCCAAGCATAAGTCCGATGATCGAAAAAAGAAAAATGAAGCGCCGCTGCATAAACTTGTCGTTAGTAATCGGGGCATGAGTTGCTGGTGATCAATGTAGAGAAAATCCTTTGGCTGTGCAAGGCTCGGGAGACTGAGTGCAGAACTGCCGTTCCTTTCAAAATTGCGCTGAAACCTTCCTAAGGTTCTCTGATTATTTTTCACGGTTATTGGTTGTTTTGATGAGTCCCCCGATAGACCGTCGGAAGGTCTGGAATGACAACATATGTGAGCTCTGCAATTTTTAGTAGTGGGGCATTTTCAAAAAAAAGTCATTGCGAGGAGCCCCGCTTAACGCGGGGTAAACTCCGCGACGAAGCAATCTCCTCTTGAAACAAGGGGATTGCTTCGGCAAAGAACGCCTCGCAATGACCTTTAATTCAAGGCAGCCCACTACTCCAATTTTTGATATTCACCCGTCATTTGTTATATTTGAAGAATGCAAAAAATCCCCGTCATACTCGGTATCGAAACGTCGTGCGATGAAACGTCTGCCGCTGTCATGCGCGACGGAGTGCTCCGGTCAAATGTTGTCTCATCTCAATTCGTGCACGAAGAATTTGGGGGAGTCGTACCGGAGTTGGCATCGCGGGCCCATCAGAAGTTGATCATTCCGATCGTCGAAGAAGCTCTCGAGAAGGCGGATACCCGACAATCCGACCTCTCCGCTGTTGCCGGCGTGGTCGGCCCCGGGCTCATGGGTTCGCTCCTTGTCGGCTTGAACTACGCCAAATCGCTTGCCTATGGTCTGGAAATCCCGTTTGTCGGTGTGAACCATATGGAGGCTCATATTTATTCGAACTTTATCGAGCCGCCGTACCCTTCATTTCCGTTTCTTTGCCTCACAGTTTCCGGCGGACATACACAGTTGGTGCTCATGAAGGGCGATTTTGATTACAAGCTTATTGGGGAAACGCGGGACGACGCAGCGGGAGAGGCGTTCGACAAGGTTGCTAAAATGCTCGGGTTGGGATATCCGGGGGGACCCAAAATTGACAAGTTGGCGAAGGAGGGAAACCCGGCAGCGATTAAGTTCCCGAGAACTTATCTGGAGGGCTCGCCTTACGATTTCAGCTTCAGCGGCATCAAAACCTCGGTCCTCTATTTTTTGCGCGATTTGCATCTCGCGGAATTGAGCCGGGAGCAGCTCGCCGACATTTGCGCGAGTTTTCAGGCTTCCATCGTGGAAGTACTGGTCGCAAAGACGATGTCCGCCGCCCGGGAATTTGGCGTCGGGGACATTGCAGTCGCCGGCGGGGTCTCTGCGAATTCAGCGCTGCGTTTGGCGATGAGCCGGGCCGCCGACGAGGCAAAAATCCGGCTGTTCCTCCCCGCCATGCAATTTTGCACCGACAACGGAGCCATGATCGCGGCAGTCGGCCATAGAAAATTCCTTCGTGGATTATTCTCGCCCTTATCGGAGACAACTGTTTCCGGGCTGGAACTTGGTGCGCACACTTACCAATGAAGTCCCAAACCCCGTGAACAGAATCCGAACCGCGTTTCAAACATTGCACTCCCAGGGCAAGAAAGCCTTGATCCCATACATCACTCCGGATTTTCCGATCCGGGGCGCGACGGTGCCGTTGATTCTCGAACTGGCAAAGGCGGGCGCAACGCATATCGAAGTGGGAATCCCTTTTTCGGATCCGATCGCCGACGGCGAAACAATACAGCGCTCCTCTCATACGGCAATTCAAAACGGAGCGACGATAGGTGGAGTGTTGACAGCAGTCAAAGAAGCGCGGCTGCATTCTTCTCTGCCCATCATCTTAATGGGATATGTAAATCCTATTCTACGTTATGGGATGGCGAGATTCCTTCGCGATGCGGCCGAGTGCGGCGTTGATGGCATGATCGTGCCGGACTTGCTGCCCGAAGAGAGTGAGGAGTGGCGATCGCTCTCATTGTCCTCGGCGATGAGCAACACTTTCTTAATGGCTCCGACCACACCCGACTCGCGAATAATGTATCTTGACTCGATCTCAAGTGACTTCACCTATTGCGTTTCTGTCACTGGTGTGACGGGGGCCCGGACTGCATTCGGCGATCAAAAGGCATTCGAAGCATTCCTCGGGCGGGTGAAAGCAAACACGACGAAACCGTTCGTCGTCGGTTTTGGAATTTCAAACCGGGAACAAGTCGCCTCAGTGTGCCGTTTCGCCGACGGCGCGGTGGTCGGGTCTGCCTTGCTGCGGCATATCGAGAAAGAAACCAGCATCGCCGGAGCGGCGAAATCGGCCGCAGCTTTTCTCTCTTCGCTTGTTGATGCGTAATCCCGTCGGCGCCGCTGCCGCTGCCGCGGAATTCAGGTTCCACATTCAGATTGGGGTTTGTGATGAGCTCAATAGATGAATGGCGAATAAAAATCGACGACGTCGACAGGAAACTCGTTGCAATGCTGAATCTCCGGGCGCAGTATGCGGACGAAATTGGGAAAATAAAAGAGCGGCTTGGTTTGGAAGCGTACTCACCCGAACGCGAACACGAAGTTGTGGAAAACATTTTGAAATCCAACACAGGACCCCTTTCCGACGCTGCACTGCAGCGTTTGTTCGAACGTATTATTGACGAATCCCGAAGACTTGAACGCGAGGCGATGATTGAACGGAAGAAACCATCTTCGCAAAAATAGCCGGATGACATACCGTGCAGCAATTCTTGCAGGTTCGATCGGATTCCTTGCCGTCATGGTTGTATTATACTTTCTCTTATGGGAATCGAACAGCTTTGAAATCTCCCCGATGATTGTTACTGTCAGCAGAGGCGAAAGCTTTGCGCAGGTTGTCGATGCTTTCGCGGCTGCCGGCCTGGTCAATCATCCAATGCTTTTCAAGATCAGCGGAAGGCTGTTCGGGTATGGTGGCAAGATCAAGATCGGCAAGTATAGCTTTCAGAACGGCGTCTCGAACAGAGGAATTCTCTACGCCATCAGTACGGGAACGTCGACCGCAAATCCCGAGGTGACGATTTACGAGGGGTTGCGGAGCGCACAGGTCGCGAGAATCCTCAAACGCGAAGTCGGCATCGACTCGGCGAAAATGGCGGAGCTGATCTCCGACACTTCGCTTATTCGCCTGAGCAATCACGGAGCGGCGTCTCTCGAGGGATTCCTGCTGCCCGAGACGTACGAGTTCTACTGGCAGCTGGATGAAAAAGAGATTGTGCGCGAGATGCTTTTGGAGTTCCGGAAATTCTTCGCCGACTCGCTCCAGAGGCGGACCCGGGAAATGCATATGACGATTGATCAGGTGCTCGCCATGGCTTCCATCGTCGAGGGGGAAACGGTGCTTGACCGTGAACGCCCGGTCATCGCGGGGCTGTATTACAATCGGCTCAAGCGTCACATGAAACTCGAGGCCGACCCGACAATTCAATTCATCATCCCCGACGGTCCTCGCCGGCTTCTCTACGAGGATCTGAAAGTAGTCTCTCCGTACAACACCTACCAGAACTACGGACTCCCGCCCGGTCCCATCAATAACCCGGGCCGAAAGTCGATTCTCGCTGCGTTGTATCCCGAGCGGAGTAATTTTCTTTACTTCGTCGCCGACGGCTCAGGGGGGCATCGATTCGCGCGAACGTATGAAGAGCACCTTCGCAACGTCCGGGTATATCGGCATGCACGGGCCATGGCGAAGCGGCAATAGACCCGGATGGGCCCTTTTTGAGACCATTTTATTCATTTGACATTCGGCTGGCATTTTTATATAATTGTATAATTATCAATAACTTACACTTACTGCCGGTTTTCGGCCGATGACAAAGACGACCAAATGGGTACTTGCCGGGATCGGGACGATTTTTGTCATCTTTATCCTTTTTTGGGGGACAATCCTCTATTACGTTTTCTCCTCTGACAACGACGAAGAATCCACGGGGGGTTCGGGCGGTACGATCGCGATCGTCGAGCTGAAGGAAGAGATCATCTCATCCGAGAATATCGTACGGCAATTCAAAAAGTATCGGGAAAGTCCCTCGGTCAAAGGAATCGTCTTCCGCGTGGAGTCGCCGGGCGGCGGTGTCGCGGCGAGTCAGGAAATTTATGAGGAAGTGAAGAAGACGCGCGAGAGCGGTAAGCCGGTCGTCGTGTCGATGGGAGCTGTCGCGGCGAGCGGAGGGTATTACGTTTCCTGCGGGGCCGACAAGATTATGGCAAACCCGGGGACTGTCACCGGGAGCATCGGTGTGATTTCTCAGTTCATGAACTTCAACCAGCTGATGGGGAAGGTCGGAGTCGGAACGACCACCGTCAAGAGCGGCAAGTTCAAAGATACCGGGAATCCGTACCGCGAAATGACAGATGACGAGAAGAAGTATTTTCAGGAAACAATTGATGACGTCTATCAACAGTTCCTGCATGTCGTCGAGAAAGAGCGGAATCTCTCCCATGATGCCGCCAGGAGGCTTGCCGACGGCAGAATTTACACCGGCCGGAAAGCGTTCGAAGAGCACCTTGTGGACACCCTGGGAACCTATGAAGACGCGATTTCACTCGCCGCCCATCTGGCAAATATTCACGGCACGCCTAAGATCGTGAAGGAAAGAAAAAGGGAACGGCTTTCCGATATGCTGTTTGGGAGCGTTACGGATCAGATCGTCGATCTTAAGCAAAATTTTCTGCATCAGCCGTTGTTGCAGTACAAACTTACACAACCGTAACAGCACAGGAGAACGCACTTGACCAAAGCAGACATCGTGGACGTTATTGCGTCGGGCACGGGATTGACGAAAGTTGAGACAGAGGCGGTCGTAGACGGATTTATTCAAACTGTTATCGCCTCGCTGCGCGACGGCAAAAATATCGAGATCCGCGGCTTCGGGAGTTTCAAAGTGAAGAAACGAAAAGGGAGAGTGGCCCGAAATCCTCGTACCGGAGAACAGGTACAGGTTGATGAGCACTACGTTCCAATCTTTAAGGTATCGAAGGATCTGAAATCGATCGTCAACGAGAACCTCAAGAAGACCCTCGGCTAAGTAATCCACGAAGGAAGAAATGTGCCTGTAAAACCCACTATCTCATGCGGAAGTTGCGGAGCGCCGCTCTCCCTCAACGACAAATTTTGCGCGAAGTGCGGAACCGCCGTACGATGGGATTCTGAACCCGCCGCATCCGATGAAAAGCCGGTGACGCCGTCGATAGTCATTTGCCCCTCGTGTGGGATCCAAAACGCGTCGGTCAATACCGTGTGCAGCGGGTGCGGCACTCAGCTTGCGGATTCTGCGGCGGCGCTGCTAGCGAGAGGATCGGCGGGGAAGAAGACCACCGATTCCCAGCGCAAGTCGGAAAGAAAAACTCCCGGCGGAAAAAAGCTTGAGTCATGGCAGGTGTTATCGATCGCGGGAATCATTGTCATCGCAGTGTTGGCCGCCATCGCGGTGTTCCGCAATTCGCCCAAAGAAGTCCCGGCCCAGGAGCAGGCGGCTGAATCGAACGCCGCACCTGCTGTCAGTCCGACCCTCGTCGCCGACATCGAAGCGCTCCAGAAAAGCGTTGACGCAAATCCGCGGGATGCAGAAGCGCTGCTCCATCTGGCGAATGCGCTTCACGACGCAAAGTTTATGCCGCGGGCGATCGCTACATACCAGAAGTATCTGCAGCTCAAACCCAGGGATGCGGATGCACGCGTCGACATGGGGATATGCTATTATGAAAGCGGCGATTCGCCGACAGCACTCAAGGAAATGCAGAAAGCGCTCACGGTCGATCCGAAACACCAAATGGCAATGTTCAATCTCGGTATCGTGACCCTGAACCAGGGAAATCTTGCTCTCTCGAACGAGTGGTTCAAGAAGGCGGTCGAGATAAATCCCGGCACCCAGATCGGCCAGCGCGCACAACAGATCCTTACACAACACTCTACCATCAAACCATAATCTCCAAGGAGGGCAGTTCGCATGCCTAGCGGAAAGAAACGTAAACGCCATAAAATGGCGACTCACAAAAGAAAGAAACGACTGCGCAAGATGCGTCACAAGAAGAAGATCCGATAGT
>CAYLMV010000019.1:10197-11332 GCA_964384415.1 uncultured Chitinophagaceae bacterium | reverse complement strand
TTTGTACGATGCTCTGAAACTAGATTATTGCGGAGGACTCAATGTCTGTCGAAGAAGATAATGGAATGAGAAAGGGCCTTGTGATCGGCCTGCTTGCCGGAGGAGTGATCGGCGCCCTGGTGGCGTTGCTGTATGCACCGAAGCCGGGAAAAGAACTGCGCGCCGATATCAAGAATAAGGCGGGCGAGATCATGGATGACGCCGAAAGCTATATCAACGTAGCAAAATCGAAGGCTGTCGACATCATTAATGAAGGGAAGAAGCGGTCGGAGAACTTGATCACCGAAGCGAGGAAACGGGCAGAATCGCTCCTCGGCGATGCGGAAAAGATTCTCTCGGACGCCAAGGAACGTGTCGGTTCGGAAGAGACGAAGATTAAGAGTGCTGTCCGGGCCGGAGCCGATGCATACCGGGGCGAAAAGAACAAATCGTAGTAAGATCCTTGTCTTTCAATAAGCGGAGATCCCCGTGAACTCTCTCTTCATGATAGCCCAGATAATCCTGGTGCTGTCGTTGTCAGCTCTCGCAGTGTACCTCGTCGTCGTATTGACCAAAGTGCGATCCATTCTCGGGCATATTGAAACCGATGTCAAAGAAGTCAGCGTGCGGGTGATCCCGGTACTGGAGAATCTGGAGGTCATTACCTCAAAGCTTCGCTCCATCACGGCAAACGTCGATGACCAAATGACGATCGTCAAGAGCTCTGTTCAATCGATCAAGGAGATTGCGGACAATATTGTTGAGTTTGAACGCCGAGTGCAGGAGCGCGTTGAAGCCCCTGTGCTCGAAGTTGCCGGCATCGTCGGTTCGGTCGTGCGTGGCATTGCCGCATTCATTAATCGCCTGCGTGGGTAATTCACCGCTCTTCACGCTGTGAGGGTTATTCTCACACGCCTCCGTTTCTTTTTCCATCCACGGGAGAGTAATTTCTTGCCGTCTCGCACCGCCGCGGTTGGATCTTCTCATCCGGATACCATGCGCAAAAAAATAAGGAGTTGAATGTGAGCCAGCATCCTATACAAAAAGAATATGTCTCGAACGCCGTACGATCCGTCGCGCTGATCGGTCATGGAGGCTCGGGAAAAACGTCGTTCGCGGAAGCGGCGCTGTTTGCGACAGGAGCGACAAACCGTCA
>CAYLMV010000019.1:0-10097 GCA_964384415.1 uncultured Chitinophagaceae bacterium | reverse complement strand
GTGGAAGAATATGCTCTCCCTTCGCTCTTCATCATCACAAAGATCGACCACGATAATCTCGACTTCGACGCCACCGTGAACGGTTTGAAGAACCGGTTTTCGAACGATGTCGTCACGGTAACGTTTCCCGTCAGCACTGGACCCGGCATTACGGGCATCGTCGATGTCCTCAACATGAAGCTCCTCAAATATGTACCTTCCACGAACGGAAAGCCCACGGAGGAGCCGGTCCCTGCCGAGCTGCAGGAGCGCGCGTCGCATCTCCACGAAGAGCTGATAGAAAAAATTGCCGAATCCGACGAAAAACTTCTCGATAAATTTTTCGAGAGCGGAACGTTGTCTGACGACGACATCCGAATCGGTCTGAGAAGGGGAATCGCAGAGCGGAAAGTGTTTCCCGTCTTTGCAGCATCGCCCGTGCTGAATATCGGCGTGCTGAATGTTCTGAATTTCGTAATCAAATATTGTCCGGCTCCCACAGAGCGGGGGATGGCGAAAGGAATTGATCCCAATTCCAAAAAAGAGATGGAGGTGAAAATCGATCCGGCGGCCGGTCCGTCTCTTTTTGTTTTCAAAACCGTATCCGAACCGCACGTGGGAGAGTTGTCGTTTTTCAAGGTCATGACCGGATCTGTCACGGCAGGGATGGACCTTGTCAATGAGTCGAACGGCAAATCCGAGCGGCTAGGTCAAATATTTGTTATGAATGGACGCGAGCGAAAGGAAGTCACCAAACTGAACGCCGGCGATCTGGGAGCGGTGGTGAAATTGAAAGACACCCACACCAACAACACCCTCAGTGCGAAGAATCTCCCGATCACCTACACGCCGGTGGCATTCCCCGACCCTGTCATCGCGAATGCGATCCTGCCGAAGTCGAAAGGCGAAGAAGACAAAATTGGCTCGGGTCTTCACTCTCTCCACGAAGAAGATCCGACGTTTATTGTTCACTACGACCCCGAAACCAAACAGACCGTTATTCAAGGCCAGGGGGAACTCCATCTCGCTATCGTCGTGAAGCGTCTGAAAGAAAAATTCGGGGTCGAGGTGGATGTGGTCGAGCCGCGCATTCCGTACAAAGAGACGATCAAAGGAGTTGTGCCCGACGCAGAGTACAAACACAAAAAACAGTCCGGAGGCCGCGGCCAGTACGGGCATGTGCATCTAAAAATTGAACCGACACAGCGCGGCAGCGGATTTGAGTTTGAAGATGCCATCGTCGGCGGCGTGGTGCCGGGGAGGTTTGTTCCGGCGGTTGAAAAGGGCGTCATCGATGCGATGACGACCGGCGTTATTGCGGGATACCAGGTCGTCGACGTGAAGACCACTCTCCATTACGGCTCGTACCACGACGTTGATTCGGACGAGATGTCGTTCAAGATCGCCGGAAAGATGGCTTTCCGCAAAGGGTTCAAAGAGGCGAGGCCGATCCTGCTCGAGCCGCTCTACGAAGTCGAGGTGATGGTGCCCGAAGAGCATATGGGAGATGTGATGGGAGATCTTTCCAGCCGGAGAGGAAAAATTCTTGGAATGGATTCCGACAGCGCTCACCAGATCATCAAGGCGCTTGTGCCCCTGAAAGAACTCTACCGGTATTCCACGACGCTCCGGTCCATGACGCAGGGACGCGGAATCCATAAACAGAAATTCTCGCATTATGAAGAAGTTCCGCACGAAGTTGCCGAAAAAATCATTCTCGAATACGAAAAATCGAAGCAAGCAGAAGAGTAAATCATTGTGGCAGGCCGTGTAACTCGGCATCGCATGAATGACGAAAGGCTGTAAGAACTGGACTCAGCTCAGTTCTTACAGCCTTTTTTGTTATATTTGCGCTGTGACTGTTCCGCTTCTCTATTGTTCAACGACCGCACATGTCTGACGACGGACTACTGCTGAAGAATACTGCGTTCAACGTCCTGGCCAAAGGGAGCGCTTCCGCAGCTTCCCTGGTGATCAGTATGTACGCATCCAGGAAAATAGGCGTTGAGGGCTTCGGGACGGCACAGTACATTGTGTGGCTGGTATCGACACTCTGGATGTTCCTGAATTTCGGACTGCCGATTACTCTTGTACGCTACATCGCAATGCGCACAGCCGATGGAAAGAAGGAAAATGCAGCGGGGATGATCCGATGGTCGCTCGCGTTCGCGCTGATCATTTCGGCCGTCAGCATTTTTGTCTTTGTGTTTGCTCTGAACGTGCCGTCCGCGATTTGGATTGAAACGCTTCTCCTCTTCAGCTTTCTATCGTTCAATTCGGTTCTTCAATCGGTGTACGAAGGCCTGATGAGGTACAGAGAACTTTTTTACGCTTCGGCGGTCAGCGTCCTCTGCATGCTTCTCGCGTTCTATCCTCTCATCCGGTCATTTTCGCTTCAGGGATACATTGCGGTTCTCGTGATAGGCGCTGCAGCGAATTTTCTGGCGTTACTTGCCGGGCTCGGTAAGGAATCCTTCCTTCCCGGCAGAACCCTGCCGAGAGCACTGTTTGGGAAAGATGTGCAGCGATTCGCCCTCTTCTCCTGGCTGGCTGCGATCATCTCGTCGTTCATGTGGCAGCGCATGGAACTTTTTTTCATTAAAACGTACCTTACCGCTGCGGACGTTGCATTCTTTTCGGTGGCCGTTCTCCTGTCGGCGTATGTGACACAGCCAATCGCATTGTTGTCCTCCGCCTTGCTGCCTTATTTTTCGCGCGAGTCTGCGGGGCCCGACAATCGCAGCTCCCAGGCGATTTATTGGTTCTTGACGAAAGTTTTTGCCTGGCTCACTTTCTTTGCTTGTTTTTTTACATCGGTGCATAGCCCGATGATCGTAAGGCTTATTTACGGCGGCGCCTATGAGCCCGCCCAAAACGTGACGGCAATTATTCTCGCGGGCAGTTCATTCGGTACCATTGCCGCCGTCGGATCTGCGCTCTTATACGCCAAGGGACGCTCCAGGTTTATCGTCATTTCGGGAGGCGTCGGCGCGGCGATGGCGATTCTTGTGGGGATATTTATTGTCCCCCGGTTTGGCATTCTCGGCGCCGGGATCGGACGCGTCGTCATTCAGTTCTTCATGATATGCATCGGAACGTACTATATCGTCGTGAAATTGAGATTCCCCTTTCCGTTCAGGAGTTATTTCAAAACGTTCGGCCTCACGGCGGGTATTTGTGTTGGTTTGCACCTCTTGCTGCCGGATTCTTCTATCGTGCTGTTCGCAATAAATGGAATTCTTGCTTTGCTGGTCTACGTCGCGTGCACGTATTTCTTTTCCATATTCGATGAAGAAGAATTGGCCGGATTGAAGAGCGTCTTGCTCGCTCCGCTGCTGCGTGCGATCCGTTGAGGGCGATCTTCCGGTTTCTCATTCGCGGTTCTCTGGACACTGAACAAAAATGAACATCGTCTATCTCGGAAAATATAACGAGTCTGAAATTCTGACCGGTCCTGAGAAAGTCGCAAAGCGGATTGTTCGCGAGGCGTCAACGAAGAAACCGGGTCGCGTCTTTGTTGAGTATTTCTTTAAGCATGACAGGAAGAGCAACATATGGTTGAGACTTTTCGGGAAGGAAAACGTCACCTCTGACGGCTCTGTGCTGCGGCTCGGAATCATAAGACTCTTTGTCTTCCTGGTGAAGAATGATCCCGAAATTATCCACATCATCACCGTCGAGAGGTTCATCCTTTCGATCTTCCTCTACACATTTCTTCTCCGAAGCCGAATCATTGTTACGGTTCATGGAATCGTCAAACACGAGAAGGCGCTTTTGAAGGGGATAGAAACAGCGTACTCCCGTTTCAAGGATATCATGCTCGAGACGTTGATCATGCGAAACTCCGATGAGCTCGTCTTTGTGTCTGAGATTGAGCTTGCCGTGGCCAAAACGTATTACGCTATTGATGCCACAAAGGTCCGGATTATTCCAAATGGAATCGACGAGGCATTTGCGGCGTCGCCGGAGAAATCTTTTGAAGGCAGTTCGCTGAAGATTGTTGTGTATGACAGGGGCGCTTTGGACTCCAGCAGGATGGAGGAACTCATCGATATCCTCTCTCAGGCCAAGGGTCTTTTCATTTCACTCTTCATCATTGGAAGATCTGAAAAAGGAGAAATCACGAAGGAACGTCTTAAAGTCTCCTGCGTTAATAAGATGGACGGGGAACACCTTCGCATCTTCTTGGATGACAAGCATCTATACATCAACAATGGCTCCTACGAGAGCTTCTCAATGATGGCGGTGGAATGCATGGCGGCGGGAATCGTACCGGTCGTGGCCGACACGGTAGGAATGAGCCGCTTCATTAAGGACGGAGAGAACGGATTTGTCTTTCGGGCAGACGAGCGTGGAGCGATGCTCTCTATCATAGAGAGAATAGGCACGAGCATGCATGACCTGCGGCGGATTTCCGATAATGCACGGAAAATCTATAGCGAACTCCATTGGGGAAAAATCGCAGACGAATACGAAGAAATTTACTCCTCGGTTGTGCGGAAATTTCCTCGTTCGCCCAATAAGCCGGCTGCCGGGCTATGGTAAGAGACTACTTAAATAGAGGTTGGCCGAACAAGATGCTCGTTAGACTGATGGCGATCTCAGGCCTCTGTAAGGTCGTCATGTGGATCTTTTATGGTCCGGTTGAATTGCCCGATACTGATTGGTACCGACAGGCAGGTATTTCCATCTCCCATCTCCAATGGTCATGGTATAACGGCGCCAGAGCTCCATTGTATCCGCTTCTTTTCGTACTCACCGGATTTAACGATACTTTTCTTTTCGTGCTCCAGCTTTGTATGGGATTCGCGACGGCGCTTATGCTCTTCTCGATATTTCGCACATTGACCTCGAACGACACGTTGGGTTTCATCGCGGGTCTGTGGTACACCTTCAGTCCGAACCAGTTCCTGTTTGAAGCATGTCTCCTCTCGGAAACGACGGCGACCTTCTTGATTGTGCTCACCTTCTTTATTCTTACGAAACTTATCAGGCATCCTCAACGCGGGGACTTGCTCGTTTCCGCTGCAGTAGTTTCATGCCTTGCCGCCCTCACCAGGCCTCTGTTCGTCTATTTTCCGATCGTAATTCTCATCGCGCTGGTTGTGATTGCAAAGAGGGCGCATGATACGGAGCCACGGATGGGAATTGCCAGGTGCATTGCAGTTTTTGTGTCGACGAGTCTGATGCTGATTGGCGCCGATGTTGTTCTGAACGTAACTTACAATGATTACGCTGGCATCTCAACGTTGACAGGGTTCAATCTCATCAACCATGTCGGTTCGTTCGTCGAATCGGCCTCGCCGGAGTACGCCCTCGAAAAAGAAATGCTCATTTCCCAACGGGAAGACCAAATCCGGACGACAGGGAAACCGACCTTCGCGGTCTATTTTGTCTATCACCGAATGATGCAGGCGACGGGGAAGAATTTCGAGCAGATGTCAAGACTCATGCAAGAAATGGCGTTAAGCGCAATCCAGAGAAATCCATTGGCATACGCTGAGAGCACTGTGGAAGGTATGATCGATTTTTGGAAACCGGCGTTTCAATACCACAGTTTCAAATGGAATCCTGCCGTGAAAGTCTTTCTCTATTTTGCCGCTGGCATTCTCACAATCGTGTACGCCATATTTGTTGTATCGCCGTTTCTCTTATGGCTCAGAACCGCTCTCGGAAGGCAATTGAACTGGGGAAATGAAATTGTGATAATGTATTTCTTCATTGCGGCCGGGTGGATTGTCTCATCGATGGTGGACTTGGGAGAGAATGCCCGTTATAAAACGCCCTTCGAGCCGCTCATCCTGGCGATCGGCACGATTCAAGCGTTTCGGATGTACGAGTACTTCAGGGCGCGCAGGACGACATAAACGACCAACTGGCCGTTGCATGTTCCAGGTCTGTGCCTGGATGCTTGATCGTCTTTCCGTCGGGTTCCCATGTCGGCGGATCATATTTTATTCTGATAGCGGCAGCTGAATGGAAAAGATAAGAATTTGTCATGTCGTGAACATCATCACCGGAAAAAGTGACGGCGTCTACGCGCATCTCAAGATGCTATTCAAATACATCGACAGCGCGAAGTTCGAACAGTTTCTCGTCTTCCAGGGTGATCCAAACATCGAGGCAGAATTGAAAGGGCTCGGCATCACCGTGCATGCTATGCCGCTATTGAAGAAAAAATTCTCTATCCGCTCGTTTCTTGATTTGTACAGGTTTTTGAAAGAGAACGAAATCTCGATCATCCAGGCTCATCTGATGAAGCCGTATGTCCTTGTTGGAATCGTGAATCTCTTCCTGCGAAGAAAGGCGATTTTCAATTATCACGGAAGCTTTGTGAAGAATCGGGAATATTATTCCTCTCTGGAAGAGCTAAGCTACAGAATAGCCCACCTGGTTGTGTACGCCTGCCGCAGCTACCAATGCATTGTTGTTCCATCACAAGCATCCCGCCGTCTCCTGATGGCAGAGACGCGATTGCTTCCGCCTGTCGAGGTCTATTATAATGGGGGGACCCTCGAAGACAATGGGGTTTCAAAAGATTCTGATTTGGATATTATCCGGAAATTGGCTCCGGAGAAGCACAGGATTGGCATCATCAGCAGGTTCGAGCCCGAAAAGAGAATTGATCTGGCTCTGCAGATAGCGCAACAACTGCTTTCGCGCCGGAAGGATGTCCATTTCTTTATTTTGGGAGACGGAGTATTGGAAGCACGCATGAACCACCTTGCTGCCGAATTGCAGGTGACGGGAGGCGTTTCGATGCTTGGTTTTGTAGCTAACGCGCGAACATATCTCCCTGCGTTCGATGCAGTGCTGTTAACCTCCGATAGAGAGGGCCTTCCGTTTATCATCTGGGAGGCGATGGAGAAGGGGGTTCCGATTGTTGCATCGGATGTTGGAGGTGTTCGGGAAATCGTGGAAGGAGAGAAGTGTGGAAGAGTGTATCCGCGCAGGGACATTGCCGCAGCGGTCGCGATCCTTGATCAATTGTTGAGCGATGAGGCGATGAGGAAGAACATGGGAAGGAACGGCAGAAGTGCAATCGAGCATAAATACAACGAACGGGTATTCGCGGAGAAATTTGAATCGATTTACTTCAACGTTCTAAAAGCATAATTCGTGAATGCACACGGGTCCTCATCTGTGATCAACGTCCTACATATCGCCCTCGATTTCAACTCCAACTCAGGAGTGACAACGTACGTTACTTCGCTGCTTCGGTACTTCGCGAGGAGACCGGGATACACCATGCACTTTATGACGAACGGAGGGAATGCGCTTCACCGATTGAACACTTTGCCGGTGAGCCCCGTTCTTATTCCGATGCAAAGGGGGGTGAAGAATGTGTTCCATCTTTATCCCAATTTTGCTTCGGTAAAAGCTTACTGTGAAAAGAATGATATTCATCTGATCCACACGCACCATCGATATCCGGAGTTCATCGCCTCTTTGGTCACCCGCAAATCAGGTGTACCAACGGTGACTACCGCACATAGCATCGTCCGGGGTTTCAGAGTTCTCAGCTTTCGATCGGACAAGATTATCGCCGTGAGCAACGCTGTTTGCGAATCAATCGTCCAGCGGTTTGGCATCGACAGGTCAAGAATTGCAGTCATGCACAATGCCGTCGAGCCCTTCCGGCCTTGTCCCGAAGGGGAGGTTGCAGAGATGAAACGGACACTAGGCATTCCGGAGCGCCACAAAGTCATCCTTTACCTCGGCCGATTCGATCGCATCAAAGGAGTGCAATATCTTCTCAACGCTTACCGGAGAATCAGAGCGACCCAAACCGATCTCACACTCCTCTTGGTCGGCGGAAACGCGTCGGCTATTGAGAAGGATGAGATCAATCACATCGTCCGCGTGCCGGCGCAAGACAACACAGCAGTCTTCTACCAGATCTCCAACCTCGTGGTTCTTCCTTCGGAGCAGGATCCGTTTCCGTACACAATGCTGGAAGCGGGTCTTGCGGCAAAACCGTTTGTGGGATCGCGTGTGGGGGGCATTGCAGAATTCATCGAGGAGGGAATGGATGGATTACTGTTTACGCCGAGAAATGAGCCCGAGCTTGCGCAACGATTGCTGGAAATCCTCAACGATGATTCAAAGGCGGCCAGACTGGGATGGAATCTTCGCCGAAAGGTCCAATCGCTGCCCACCTCCGAGCAATACGGCGAGAAACTTAAGGAGCTTTACGAAAGGCTTTTGTTGGAGAGGCAACGATCCGTCAAAAGTGAAAAATGATGAAGACGCTCCCTATATTGACTATCCAAATTGCCGACGTTTTGTACGACGAAGTACTGCGAGACATTTCGGATGCGATTGACAAACGAAAGCAATTGGTGATAATGTATGCAAGCATGCATATCATCAATCTTGCTCAGAACGACTCGGCGCTGGCAGGCGCCCTTGCTGCCGCAGACATTGTCCACCCTGATGGAATTGGTGTTTGGCTCTCGTCGAAATTGCTGCACGGAAATGGATTTCGAGATCGATTCAACTGGAGCGACCATGCTCATGAATTTCTTGCATTCTCTGCCGAGCGGCGCTGGCGGATTTTCATCCTCGGTTCGACGACGGAATCTCTGATGAAGACTGTAGCTCGGCTCCGGGACGAAATCCCCGAACTAACGATCGCCGGGTTCAAGAACGGGTTCGGCGATGTTGAATCGGCAGCTCTCATCGATGAAATCAACCAGGCCCATCCCGATATATTGTGGGTTGGAATGGGATCTCCGAAGCAGGAGCTGTGGATCCATCAGCATCGGAGTGTTTTACAGTGCCATGTGATCCAATCGGTTGGCGATGCGATCAGTCTTCTTGCCGGAGAAAAAATACGCGGTCCGAGGTTCTTCCGGGGCCTTGGGCTTGAGTGGGTTTTCCGCATTCTATCGCATCCAACGAAGTACTTTTCGAGGTATGTCTTCGGGATACCCCGCTTCAGTGCGATGGTCCTGAAGGACAAGTTCATTTCAAAGGGCAACTGAGCACTCGAGCCATTATCGTTGATGACGCTCCGCCGATCATCCTTGTCTACGTTAGAACGGAGCGTTATATTATTTCTGGGATTCAAGGATAGTTGATTTGATCTATGAAGCACCAATAGTTGAAAGTGAAATTCAGGAAATCGAGCAATCCCGATCCGCTTAAAGAATGCTGGAACCTAAAACAAAAATCTTTCTTCTCCGATTGACACTCGCGGCGTTCGCCGTCCTTGCAGGTTCGATGGACTTGCTCGCCAGCGACAAGGCAACTGTTGCAGCGAACAACGCGAACGGCTTCACGCTGCACGTCGACTTTGCGAACGAAGCGCCGTTGTTTCGGAAGAATGGGAATGCCCGCGTTATAGATTTTCCGCTTTCAAAGAACGAAAGCCGACCGGGAGCTCCCATACTTCCGGCCAGGACCGTTTTCATTGCTATCCCGCCCAAGTCAAAGATTTCGGCTGAGCTGATGAACATGCAGAGCCGCATCTATTCGAATGTCGAGCCCGCGCTCAATCCAAAGCTTATCTTCAACCGGGATTCCTCAATCTCGTACCAGCCGGTAACTGTTCCCTCTGTTCATTTCGTCGGAGATCGGTATCCGGCCGCTGACATCGAAGTGCTGGGGTACACATGGTTGGGAGGTTACTACTGTGCAATTGTGAGGGTGAATACATATGTGATCCGTCAGAGTTCCAAACAAGTTGTTGAATATCAGAGCGGGGATCTGCGCATTGCCTACAAAGGTTCCGTCCTTCCGCCGCGGCAAAATTCGTCGCCGGAAAACCTGGTGGAAAGAGATCTCGGCAGAAGTATTCTTAATTATGATCAGGCAAAACAATTCCGCACGCTCCGGGCCGCATCCTTCCCGCCAGACACCTCGGGCAGCTGGATAGACTATGCAAAACAGTATGTTAAACTGGCCATTCCATCCGACGGTATATATCGGATCACATTTGCGGATCTGGCAAGCTATGGAGTTCCTTCGAATGTTGATCCTAGGACTATTCAACTTTTTGAAAGCGGTAAAGAGATACCTATCTACGTCAGCGGAGAATCTGACGGGACGTTCGATCAGACCGATTACGTGGAATTCTGGGAGGCAAGACATTACGGTTCAAAATCCTACCGATC
>CAYLMV010000018.1:0-45145 GCA_964384415.1 uncultured Chitinophagaceae bacterium | reverse complement strand
AAATGGCTTAACTATAAGCCTACAAATATACTGAAGATTCGAAAAAGAGTCAACGGTTTTTTGAGAATTGAATCGCAACTGGGGGAGGACTTGGCAGAATGATCGCTGCGAGCCGATGAATTTGAAAGGAGGGGCGGCAGGGCGTTCGCTTCCCGCGACATCTTGACATTCGCTCCCACGTTGCCTATTTTCATTCTGTCAAATATTGGCCTATGGTAGAGCAGCTTATCGAGTTGAAGACGCCTTCCGGGGCCGAATTGTATGGTGATCTCCGATTCGGGGTCGAGGGTTCCGGAACGCCCTCTCAGAAACTGCCGGTCATTATCGTGTGCCACGGTTTCAAGGCCTATAAAGACTGGGGGCCATTTCCCGCAATCGGCCGGCACTTTGCCAATGCCGGATTCGCCTCCATCGTTTTCAATTTTTCTCATAACGGAATCGGCAGAGATTTTCGCAAATTCTCGGAGCACGGGAAATTCTTCACGAATACGATCAGCCTTGAGCTGGAAGATGTAGAGACCGTCGTGGATGGATTGTCAAGCGGTCTAATCGATTCCGAGTTTGTTGATACCTCAAGGATCGGCATCGTAGGGCACTCAAGGGGAGGCGGTGTTGCCATTGTGAAGGGGAGCGAGGATGCGAGAATCAAAGCGGTGGCTGCGTGGTCGACGGTATCACATTTTGACCGTCATACTCCGAGACAACACAGCCGATGGCGTGCGCAAGGATATCTCGGGCCCTCCAACGAATATTCTCAGGGCCTCTTTAAGGTTGGGACGGCGCTTCTCGACGACCTTGAAAGAAATGCTGAACGCCTCGACATTGAACGTGCGGTACGTCGCCTTGCGAAACCACTCTTGCTGGTTCACGGCACATCAGATTTACCCGTGCCTATCGACGAAGCGAACCGGCTGTATGAAGTGTCCGACAAGTCGATGACCGAAAGGATAATCCTTGAAGGCGTCGGCCATATGTACGGTGCACGCCATCCATATAAAGAGTCTGCTCCAGTGATGACTCACGTCGTGGAGCTGACGGCAGCATGGTTCCACAAACATTTATGAACTCTTAAGGAGATTGAATGGAGTCCGTATCGAAATCCCTGGCTCAATCGTTGATTGCCTCAATCGACGGAGCGAAGAAAAATGTGATCGCTCAGGCATCTTGGATAACGGCGTTCGCGGCACTCACCGCGGTCGGCGCGCAGATCCAGATTCCGCACGAGCCCGTGCCATACACCATGCAGACTTTTTTTGTCCTGCTCGGGGGCGCCTTTTTGGGAATCAGAAATGGTTCAATAACTCAACTGCTCTATCTTGCAGCCGGTCTGGCCGGTGCACCTGTTTTTGCAGGGGCGAGCGGCGGAGCCCTCCGAATCATCGGACCGTCTGGCGGTTACTTGTTGAGTTTTCCACTGGCGGCACTCCTTGTTGGATATTTGGTCCGACAGGGAAGAGGAATGATCTGGACCTTAGCGTCTATGTTTCTCGGATTGGCAGTGATCTTTGCGTGCGGAGCAAGCTTTCTTGGATATTTTTACCTTCATAATGCGGGACAGGCGATTGTGAGCGGTTTCCTCATCTTTTCATGGTGGGATTTGGTTAAGCTTACCGCTGCCGCGGCGATCTATAATGAGTTCGCAAAGAGATACAGGTCGTTGCCAAAGGAATCTGAATCCCGCTGATCTGAATATCTTGTAGAACCTTTTGTGAGCCTCTCAACCAACGAGAGGCTCTTTCATTTTTGCGAAGATCTTACGGCTCGCTAGATTGGATTTTCACAGCAGTTTCGAGCGGGAACCAATGTCTCGTTCTGTTGCAGACAGAGCAGACCGAGAGCATCACGGGGACTTCCACCAATACCCCAACGACCGTTGCCAACGCCGCTCCGGAACCGGGTCCGAAAAGTGCTATTGCTGTTGCCACCGCCAACTCGAAGAAATTACTTGCTCCGATCAGTGCGCCCGGGGCCGCAATGGGATACGGAACTCTGAACAGTTTCATGAGTCCGTATGCGAGCGATGAATTGAAATAAACCTGAATGATGAGTGGAACCGCAATGAGAGCGACGTGGAAATAATTTCTGGTGAGATTCTCCGATTGAAAAGCAAAAATGAGAACGAGGGTTGCAAGCAAGGCGAGAATTGTGATCGGATGGAAGAACGCTACATATTTCTTAACAAACCAATCCTCGCCTTTCTTCTTGATGAGAACACTTCGACTTAAGGTTCCGAGGGCCAATGGGATTACAATGAACGTCGCAACGCTATAAAGGAGCACATTGAAGGGGACGACAAGTCCGCTCGCTCCACGGATGAGGAGGGTGACAATGGGGGCAAACAGGACGAGCATGAGAAGGTCGTTGACAGATACCTGCACCAGGGTATACGCGGGATCTCCATCTGTGAGGTATGACCATACGAACACCATCGCCGTGCATGGAGCAGCAGCTAGTATAATACATCCGGCGATGTATTGGTCTGCCAATTGTTCCCCGAGAAATTGGAAAAAGAGGTGTTTGAAAAAAAACCATGAAATGAGCGCCATCGATAACGGCTTTACCAGCCAGTTCACAGCGAGCGTGATCAGAATCCCTTTCGGTTTTTTCGGAACCGCCATGATGCTTGCCAAATCGATTTTGAGCATCATCGGATAGATCATCAGCCATATGAGCACGGCGATGGGAATGTTAATTTGACTCCCTTCGCCAAATTCCAGCTGGCGGAGACCATCAATCCCAACAGGGAACAGCTTGCCAAGGCCAACTCCCACGATCATGCATGCGAATACCCAGACGGAGAGATATCGTTCAAAGACTGAAAGCCTTTTTGTCATATTAAGCGCGGCGATTTAAGTCTATGGTTCCTGACGTAGGAGCATCAATATCGGCGAGCCAACGTTCAATCTGATCTGCAATCTGGTCCCGGATTTGTTTGGTCCTTTCGAGTTTCTCTTCGTAGGTCCCCGCGAGGGCGGAAGGATCGGGAAAACTCCAGCTGAGTCTTTGGATGGCGCTAGGAAAAATAGGACATCGCTCGCTTGCCTCGTCGCAGACGGCGATGACATACTGGAACATCTTTCCTTGTTTGAAGAGATCGAAGGCGCTCCTGGTTTCCTTGTCAGAGATGTCCATCCCCTGGTCTTTCATCGCTGCCACGGCGAACGGATTGAGAGTTCCTGGTTCGAGTCCGGCGCTCTCAGCGATAAACCTGTCCCCGGCAAGATGATTCAACAATGCTTCTGCCATTTGGCTGCGAGCGCTATTGTGGATGCACACGAAGAGTACTCTTTGTCTCGCCATTCTGATTACCTCCTTAAGAGTTTCGGATTTCAGATGTAGGTCTTTTTGATCCCGCCTTATTCACTTCCGTATGACAGAACTCCGTGAACTTTTCTCTGATCTCCTCCCGGGTTCTTCGGAATGCGGCAAGCTTTTCATCGTTATTTCCGATGACCTCGGAAGGGTCGTCGAAACCGATGTGGAGCCGGTGCAGCACTTTCCCTATGAATACCGGACAAGTCTCCTTCGCGTTGTCGCAAACCGTGATGACGTAATCGAACGATTTATCAAGAAACTTCTCGACGCTTTTCGGCTGTTTCGAAGAGATGTCGACGCCGATTTCGTTCATCACTTTGATTGCGAGCGGGTGCACGCCGGCTGCGGGACTTGTCCCTGCCGAGTATACATTGAGCATTGGGTCGAGAGATTTCAGGATGCCTTCCGCCATTTGGCTCCTGCATGAATTGCCGGTACAAAGGATAAGTATCTCTGCGTTCATAGGCTTTCCCTGAGGTTGTGCGTGTAGTTAATTCGCCTTTAGCTCTTGGTCCCGCTCACTGTAATCGAAAAGAGAGCGACGTTGTCTTTGTTGTAATCGTGCTGCTTTTCGGAGACAATCTCGACGCTGCTGAAGCCAACCTTGCCGATGATGTCCAGGTAATCGGTTCTGCTGATTGCTCCGCTGATGCAGCCGGCCCAAAGGGCGGCGTCGCGTCTGTTTTTTTCCGACATGATCCCATCGATGACGATATCCGAAACAGTGAACTTGCCGCCGGGTTTCAAGACGCGATAGATTTCGCGGAATGCATTTTCTTTGTTCGGGACGAGGTTGATGACACAGTTGCTGATCACACGATCGACCGAATCATTATCTACAGGCAGTGCCTCGATTTCGCCAAGCCGGAACTCAACATTCGTCGCGTTGATCTTCTGCGCGTTAGCTTTCGCCTTCTCGATCATCGCCGGCGTCATGTCAACTCCGATAGCTTTCCCGGTTTTGCCGATGTAGCGCGAAGCAATGAACACGTCGATGCCCGCTCCGGAGCCGAGGTCGAGAACGGTGAAACCTTCCTTGAAATCCGCGTAAGCAGTCGGAACACCGCATCCCAGCCCCATGTCAGCCCCTTCGGGTATGCTCGCCAGATCTTCCGGATTGTAGTCCAATGACATCTGTACGAGAGAGTCCGAGGTGGAACCGCAGCAGGAGCTTGGCTCAGGGCCGCAGCACGATTCCTTAGCAGCAATGACCTCAATCTCGCCCTTGGCAATTTGTGAGTACTTCTCTTTGACGCTGTTCTTGATTTCCTGATCCGTGTTCATGGCATAGTCCTTTCATCAATAAGTATTGATACGTTAATGCAAAAAAAATCAGCAACAGATTTGCATCTTGGTCTTTACCTTCTCGAGCGTTTTCTGATCCTTCTCCACACCAGCGCGGTCATCGACCCATGAGGCAAGGGAAGAGAGCAATTCTTTTCGCATAGGGTCGAGCGACTGCATGTCAATCCGGTAGTAGTTCCACTTTCCCCGCTTCTCATCCTTGACGAAACCGGCATCCCGCAAAGCAATGAGATGGTGTGAAAGTTTCGATTGAGCCATGTTGAAGGTCTCCATCAATTCGCACACGCATGCTTCATCTTCCATCAGGACCAGCAAAAGGCGGATCCGGATTTCCTCCGAGAGAGCTTTCAACGCAGTGGTTATTTCATTCATGTCATACCCATCAACATATGTTGATACGAAAAGGTATGAAAAAAAGTTTCATGTGTCAAGAACTATTCTTTCCAAAATTGAGAGAGCTGCTCCACTTTCTGTAGAGTTGGGCGGTGGCCCGGGTATCGCCCAGACAGTAATCGGCAATATCGTGGAAGCGCTTTGCCTCCATGAGATTTCCCATGTCGAGTCCCGTAATCCCATGGGCTTTCGGACTTTCGATGCCGAACGATTTGCAGTAGAAATCGAGATTGAATTTTCTCGTCGCACCGTAGAAGGTGAGCTGATCGAGCAGGTCGCAATGGATGCTCGCATCGTACCGGTAGGGAACGAGATTTCGGGTGGGCTGAACTCCCAGAAGAGCGGATCGGACCATCAGGAACGGGCAGTCGAAGCCTCTGCCGTTGAAAGTGATGAACTGGTGATACGAAGGAATAAGTTTCCAGAATTCTTCGAGGATTTCTTTCTCGTTCCCGGAAAGATATTGCACCTGCCCGTCGGTCGAAGTATATGTCTCTTTCTTGTCCGACTGAAAAAGGACCTTTCCCATATTCGAGTCAGGATTGAGCAGGGCGATTGCAACGACCCGCGCGGTGAGGGCGTGAAGGTTCAAATTCCGCTTGGCCTCTTCCACTTTCTCATCGGTGTCCGCGAACTTGAATAAATATTCACGGCTTGTTTCATCAAATGATTCAAGCGGCAGGGCAAGAGTTTCGATATCGAAGACGACGCTGGACATTAGCGCGTGATCCTGTAATGGGTCAGGCCCCAGTTTGTTTCGCGTGCTGTCACTTTAATGACGGTGTAAATGGGGATCGCAAGAACCATCCCGACGATTCCAAGCAGTTCGCTGCCGATGAGAATGGTCAGGACGATTGTAAGGGGGTGCATGTCAAGGATTTTTCCATACACGTTCGGTTGAATAAACATCTGATCGATCTGTTGAACGACAAACGTGGTCAGCACGATGGGGAGAAGCATCCTGAAATCGCCGTACTGCAACAGCGAAGCGAAGATCACCGGTATTGCGGCGATCAGGGGCCCGGCCATGGGGATGATGTTGGAAATTCCGCAGATCATGCCGAGGAGCAGGGCGTACCGAAATCCGAGCAGTGAATAGGCACTCGTATAGAGCAATCCGACCGAGAGAAGCTCGATACAGACTCCGCGGATGTAGCGGCTGAGTTGCTGCTCGAGTTTATAGATCACATTCAGCGACATCTCGAAATACTTGTTCGGCAGGTTTCCGATGAGCGCCTTCTGCATCTTGTGGTAATCGTTGAGCAGGAAGAACGTGATAAAGGGGACAATGATCAGAGATCCGACAACATTGAGCGCCCCTTCGAGCGACTCTTCCGCTTTTGCCGCTATTTGCGGCATGGCGCTATTGAGTTTTTCCGTAATCTCTTCGGGTTTGAGGGATGGAATCTGTTTTGACAGAGATCCGGCAAGCTGAGAGAAAAGCGCAGTAAGGTGTTGATCGTCGAGCGAGGAAGAAAAACCTTGTGCCTGATGAATGAGGACCGCATAGAGGTTCATCACTCCGGCTGCGATCAAACCCCCCGCCACGAGGTAGATTCCGATGATGCTTGCCGCCCGGGGAACCCCTTTCCTTTCCAGAAAATCGACGAGGGGGTTCAGCACCATTGTGATGGCGACGGAGAGGACAAGGATGAGAAAGATCTGGTTGAAAAGCGCGAGCACTGCGATGGGGGCCGCGACGCAGAACGTTACAAGAAATACTTTCCACCGCCTGCTGAGAAATGAATTGCTCGATGAGGAGGCTGGACTTCCCGCGGGTGTGATCTTTGGATTCATTGAGTGATCTGGTAGCTCTTGAGTCCCCAATTGGTTTCTTTCGCCGTGACAAGGATAATCGTATAGATGGGAATGGACAAGACCATTCCCATGACACCGAGAACTTCGCCGCCAACCAGGATGACGAGGAACATGATAAGCGGGTGAATGCTCATAATTTTGCTAAACACCGTCGGTTGCACGAAGAACTGATCAATCTGCTGCACTACAATCGTTGAAATCGCGATCGGTATGAGCATGGAAAGATCGCCATACTGGACCACGGAGACGGCGACGACGGGAATAGCGCCAATGAATGGTCCGGCGAAGGGGATGATATTCATGATGCCCCCGATGATGCCGAGGACGAGTGCGTATTGAACCCCGATGATATTGTATGAAATGGTATACAGGACGGCAACGACGATCGATTCTATACAGGTGCCCCGAATGAACTTGCTGATCTGATCTTCCAGCTTGCTGATGACATTGAGCGCCATTTCGAAGTATTTGTTCGGAACGTTTTCGATGAGCGCCTTCTGCATTTTGTAGTAGTCATTCAGCAGGAAGAAAGTAATGAACGGGACGATAATGAGCGAAGCGGCGACGCTGATGAGCCCGGCGGCAAGACTCTCGGCGCTCTGCGCTGCATTGGCCAGCAGAAGATTGACTCTCTCATTGACGGCTCCCGGCTTCAGAAAGGGCGCCTGCCGCGAGATCGATTCGCTCAGCTTGTTGACCATCGCGCTGAAGTGCTTGCTGTCGAATGAGGCAGCAAGGTTCGAGGCCTGAAAGACGATGATCGGGTAGAGCGTGATGAGGCTGAAAACCGCGAGGCCGCCCATCAGCACGAAGAGTCCGAGGATTGCCGCTGCGCGCGGAATCCCTTTGTTCTCGAGGTAGTTGACAATCGGCTTCAGAACCATCGTGAGGCCAAGCGACAGCGTGAGGAGCAGGAAGACCTGGCTGAAGAGGGAGAGAGCGAAGATTGGTGCGGTGATGGAAATTGTCACGACAAAAACTTTCCACTGCCGGGTTCTGAAGATTCTGCTCATGATGATTTTGTGAAGAGCTTGTTTGCCGCGCTCATCGCGGCGTCGAAACTAAACCCGCGCCGCACGAGATAGTCGAGGATCTTCTTTTTGAACTGCATGTGGTCGAGTCTGCGGGAACCGCGCTCGATCCGCGCGCGCTGGCGCTCGGCCGCCTCGACCGCCATGCTCAATTCGGACTCGGTCGAGAAGAATTCGGCAGAGACGGTGTCAATCAGCTCTTTTGGTACCCCTTTTTTAAAAAGACTCTGGCGTACCAATTTCTCGCCAGCGGGCTTTTTGGCGAGCATATCCCGGCAGACCATCCGCGCAAAAGCGGCATCGTCCAACAGCTTCAGCGATTCCAGTTTGGCGACGATTCTCTCTGCGGTGCTGCCGGCGTATTCTTTTCGCAAGAGGTAATCGCGGATTTCTTTCTTGCTGCGGGGTCGAATCGAGAGATACCGAAGGGCTTTTTGTTTTGCCGTCTCTTCCTCTTCGGCCCTGAGGATATTATCAACCGCTCCCTGATCTAGCTCGGCCCCCACGTGGAGCGAATACTTCAACAGCACGTCGTCACTGACCCCGAATGCGAATGCGCCGTCCAGAAACACCGAAACCCGGGACGCGCGTTTTTTTTGGCGATCTATTTTCGAAATGCGCAATGCGATAACCGCAGTTGCTATTTGGCCGCCTTTTTCGCGGCAGGTTGATCAGGCGATTTCGAGGCTGCCGGCGCTGGTTTTGCGGAAGGAGCAATCGCCTCGTCGGCAATCATCCCCAGCTTTTTCCGCACCGCAAGAAATATCTCATCGGCAACCTTTGGCGAGGCCACGAGGTATGCCTTGACGGCATCGCGCCCCTGGCCGATCTTGTCATCTTTGTAGGCAAACCACGAACCGCTCTTTGCGATGATGTTGTGCTCGACTGCGACGTCGATGAGATCGCCGAGTTTTGATATCCCTTCGTTATAGAGAATGTCGAACTGGGCCTCACGGAACGGGGGAGCCACCTTGTTCTTGACCACCTTCACCTTCGTCCTGTTCCCGATGACGTTGTTTCCATCCTTGAGAGCTTCGATGCGGCGAACGTCGAGCCTCACGGAGGCATAAAACTTCAGCGCGTTGCCGCCGGTCGTAGTCTCGGGATTCCCGAACATGATGCCGATTTTCATTCGAAGCTGGTTGGTGAAAATGACGGAGGTTTTTGACTTGCTGATAGCCGCAGTCAGCTTTCGGAGCGCTTGCGACATCAGACGGGCCTGAACACCCATCGAGGGGTCTCCCATTTCGCCTTCGATCTCCGCGCGCGGCGTCAATGCGGCGACAGAATCGATGACGACGACATCCAGAGCGCCGCTCCGCACGAGAGTCTCGACGATCTCCAGCGCCTGTTCGCCGAACTCGGGCTGCGACAGGAGAAGGTTGTTCGTATCGACGCCGAGCCGTTTCGCATATGCCGTGTCGAGCGCGTGTTCCGCATCGATGAAGGCCGCAAGGCCGCCTTGTTTCTGGGCTTCAGCGATAATATGAAGACAGATGGTCGTCTTGCCGGAAGACTCCGGTCCGTAGATCTCCGTCACTCTTCCTCTTGGTATTCCGCCGATGCCGAGAGCGGCGTCAAGAGAGATGGAACCGGTCGATATGAAATCGACTTTCATAATCGGCCCCTCGCCCAGCTTCATGATGGATCCTTTGCCGTGCTGCTTTTCGATCTGATCGATCGCGACTTTCAATGCCTGTATTTTGGACTCTTTTTCTTCAGCCATAAAAGCTCCTACTGTTTCAATGGGATAATAAATAATTGAGAATATGCTGAACCTGAGGGGGAGAGGTCGCTTTTCATGACGAGCAACTCGGTACAGAGGAATTGTATTGGCTCAAAGGTAGTATTTTCAATTTTCTTAATCAAGAGAGGGGAGATTTTTCCTTTTACCCTGCCGAGGGTGATATGCGGATGAAAAATCCGATCTTCCTTTTTCAGACCTTCGGAGACGCAGAGACTTTCGACGAGAATTGAACACTCCGAGAGCCGCGCATTTTCCCCCGGCTCAGAGCCGATCCATACAATCTTCGGTGACTCAGCGGAGGGGAAACAGCCGACACGATTCAGTAAGACCGTAAATTGTCCCACGGACCTGACCGCATTCGAAAGGCCGGACCGTATAGCCTCGATCTGACCGGCGGAGAGATCTCCGAGAAATTTCAACGTGATATGAAACTTGTTTTGTTTTTCCCATCGGACCGGGGACTCTTCGGACTTGAGCGATGATTGAATGCGATTGATTATTGATTGGACATCAGGAGGTGGAAAGACGCCGATGAAGGTCCGAACGCCCTTTATGTGTTTATCTCTGCTCAATTCTCAGCAACTTCCTTCTCAGAAGTTCAAGAGCTGCCTGGGAAGCGCGCTCTTTGAAGCGAAGCCGGTGATCTCCGAAGTTGAATTTCAACGCCAGCGAACCCTGAGAATCTGCATAGCCGATCCAGACCAGGCCGACAGGTTTCTCCGCGGTGCCGCCGGTTGGTCCCGCGACTCCCGTGGTCGATAAGGCGATATCCACGCCGGCGCGTTCACGCGCACCTGCCGCCATCGCTTGAGCAACTTCCCGGCTCACGGCGCCGTGCTGCTGGATCAGTTCGGGATTGACTCCGAGCAATTCTATTTTGGAAGCATTGGTATACGTGACAAAACCCCTGTTGAAATAGTTCGAACTTCCGGAAACATTTGTGATCCTGTTTGCGATCATCCCCCCTGTGCAGGACTCTGCGACCGCGAGCGTGAGCTTTCGTTCCGCAAGGATCGAACCGACGACATCTTCCAGGTCTTTCTCATCCGAACTATAGATATACTTCTCCGCCTTCGCCCTGATTTTCGCTTCGGCGTTATGTATTTTTCGTTCCGTCTCTTCAACACTTTTCTCTCGGACGGTGATCCGAAGTTTTGTGCCGAGAGGGTTGGGTAAAAATGCAAGAGTCGTTGAAGAATCATGTCCCAGTACTTCGTCGATGCTTCCCAGCTCAACGGACAGCACAGATTCGGCAATACCCGTGGTCTTCAGCGTGCGATGACGGACGACGGTGCCGAAGTTCGCTTTTTCAAAACGGGGAATAAGCTCTTCGTCCATGATGCTCTTCATCTCGAAGGGAACACCCGGCATCACGACGAAGTACTTTATTCGTTCGCCGTTTCTTGATTCGAACAGCATCCCGGGAGCTGTGCCGGTGCTGTTGCGAAGCACTGTGCATGAGCGGGGAACAAGAACCTGTTCTTCAGCCGACGCGGTCCATGCGATTTGACGTTTTGCGAATACCTCCTTGATGTTTGCCCGGGCCTCTTCATTGACTATCAAATCCGTCTTAAAGAATTCGCATACGATCTTCTTGGTAATGTCATCGTGAGTGGGACCTAATCCCCCCGTGACGCATACGACGTCGAAGCGATCCCAGGCTGAAGAGAATGCGGCAAGAATATCTCCCCTGTTGTCGCCAACCGTTGTCATCCGCTCAACAAATACGCCGACGCTGTTAAGCCTTTCGGCAATATACGCCTGGTTCGTATTGATGACCTGGCCGATGAGCAGCTCATCGCCGATCGTGATAATCTCGGCTCTCATAGCGTTACGCAGTACGTTGGAAATGAAAAGCAGGCAATTTAAAATACTCTGATCGCGATTTGCAGAAGAACATTGGCATAGAGTCCCGCGACAACGTCATCCAGCATGATATTCCATCCCCCGTGCCTTCGGTCAAAGAGACGAGCAGGCCACGGTTTGAAGATATCGAACGCGCGGAACAAAAAGAACGCGCCGCCCGCGATGAGAATTGATTTGGGGAGAAAAAGAAGGCTGATCCACATCCCGAGCACTTCATCGATCGTTACAATGGACGGATCGTGGCCGTAAATATTTTCCATCCGGCCCGCGGCAAGACTGCCGAGGACAAAGACGACGAGGCAGGAGGGAAGAATGACGACGGATTGCTCGAACGACGGGATCAAGTAAAAAAGCATTCCAACAAGGGCGCCGAACGTTCCGGAAGCCACCGGCGCATAGCCGGAGAAAAGTCCGGTGGCGAATATTTTGATGATGGGGGAGAGTGCTGCCGATGAGCGCGAATGACCTTCGCTCTTCTCAGTTGGACTGTCCTGTTTCAGCGGCTCGGGCATTCGGTATGAACAATTCCTTGATAGTAGTCCAGCTCTGGAAGAAATAAATCACTCCGGTCCAGGCCGTGAGGACGGTGGCGACCAACATGAGAACGTACATAATCTCGCGGGAAGCGAGGACCTCGACCCAGTTTCCGAAGAGTGCAAACAGCGAAGGAGTGCTTCGCACGATGTACGCGGAGAGGAAGAGATAAATGACGACGAGCTGAAAAAAGGTCTTTGTCCGGGCAAAGCGGATCGTTTCGACCGGCTTGTTCTTGAACTCAGAATACGATCGTAAAAAAGTGATCAACAAATCTCGGACGACAATGACCCAGACCATCCAGACAGATGCATACCCAATATACACGAAGGAAATGAACGCGGCCGATGTCAGCACCTTGTCGGCAAGCGGGTCCAGGAATTTTACCCATCGCGTAACATATCCCCAGCGTCTGGCAACCCAGCCGTCGTACCAGTCTGTGATCGCTGCAAGGCAGAAGATCAACAACGCAAGCTGCTTATTCGATGGTGAATCAGAGAATAGGAACAACGTGAACGCCGGCGTCAAAAGAATTCGCAGCAGTGTCAGTTGATTCGGGGGGGACATCGGTTCTCCTCAATTCTGAATTAATCTACGAATCTTGAGGGAAAGATGAAAGCGGGCGCTCCCGGAATGGGATTAAATCGCGTTAATACTCAGCTTGCGGAAACAAAAAGGCCGTCCGGGGGACGGCCTTGCGATACTCTGAATCCAGGCGAGGCTCAGAGAGCCTTTTGGATTTTTCCCGCTTTCAGGCAGGATGCACACACTCTGACGCGTTTCACCGATCCATCAACAACGGCACGCACCTCCTGCAGATTTGGAAGCCACCGGCGTGGGGATCTGTTGTTCGCGTGGCTGACATTATTGCCAGCAACAGGCTTTTTGCCGCAAATTTCACAAACTTTTGCCATAATGCTCTCGGATTCCTTTCAATCGTATTATCTATTGGCAATCAATATAGAGAAATTCTCTCAGCAATGCAACAGAATTTTGGGCGGAGGTTCGGTTCGCCGCTGGTTCGGCTCGGACGCGAACATCTTTTGCTGCTTGCGTTAATTGGCACGTCCCATCGGGGATTCGTTCGGCTTGTGAGCGGCCGCTCGGAAGTATCAAAAGTAACGCTGCATTGCCGACGAATCTTGAGATATGACAGACCAATGATCTCTTGACGAGTGATCGGTATCGAACGAACAGGTTCGGATGAAATTCGTGCGATCTGAAACGGACGAACAGCTTTCCCTTGTTATTCAGCCCGCTTTTCTATATTTTTTGTCCGGGTGGATGTAACTTTCCAGCGTTTTCAACGAAGTACAGACAACGTCGCCGGGCTCCCCTAGTCTTCAATCATGAAAATCAGAAAACTCCTCACCCTTCTCGGATCGATCTTCTTATTCGCCGCCGTTTTTGTTTTCGACGCGACGATGAAGAGCTTAGACGCCGATCTCGGCAGCTTCTTCTACGTCCGCGGCGCTCTTATCGTCATTGCGTTCATCCTCATCGCCATCTACATCATTACCGGCCGGAGAGAGCGTCAGCCGACAATGATCCAGCGCATCGGAAGAGTTGCCGCGTGGGCCGGATTGTTTGTCGGCCTTTCGATTGTCCTGAGCGTACTTCCTTTCGGAGATTTTGAAACACGCGCTTTTCGACTTTTCCCGCGCGACTACATCACAATCCTCTTCTCTGCGGTCTTGAGTTTGGCAGCAGGAATCGTGGCTGCGGTTACGATCCTCAACGTCAAAGACATGTTGTTGTACAAGAGAAAGAAAGGAACGCGGCGCAATTTTTGGCTTTTGTTGATTTCATTTTCCGTTACTTCTGCCAGCACGATCGGCCTTCGTCCTCTCGAGTCGTCGGTCTACACGACGGTTCTCTTCATCGTCTCCGTTGTCCTGATCATCGTCAACTCGTTCCGCTTGTCGTGGATAGCGTACCTATCGAGGCGCGAAAAAATTTATGCCATGGTCTATGCCTTGCTCGCGTTCTTCGCGTTCATGGCGATCAATATCCTTCTCTCGATGTCGGACAGGCCGTTCCTGTCCAAGGCGATCCTCTATTTTAGCTATCCGCTCCATTCTTTCGTCCAGTTGACATCGCTGTTCGGCGCCGTATATTTTGGGATGGCGTTCATCAGCACGCTCTTCCACCTTCCCACGGCAGAAGCGTTCGACCGGAAACAATCGGAGCTCAGCTCTCTCCACAATCTCAGCCGTCTCATTACCCAGGTGTTCGACCTTAACGAGCTCGCAGAGACAGTGACGAAAATGACGCTCGAAGTGTGCGAGGCTTCGGGCTCATGGCTCGAAATCTTTCCGACCGAGACGGGAAGGAAAGGGACCCAACAGAGCACGGGGATCGTCTCTCAACGGAATATGAGCACGGAGGAAATACAGACAATTCTCTTCGGAGATCCGGCGTCAATCCGCTCGGTGGTCTTCTCCTCAAAGAAAGTTCTGCTCATCGATGACGTCAGCAACGACCGCCGGACAGCCTACATGGCGAAACTCAAGAAGTTCGGCTCGCTCCTCGTTGTCCCGCTGGTTTCTCACGAGAACTTGATCGGCATCCTGTACGCAACGAAGCAAATGGATTTTGGTTTTGACCAGGACGACATTGATGTTCTCTCAGGATTCGCCGACCAGGTCACCATTGCCATCGAAAATGCGACGCTCATTCAGCGTTCGCTCGAAAAAGAGCGGCTGCAGCGCGAGCTCCTGCTGGCACAGGAGATGCAGAAGCGGCTCTTGCCCCAAACGCTGCCGTTGTTCTCAAGCGTTGAGATGCAGGCAGTCTCGGCGCCTGCGCTAGAGGTGGGCGGAGACTATTACGACGTCGCGGTTCTCGACGACCGTCACGTTGGGATCGTGATCGGCGATGTTTCGGGCAAAGGCGTCGGAGCGGCATTCTATATGGCAGAGGTGAAGGGCATTTTCCAGTCGCTCAGCAAGATTTATTTCTCCCCAAAGAAATTTCTCGTCAAAGCGAACGAGTCGCTCATCTCCAGTATTGACAAACGGTCCTTTATTAGTTTAATTTATGCAGTTCTCGACGTTACGACCGGAGAGCTCGTCCTTTCGAGGGCCGGGCATTGTCCGATGCTCTACGCAACTCCGTCGTCCATTGAGTATATTAAGCCGTCGGGGATGGGATTGGGATTGAGCAGCGGCGCGGTGTTCGAAGACTCGCTGGAGGAGAAGAAGCTGACGATGGCGCAGGGCGATGTCTGCGTATTTTACACCGACGGCGTTACTGAATCACGGTCGGCGTCGGGCGAAGAGTTCGGCTACGAACGATTGGTGAAAGTCGTGGAAAAAAATCGGGGCCGTTCAGCGGAAGAAATCAAGGAAGAGATTATCCAGCGCGTCTGGAGCTATACCGATGCTCAAGGGTACGACGATGACCTGACGGTGTTCGTCGTGAAATGGAACGGAGCATCCTGAGATGACGAAAGAGTATAACTTATTCTGAGGAGTCACATCAATGAATGAATTCAAGATATCGTTCCGGGAGAACGGCAAGGTGCACGTGATGGATCTCCGGGGGTACCTGGACGCACATACGGCTCCCAACCTTGAAGAAGCATTCCAAAAACTTCTGAAAGAAAAAAAGTTCAATATCTTGGTGAACTGCAAGGATCTCGCATACATCTCGAGCGCCGGATTGGGCGTCTTTATGGCGTTTATCGAGGATGTGCGAACGGGCGGGGGGGATATAAAGATGTCGAACATGTCTCCGAAAGTCTACAACATATTCGACTTGCTTGGCTTTCCAATGCTGTACGAAATTTTCACCGACGAGCATGAGGCGGTGAAGAAGTTCGACGCGAAGAAACAATCGACCAAGTAAGGAGCCATGGACGAAAGGATAGAAAGAGAGTGAGACGTTGACCGACCGCGCGAAACAGAAAGCCACGAAGAAGAATTTGCGGATTCCGAGCCAGACCGACAAGCTGGTCTTGGCGCGCAAATTTGTCGCCGATGCGGCGAAGGTCTTCGGGTTTGCAGAGGATGATGTCAACAACATCGCTCTTGCCGTTGACGAGGCATGCACCAACATCATCAAGCATGCATACCACTATGCGACCGACAAGGAAATCAACATCGTGATTTCCATGAAGAAGCCCGAATTCGAGATCCTGATCCAGGACGGCGGAAACCACTTCGACCCTCAGCGTGTGCCTGTGCCGGATATGAAGGAGTATATCTCCCACTACAAGCGCGGAGGCCTCGGGATGTACTTGATGAAGAAGCTGATGGATAAAGTCGAGTATTCAAAACAGCCGAGGAAAAATGTCGTTCGACTCACGAAATATCTTCATTGAACTGCGCCGCCGCTGTGCGCACGCTCCGAAGACACAGCCACACACCTCACAACTCCACGCCACATCAGTGATTCCAAATGAAGCCGAAACGGAATATCGTTCGATCTGATCGCGGAAGCCGCACTGCCGCCAAAGGTCAGTGGGACGATATCACGCCCCTGTTCGAGTTCAGCAACATCGTGAATTCCTCGCTCGATCTGAAGTTTATCCTCGGGACGGTCCTGCTGACGCTCATGGGGAAACTTCTTCTCTCCAAAAGCGTCGTGCTGCTCAAATCACATACGAAATATTTCCGGGTTGAGAATTCGAAGGGAATACCCTCCCAGCTTGCCGACCGCGAGTTTCTCTTCCGCCGCGTTCCGAAAAGAAGTTTCGCCCTTTCAAAATTTCTCTATCCCGAGACGCGGCCGTTGATCAACGGCGGCATCGTGAGAGTGTTTCCTATCGTCTCGCATGACGTCGTGCTTGGTTTTTTTGGAATTGGCAAGCGGCTGGGGAATCAGAAACTCTCGTCCGAAGAAAGAGAATTTGTCGAAGCGATTATCAGCATTTCGGCGGCCGCGATCGAAAAGGGAATTGCCTTCAATGAAATTAAAAGCGTCAACCGCTCCCTCGATGTGAAAGTGCAGGAATTGCGGACGCTGTTTGAGCTCAGCAAGGAATTCAATGCTATCTTTGACCGCGAGAAGTTGTTGAAGCTCTTCACGTTCACCCTTATGGGCCAGGTAGGAGCAGGGCGTTATGCCGTCTGCCTGAGGAACGGCGAAACGGTTGTCTCACGGATTGAGACAAAACCGCTTGCGGAATACAAGGAAGCGATCTTTGAGAATATCACATCGCCAATCTTGGTCTCGGACCTCCAACGGAAGAAAAATTTGCTGGCCATACGCGAACAGTGCGAGCGCCAGGGGATCGTTGCATTGATTCCGCTCCAGCTGCAGAACGAAGTGAAGGGGATACTCTGCCTCGGCGACCGCCTCCGGGGAGGAAGCTATTCGAACTCGGATCTTGAATTCATCTACAGCCTGGGCAACCTGGCGATCATCTCTCTGGAAAACACCCGCCTGTTCCAGGAAGCGGTCGAAAAACAAAAACTCGAGAATGAACTTATCGTGGCCCGCGAAATTCAGAAGGGTTTGCTCCCGAGATCGCTTCCGCATATCGAAGGACTCGACATTGCTGCGCTCAATATTTCATCAAAGCAAGTAGGGGGAGATTATTACGATGTCATTCCTCTTGCGAGCGGGAAGTACGCCATTGCGATCGGCGATGTGTCGGGCAAAGGGACCCCTGCCTCGCTCCTCATGGCAAACGTGCAGGCGACGATCAGGACCCTGGTTCAGTTCGACCTTCCGTTGGCGGAAATGACTTCGCGTGTCAATCATCTCATCTATGAGAATACGGGCAACGACAAATTCATCACTTTTTTCTGGGGGATATTCGATCCGGCGACGAAGGTTTTCCGTTACGTCAATGCCGGACACAATCATCCCTTCGTTCTTCGCGCTGACAAATCGATCGAGCGGCTTACCGAGGGGGGAATTATCCTTGGAGTCTTGAGCGACGCGCCCCCGTACCTCGAAGGAAGCGTGCACCTATCTCCCGGCGACTCCGTGGTCATGTTCACGGATGGAATCAGCGAGGCAATGAACACGGAAGGGATCGATTATACGGAAGAGCGAGTCGAACTTTTCTTGCGGAATGTTGCAGCGCTCTCTGCCCAGGGTATTCTGGACGAGATTCAAAAGGAGATTGCCGCTTACACTTCAGGAGCGGCTCAGTCCGACGACATTACGCTGGTTGTGATGAAAGCTGTAGATTGAAGGTCTTATCGCAAAAGGTACAGACATTGCAAAGGGAATGAGATTGGATTACAGCTGAAGATTTTGGTATCCGCTTGCGCCCCCTGAGTCCTGACACTTCACTCTCTTCTCCTCAGCTACGACCTGACTTGACCCTGCCCATGAACGACATATTTGGTGCTCGTTAGCTCAACAAGTCCCATCGGACCTCTCGCATGCAGTTTCTGCGTACTGATCCCGATTTCCGCCCCCATGCCGAATTCGAACCCGTCGGTAAACCTCGTTGAAGCATTGACGTAAACAGCAGCAGAGTCGACCTCGCGAAGAAATCGTTCGCCCCGTCCTTTATTGCGGGTGACGATTGCGTCTGAATGATGCGACCCGTATCTGTTGATGTGACCGATCGCATCATCCAAATCCCTTACGACCTTAATAGCAATGATCAGGTCCAGATACTCGATCGCCCATTCCTTTTCATTCGCCGGTTTCACTCCCTTCAATATCGAGGCGGTTTTTCGGTCACCTCGCAGCTCGACTTTTGCCTTTCGCAGCCTCTCCGCTATCCGGGGGAGGAAACGTGAAGCGATCTCCTTATGGACGAGAAGTTTTTCTGCTGCGTTGCAGACCGAGGGGCGCTGCACCTTCGCGTTGAACACAATGTTTTCCGCTGCCTCCAAATCGGCATCACTGTCGACGTAGATGTGGCAGTTTCCTTCCCCGTGTGCAATGACCGGGACAGATGAATTCTTCCGTATGAAGTCTATCAACTCCTGACTCCCTCGAGGGATGATGACGTCGAGGTATCGTTTCTGTTGGAGCAATGCGGCAACCGCTTTTCGGTCGGTCGTCTCAATAAACTCTACGCATCCTGTTGGAAGGCCGACGTCGCGAAGCGCCAGCTTCAGGACGTCGACAAGCTTCTTATTTGAGTGAATTGCTTCGGATCCGCCGCGGAGCACTACGCTGTTGCCGGCTTTCAAACAGAGAGACGCGGCATCGATTGTCACATTAGGCCGCGACTCATAAATGATCCCCACGGTCCCAAGCGGCACTCTCATCTTCTCGATCACCATGCCATTGGGCCTTGGCGTTTTATCGAAGACCCTGCCGACAGGGTCCGGAAGCCGGATGAGATCTTCCACTCCCCGGGCGATCTGTTCAATTCGTTTTTCACTGAGGGCCAATCTCTCCGTCAGTACATCGGAGAGGCCGTTCGCTGCCGCGTTCGCAAGGTCCTTCCTATTGGCAGCGAGTATTCGGGCCGTTTCACTCCCGAGGCGGCGGTTCAATGCGCCGAGGAGTTCGTTTTTTTTCTCCGTCGAGCAATTATAGAGAATACCGCTGGCCTGTTTCGCCGACCGTGCTTTTTTTTCGATCTGATCGAATAGCGTCATTCTACTCCGGTCAATACGAGATTGTTTCTGTGAATAACCTCTGTTCCATCGCGGCTGAGGATTTTCAGAATCTCCTCAGTCCTCTTCCCCATAACTTTGTTGAGTTCAGCGGAGGAGTAGCTTGATACTCCCCGTGCGATTTCATTTCCTGAAAGATCGACGACGGAGATCGTGTCGCGAACCTTGAATTCCCCCCGGATTTCTACAACGCCGGATGGAAGAAGGCTCTTTTGTCTTCTGAGGACAGCCCCGCGCGCGCCTTCATCAACGACGACGGCCCCCTTCGAGTCGGAGACAAATCCGATCCATTTCTTCCTGACCGTCAGTTCCGTCGATTGAGGCAAGAAGAGAGTTCCCGCCGGGTGGCCGGAGACGATCTCCTCAATCACGCCCGGCCTTGCCCCGTTTGTGATGATGACGGCGATCCCCGATGAAGTGCACTTCTTCGCAGCCTCAAGCTTTGTCACCATGCCGCCGGTGCTCATCTCGCTTCTTTTTCCCTTCGCCAGCCGTTCGATCTGGGGGGATATTTTTTCCACAACGGGGATCAATGTCGCATCCGGATTTTTGGAAGGATCGTCAGAGTAAAGACCATCAACATCGCTGAGAATGATCAAGAGTCCCGCCTCGATCAGGTTGGAGACGAGGGCGGAGAGATTATCATTGTCTCCCAGCTTGATCTCCTCAACGGAGACTGAATCATTTTCGTTGATGATGGGAACGACATCTTTTTGGAAGAGCGCGGTGAAGGTATTTTTGATGTTGAGATAGCGCGGTCGATTGACAAAATCGTCCTTCGTCAATAAAATCTGCGCGATGGTGCAATGTTGTTGTCTGAAGGCCCGTTCATAGGCCTCCATCAATATCGGCTGACCTATCGCCGCTGCGGCCTGTTTCTCCGGGATCGTTCGCGGCCGTTCGCTGAGATGGAGCGCTCCGATGCCGGCTCCTATGGCTCCCGAGCTGACAATGACAACCTGGTAGCCCAAAGATTTCAGGCGCGTAACGCTAGCCGACAGCGCCGCGATTCTTCCGGTGTTGACGCCTTGAACTTTGTCCGCCAAAAGGGTCGTGCCGATCTTGAGAACGATCTTCTTCCGGGAACCGAGTATGCTTTTGAGGGGATACATGAGAATAATAATAGCAAATAAAACGGTTTTTTCAAGATGGAGCGGGGCCGTCCGAAGCCTCGTTGATTCTCTCTCCAAAAAATGTTAAGTTCTGTTATTGGCGGTCGCAGAATCAGAGCTTTTCCCCTACAAAGTTCCCACGCGGGCGAATGAAAACAGTGCAATTTCCTGCTGTGAGGGTCTCCTCGCAACGCCTCTTGACGCATCATGCCGGATTTTTGCGCGAGCTGCGCAAAAGCAAGCCGGAGACGAGGGGGACGTATGAACGCTCGCTCCGGGAATTCATCCGCTGGTTTCCCTCTGATAGGAGGTTTCAATTCAGGATCGAGGATGTAGAGCGTTACAAGAGCCATCTGTTGAAGAAGCAGAAGCTCTCGCCCGTATCTGTTTCCACATACCTGACGGCACTCAGGAAGTTCTGCGATTATCTGGTCGGTAACGGAGTCTTGTTGAGAAACCCGGCGAAAGAGGTCAAGGGAAGCAAGAGACCTTTGGAACACTCGCGGGAAACGATTTCAGCGCAAGACATACAAGCCATTTTTCGGGAGATCGAACGGGTCGATGAGCGCGGCTTTCGCGATTTTGCCATTATCAAAGCGATGGTTGGATGCGGTCTGAGCGAGATCGAGTTGATTCGAGCGAACATCGGCGATTTGCGAACGATAAGTTCATCAATGGTCTTTTTTGTTCAGGGGAAGGGGGAAGCCGCCAAAGAGACGGCGGTGATTCTTCCGAACGACGTCAAGGAGGCGATCCAGGGGTATCTGGCATTCCGGAAGGATGCGGATGAAGCCGAGCCGCTTATCATGAGCGCCGGTAATCGGACGCGGGGGAAACGGATGACGACGCGGGGCATTCGCGAACGCGTCAATCTGTATCTCGCAAAAGCCGGATTGAAGAGCGGGAAGGCGCGACGCGTCACGGCGTTCTCGCTGCGTCACACGGCGGCGACCATCATGGCACAGAACGGCGCGACGGTTGAAGAATTGCAGTCGCGGTTCCGGATTGGCACGCCGAGCACCGCAATGATTTACATTAAGAAGAATCTTGGAGAAGAACCGGAAGGCGCGTGAACGGCGCCGGACAGGCGATCATCATTTCATAACGACATTCAACGGTAATCGAGATCCATGAAATATAATTTTCTCGAAATCGAAGCGAAGTGGCAGAAGTATTGGGAAGAGAATCAGACGTTCAAAACGGACGCCTCTTCGTCAAAGCCAAAAGCGTATATCCTGGATATGTATCCGTACCCTTCGGGGGCCGGGCTTCACGTCGGTCATCCGGAAGGATATACTGCGACCGATATCTTTTCGCGATACCGCAGAATGGTCGGCTACAATGTTCTTCATCCTATGGGATGGGATGCATTCGGACTGCCGGCTGAGCGTTATGCAATGCAGACAAATATACACCCCCGATTGACGACGGAGCAGAACATCTCGACATTTCGCCGTCAAATCAAGATGCTCGGGATGAGCTACGATTGGTCCCGCGAAGTCGATACGACCGATCCATCATACTATAAATGGACGCAATGGATATTTCTTCAGATCTACAATTCTTGGTATGATGAACGGGCGCGCAAGGCCCGCCCGATTCAAACACTCGAGGACGAGCTGTCGAAACAGGGGACGGCAGCGTTGACGATCGAAGAGGGATTCACGGCTGATGCGTGGATAAAAAAATCGAAGAAAGAGAAGCATGACTTCCTCTCGCAATTCCGATTGGCGTACATCGCAAAGATTCCGGTAAACTGGTGCGAGGACCTGGGGACCGTTCTTGCAAATGAAGAGGTTGCTGAATGGACCGATAAAGGATACACCGTTGAACGTCGGCCCATGCGCCAGTGGATGATGAGAATTACGGCATACTCGGAGCGGCTGTTGGAAGATATGAAGGAACTGGATTGGCCCGCATCGACATTGGATCAGCAGAAGAATTGGATAGGACGATCGGAGGGAGCAGAGATTCTTTTTTCTGTGAAAGGCAGTCAGAACACGATCCGCGTGTTTACGACGAGGCCCGATACGATTTTCGGGGCGACGTACATGGTCCTCGCTCCCGAGCATCCTCTCGTCGCCGATTTGACGACGGGTCCACAGAAAACAGCGGTCGAAGAGTACCAATCCCAGGCAAGCCGGAAGAGCGATCTTGAACGCGGGATTGAAGCGGAGAAGACCGGAGTGTTTACCGGGAGCTTTGTCGTCAACCCGGCGACAAAAAAAGAAATTCCCGTTTGGATTGCAGACTATGTCCTCACAGGCTACGGAACGGGGGCAATCATGGCCGTCCCAGGACAAGACGAGCGCGATTGGCAGTTTGCCGAGAAATTTGGATTGACGATCGTCAGAACAGTTCAACCCCCTGCCGATTTCAGCGGCAAGTCGTACGAGGGGGACGGACCGGCGATCAATAGCGGATTCCTCGATGGGTTGAATATTGAATCGGCGAAAAGCAGAATTACATCGTGGCTCGAATCAAATCAGATCGGCGTAAGAAAAATAAATTTCAAGTTGAGGGATTGGCTCTTTTCCAGACAGCGATATTGGGGGGAACCGATGCCGATCATTCATCTCGAGGATGGAACCATGAAGCCCGTGGCGGACGCGGAGCTTCCCCTGCTTCTTCCGGATTTAAAGAAATTCCAACCAAGCGGCACGACCGAATCGCCTCTCGCCCTCGCAGAGGAATGGGTGAATGTGATAGACAAGGAGACCGGAATGAAAGGAAGGAGGGAGACCAATACAATGCCTCAATGGGCCGGATCGTGTTGGTATTACCTTCGATTCATCGATCCGAAGAATGACAAACAATTCTGCTCCCCCGAACTGGAAAGAAAATGGATGCCGGTCGATTTGTATGTCGGAGGCTCGGAACACACCGTTCTCCATTTAATGTACGCCCGATTCTGGCACAAAGTACTCTACGACCTCGGTCATGTCAGTACGAAAGAACCGTTTTTGAAGCTCCGGCACCAGGGAATTATCCTCGGCGAAGATTCGCGCAAGATGTCGAAGTCGAAGGGGAATGTCGTTAATCCGGACGAGGTTGTGAAGGAATATGGGGCCGATTCGGTCCGATTGTTCGAGATGTTCATGGGACCGCTGGAAGAGATGAAGCCGTGGAGCACTCGCGGCGTCGAAGGAGTGTATCGATTTTTGAACCGCGTGTGGCGGCTCTACGTCGGCGAAGACGGAAAGTTAGATCCTGCAGTGAAAAACCTTGACCTTTCCCCCGAGCTGAGCTTGCTGTATCACACCACAGTGAAAAAAGTCGGCGGCGACATCGAGGCGCTCCGCTTTAACACCGCAATTTCGCAAATGATGATCCTCGTGAACGAGCTGACGAAAAATGATATACGGCCGAGGCAAGTACTCGAGCCGCTGGTCTTGCTCCTCGCTCCGTTCGCTCCTCACATCGCGGAGGAACTGTGGCAGAAAATTGGACACAGTTCATCGGTTGCCTACGAACCGTGGCCGGCCTACGATGAATCGAAGTTGCAGCAAACAAACGTGGAAGTCGTGTTCCAGGTGAATGGGAAAATACGCGCCAAGAAATCTGTCCCTGTGGACGTTGACGAAGAAGCCCTGAAAGGCATTGCGCGGGCAGAGCAGAATGTGAAAGCGTATCTGGACGGGAAACAGATCGTCAAGGAAATTGTCGTCAAGAACAAGCTCGTCAATTTTGTTGTCCGCTGAGAGGGGCGATGCAGAAAATTTCAGTTGTCATCATTACGTTCAACGAGGAGAGGAACATCGAGCGCTGCCTGAGGAGCGTCCAGTGGGCGGACGAAGTCATCGTCGTCGATGCTATGAGCGGCGACCGCACGGTGGAAATCTGTACCCGGTTTAATGTCGAAGTGTCGCTGCGGGCATGGGACGGATATGCGCCGCAGAAACGGCATGCGGTTTCCCTCGCGTCCCATCAATGGATATTGCTCGTCGATGCCGATGAGGAAGTGACAGAGGAATTGAAAAATGAAATTCGCGAGATCCTTTCTTCTCAGCCGGAGTATGATGGGTACAATATCCCGCGCAAGAGTTTTTTCCTCGGACAGTGGATGCGGCACGGCGGATGGTATCCGGGATACCAGCTGCGGCTTTTCAAGAAAGCCAAGGCGTCGATTTCGCAGCGCCCTGTCCATGAGGGAGTGGAACTAAACGGGAAATCATACAGGTTGAAGAGCCCGTTCAACCATTTTACCTATTACTCCCTCTCACAATACCTGGCCAAGTTGAATGACTACACTTCTCTCGACGTCATGAACAAGCTTGACCGGACTCACCAACGGCGCATCCGATGGTACAATCTCATCATTAATCCAGTCTCAGTATTCGTCAGGATGTTTGTTGTGCTGACAGGATTCCGCGATGGTTTCCGCGGATTTCTCCTCGCGGTCTATTCGTCTCTCTATAAGCTCCTCCTTTTCGCGAAAGCGTGGGAATACCAATCTGCGCATGAACGCGGGCAGTCGCTTCCGCCGGTAAGCAGTTCCGAAATAGAATCCCTCAAGCGGTTCTCCTAATATGAAAATATTTCTTCGCATTCTCAGATATCTTCGCCCGTACCGGTCGACGCTGGCTCTCTCTATCGTTTGCACGATTCTCTATTCCGCCTTCAGCGGAGCCTCGATCTATCTCTCCATCCCGCTTCTCGAAACGCTTTTCGATCAGACCACCGTTCAGCAACAGGTCCCTGCGGCGAACAAAACGGTGACGGATCAGGTGAATGGGCTGAAGCAAAAACTAGAGGAGACTGTTCGGTCGCGTATCTTTTCAGGTTCGAAAACGGATGCGCTCTTCAAGATTTGCGTGGTCATCCTCTTTGTCTTCCTTCTGAAGAATCTCTTCGGCTATATCCAATCCTATCTCATGGCGTATGTGGAACAGGGCCTGATGATGGATATCCGGAATGAATTATACCGTCATCTGCATAACCTGTCGCTGAGTTATTTCACGAATGAACGAACCGGCAATCTCATCTCGCGAGTCACGAACGATGTGAACGTCGTCAATGGAGGGGTATCGGCCAGCTTCGTGACGCTCATCCGTGAACCGCTGCTGATCGTGGTGTTCCTGGGTTTTGCGTTTACACTCAGCTGGAAGCTGACCCTGCTTTCATTTGTTGTCTTTCCGTTTTCGCTTTTCATCATCAGCATGATCGGCGTGAGACTTCACAAGGAAAGCGGCATCATGCAGGAAAAGATGGCGGATATCACCTCCGTTTTGCAGGAAACAATCTCGAACGTCAAAGTCGTCAAGGCGTTCGCGATGGAGGATTTCGAGGACAAGAAATTCCGGAAGGAAACGTGGAGTTACTTCAAGACGATGTTAACGATGACCAGGGTCAGAAATCTGGCGACGCCGGTCACTGAATTTCTCTCCATTGTCGCCGGCGTGGCAATTATCTGGTATGGCGGGCAGCAGGTGCTCCTCACGGGCGAAATGAAGGCGGCAGAATTCCTGGGATTTCTTTTCGCGATTTTTCAGGTCATGCCGCCTGTGAAGGAATTGAGCAATGTCACGAACAGGCTTCAGGAATTCGCCGCCGCGGGGGAAAGGATCTTCGAGATCCTCGATACCACACCGGCAATCGTCAATCATCCCGAAGCCGTTCCCCTCAAACCCTTGAAGCATAGCATCGAATTCAAAAACGTCTCGTTCGTCTATTCGGGCCACGAGACCAACGGAGGAGGTGTGCGGGACGTGCTCAGCGGAATATCGCTGAAGGTCAAGAAAGGCGAGGTGGTGGCAATTGTGGGGCCGAGCGGAAGCGGCAAAACGACACTCGTCGATCTTATCGCCCGCTTCTATGACCCCGTCGAAGGATCCATCACGATCGATGACGTTGACATTCGACGGATTGAACTTCAATCACTGAGGAACCAAATCGGAATCGTGACTCAGGAGACAATCCTTTTCAACGACACGATCCGGAATAATATTGCCTACGGCTTGAGCAACTGCCCTGAGAAGGAAGTCCGTGATGCCGCAAGGGCAGCGAATGCCCTGGGATTTATTGAAGAGATGCCGCAAGGTTTTGAATCGATGATCGGCGATCGGGGAGTAAAGCTGTCGGGCGGACAGCGGCAGCGCGTTTCGATTGCACGGGCGCTCCTGAAGAACCCCCCCATCATGATCTTCGACGAAGCGACATCGGCGCTCGATTCCGAAAGCGAGATCCTCGTACAAGAGGCAATCGAACGGCTCATGAAGAACAGAACATCGTTCATCATCGCTCATCGTCTTTCTACAATCCGTAATTCGGACCGGATTATTGTGCTCGAAAACGGCAAGATTGTCCAGGAAGGCCGCCATGTGGAACTTCTTAAACAGAAGAACGGCCTCTACAAGCGGCTGTGCGACCTCCAGTTCAATGCATAGCATTACGTTTGGATCGGGCGGGGAACCGCGGCTGGTCAGACGCATTGCGGAGAGCTGCACGATCGACATGCACGATGAACAGCTTGATTGAAAAAATTGGACGCGAATATGTTTGAAGACAACATTATGACAGAAGCCGTTGTAGAAGCGCGCGAGCGGCAATACTTGACTTTGTTGTTCGCCCTCCTGGTTTGCCAGGTCGTCTTCATTTCGGTTTCAATTGCCGTCTCGTCGGTCGCCTTCGGCCTTTCAATTCTTCTGATTAGCTATTGGTGCGTACGTGAGCGCCGATGGCCCTTCGTCAGGACGCCCCTCGACTTTTTCTTCCTGGCTTACGCCTGTGTCGAGTATTTGACAACGGCGACAGCGATGTTTCCGGGGGAGGCATTGATCAATACAAAACGGCTCTTCCTCATCTCAATCGTTTATCTCGTCATGATCTCGTTCAACTCAAGGGAGAGGGTGACGAACGGTCTTTTGCTGCTGTTCGGGACAGTTGCCCTCTTATCGGTCGTGGAAATATTTTACTACTACGCCGTTCACGAGGGAAGGCTTTCAGTTTTCCAGCATTACATGACGACGGGCGGCATCAAGATGATTGTCTGTCTCCTGACGATCCCGTTCATCCTTCACTCCGATACCCCCTCATTTTTCAAGCGATGGACGGCGCTCCTCTGTATCCCAACGTTCTTGGCGCTCATTCTTACCAACACGCGCAGCTCATGGGTCGGGTTCGTCGCAGCGTTCGTCGTTCTGAGTTTCCTGAAAAACAAATATCTCTTTTTTGTCCTTCTCGGTATTGTGGCGCTTTTTTTCCTCATTGCTCCGGCGAACCAGGTGAACAGGGCAAAAAGCATCATCGATCCATCCGACGTGACAAATCACACTAGGTTGGTCATGTGGGCCACGGGGATGAAAATATTCGCCGACCATCCGATTCTTGGAATCGGTGATTCGGATGCGCACAAGGTCTATGTTCAGTACAAATCTCCGGATGATCAGGAACCCGGAGGCCATCTCCACAACAACTTTGTGATGCTTCTCGTGACGCTCGGCGTTGTTGGATTTAGCGTTGTGTGCGCAATGTTTGTTAAGATTCTGAGGGTGGAATACCTTGCCTTCAAGACAACGGCGGTCGATTGGCTGGCAAGCTCGGTCGCCCTCGGCTCGTTCGCCGCATTTGTCGGGTTTCTCGTTAACGGCCTTTTTGAATGGAATTTTGGAGACCATGAGATCATGGTGCTCATTTGGTTCAGCCTTGGATTGACCCTGGCGGCGGAGAAGCTGTTTAAACAGGAGCGGGCATGACTCCCTTAACAGTCCTCGTCATTACACGGAACGAAGAGCGCAACATCGAGGAATGCCTTGAGAGCGTATCCTGGGCGGACGAGATTATTGTGGTCGATGCCGAGAGCAAAGACAAGACAGTCGATCTTGCCCGAAAATACACAGACAAAGTCTATCTGGAACCGTGGAAGGGTTTTGCCGAAGCCAAAGTGTTCGGCGCGGGGAAGGCGAAGCATGAATGGGTATTCTGGCTCGATGCGGATGAACGCGTGACACCGGAACTTTCGCGGGAAATTCAGGCCGTCCTTCGGTCTTCTCCCACGATGAAAGGATTCACCGTAGCACGACGGGCATTTTTTCTAGGCCGGTGGATCCGTCATTCCGGCTGGTATCCTGGGAGGGTTCCCCGGTTGTTTCAAAAAGAATTTGCTTCGTTCTCATCCGTGGCTGTTCATGAAGGTCTTGAAGTTCGAGGCGGCGTCGGAGAACTTCAAAACGATTTGCTCCACTATACCGACCCAAACCTGTTTCATTATTTCTCGAAGTTTAACCGCTACACCTCCCTCGCGAGCGGAGACCTTCTTCGTGACCGAAGAAGTTTCCGGGTTTCAGATCTGCTTGTCCGCCCCCCCTGGGCATTCGTCAAAATGTACTTCTTGCGGCTCGGGATTCTGGACGGAATTCCGGGATTGATCCTCGCGCTGCTCTCGTCGGCGTATGTCTTTACGAAATATGCAAAGCTGTGGGAAGCGTGGGAGTCCGAAAACGTGATTCGCGTTTCGCAGAAAGCCTCGTAGTATTTTCCCCATGGATTCCGGCACGTTCTGCTCAGTTGATTTTGGGTATTCTCTTTCGTACCATTGCATCGGATCATGAGAGTTCCTCATTACTATTGAGAGAGAATAGCTCGCGAATACTTGAGAGAAAACGAACAATGGAGAATGACGAAAAGAATCAGTTAATGTTTATTCAGCTTGTCTCGATGTTTCAGGCCGCTGCCCTTCAACAGATGGGAAAACTAAAGAATCCGGCGACCGACAAGATCGATAAAGACATGGAACAAGCACAACTCTCGATCGACCTTATTGACATGCTGAAGGCTAAGACGAAAGGCAACCTTTCTGCTGAAGAGGAAAAGATCCTGGCCACGATCCTCCAGGATTTAAAACTAAATTACGTCGACGAATTGGCGAAAGGGACAGCAGCCCCCTCGGCGGAAAAGGGACAACAATGAAATTCGGAGTCATCGGAAACCTGTCAAAAGAGACACTCGGGGAAGCTGTTCTTCGACTGCTTGGCACCGGCGAAAAGCGGTTTATCGAATTCACCGTTCTTGATGAGATCGCCAAGATCGTCAACAAGCAGGCGGGGAAGAGAATAATCAAGAAGAAAGACACTGCACCGATGGACAAGATCGCCTCCGAGTGCGATATCCTGATCGCATTCGGCGGCGACGGAACGATGCTGGCGGCTGCCAGACTTGTTGCTCGCGCGGCAGTGCCGATTATCGGCGTGAACCTCGGAAAGCTTGGATTTCTTGCGGAGCTTTCTATCGATGAAGTCGAATCTTTCGTAGACGACATTCTCAACAATCAGCACGTGATCGAGGACCGTATGGTCATCAAAATGACCGCGGAAGATCAGAATGTCCAGTTTTTCGGTGTGAATGACATTGTTCTCGACAAAGGAAACTCGTCCCGTGTTATCGACATGGAGACCTATGTCAACAACGACTATCTGATGACCTACCGAGCCGACGGCATCATCGTTTCGACTCCCACCGGCTCGACCGGGTACTCTCTGGCCACCGGGGGCCCGATCGTCGTTCCCAAAAGCGAGGTACTCACCATCAGCCCGATCTGTCCTCATACCCTCAGCGCCCGTTCGGTGATCGTTCCAGATTCGAGCGTTATCAGAGTAAACCTCGAGTCAAAGTTCCAGAATGTCCGCGTGACCGTCGACGGGCAGCAGGAAATCATGGTGACGCCGCCGGTAAATTTCTTTATCCAAAAGGCGGACTATACGATCAAACTCGTGAAACGGAAAGACAAGAGTTATTACGATGTCCTTCGGTCGAAACTTATGTGGGGCAAAGATATCAGGGTGACGAAGGTTGACTGAGACGGGCTTGAAAACGATCCTTGCTGCAGCGTTCCTCTTTGTGGCCGGATGCGGGGGCCACGCACCGTACCAGGTTGCCATCGAGCCGCAAGGGGCAAAAATCGTCACCGGTCGTTTTCCGGTTTCATTGCTTGAATCCGACTCATCGTTTCTTTGGTACCCTCAGAATTATTCCTCGTTTGTACCGGACTCTTCCTCAATTTCGAGCCTCTCAAAATCTGCCAGGAATGTCCGATTTGTCATAGTCGGCGGAACGTGGTGCGGTGATACGAAACGCGAGCTCCCGAGGTTCTTCAAGATCATGGCGCTCGCGAAAATCCCGCCGGAAAACATTGAACTCTATGGAGTGGACAGAGCGAAGAGGAGCGGGGATGGGATCAGCGAGAAGTACGATATCGTAAGCGTGCCGACCTTCATTCTATTGTCGAACGGAAAAGAGATAGGGAGAATTGTCGAGTATCCGAAAAGAAGTCTGGAGCTCGACATGGTGGATCTGCTCCAGAAGAAATAGACTGCTTACGGCGTGTCTTTAGCTCCTTCCAGGATCCATTTCTTTAATCCCGTGATCTGATTCTGCGTCAGCGGTTTTGCCGGCGGCATGGGCGTCGAGCCTGGCTGAGCTTCAATGCTCCAGACCAACCTGCTCTTGGTTGTGTCAAAAGGAATGATGACCTGAAGGTCTTCGCGCCATCCTCCGTAACTGGTTAGATCAAGATTTCTGTTTTGCGCCGTCGCCTGGTCGTGGCAGCCGGAGAGCGCGCACCCGACGTTGAACAACGGCTGCACCTGCTTCTCATAACTGATGCCGCTTGCCGGGAAGACGATCTGACTCGGGTTCGTTACCGGATTTGAGCTATCCTTGCACGAAGAGACGGCAAACAGCGCGAGCGCAGCAGCTGCGAAAAGAAACTTAGGCTCCAGGTCGGACAGCTTCATATATGCACGGGTAAAAGTTGAACACAATATACTGTGATTGTCGATATCGTTCAATGGGTTCCATGAACTTTTTGACAGGAAAATGGATATTTGGTTTAGCTCTTGTTTGCGGTCAGGAGGAGGGCGACGGGTGAAAGTACTCCAGGCTGCCGCGGCGATCATGGTGCTCCTCTCTTTTGCCCAGGAGGCGCAGGGCCAGCTCTTTGACGAAGCCGAGCCTTCTTTGGGGGACTATCGTTCGGCCGGCGTCAGCGGCCTTGCACAATCATTCAGGCCTCGCGCCGGGAACACAGAGGCCGACTCGGGGAAAATCCGCATTGCAACTCCGCTGTGGCTTGCAGAGTATAGGCAACTGGGATTCCGGATAGCTTTAGGATTCTCATCCTACAAGTTTAACAACGACGCGCGCAATGAATTCACCATCGCCGCCGAGTCCTCCACCGACATTTCGCTGGGGGGCGGTCCTGAGATAGGGAACTTCTTTCTTCCCATCGTTTTTTCCACCAATTATGTTCAGGCGACCGGCGTGTCAAATTCGTCGAAGGATTTCAATATCGCCGACATCGGCATCGGCACCGGTATTCAGTTCCGTCAATTTTCGGAAAATTTCGGGGTTCGATTTACCGGCGTCGGAATGATCTACTACAGCAGCGCCGGCTTTTCTTTGGAAAGCGGTTCATCGACTGCTGCCGTTGCCGAACTGCAATTTCTGTTCAGAGGATTGATCGGAGAGGGAATGACGGCCGGCTATCGTTTTGAAATCGAAAGGTGGTCGATGTCGGAAGAATCGTTAAATTATACGAGACAAATTCACGGACCGTTCATTGGAATTTTCTTCTGATTTCATTATATTTGTGGGATCAATTTGGGCAATGCTGAAGTAGCTCAGCGGTAGAGCAGCGGTTTCGTAAACCGCAGGTCGTGGGTTCAAATCCCACCTTCAGCTCTCGCTAAACGATCGAATGAGAAAGATCCGTCCTCTTGAATTGAATAAGATGGACGGATTTTTTGTGAGAGAAAATACTTATGCTTGATGTCGTAATTATCGGGGCGGGGCCGGCGGGACTCTCCGCGGCAATCGAAGCTCACAAAGTTGGATTGAGCTACATCATAATTGAAAAAGGGGCCATAGTACAGAGCGTGCAGAAATTTCCGACTGCGATGTCCTTCTTTTCGACCCCCGAATTGCTTGAAATCGGGGGAATACCGTTCTCGTCGGAGTCGATGCGGCCGACGCGGGCAGAAGGTCTTGAATACTACAGGAGAGTTGCGGAGTATTTCGAGCTGAATCTTAACCTCTTTGAAAGAGTCGTATCGGCAAAGAAGGCCGCGGATCATTTTGAAATCAGGACAGATCGCTCCTCGTATGAAACCCGGAACCTTATCGTAGCGACTGGTTATTTCGACAACCCAAACCTTCTCAATGTCCCTGGCGAAGGACTGTCGAAAGTATCGCACTATTATACCGAGCCATTTTCATATTTCCGTCAGCGAGTAGCAGTTGTCGGCGGTAAGAACTCAGCCGCAATCGCTGCACTGGAACTTTATCGACATGGCGCATCTGTGACGCTTATCCACAGAAGAGAAAAAATGAGCGATGGAGTCAAGTACTGGATACTCCCCGATGTGGAGAATAGGATCAAAGAGGGATCCATTACCGCCCATTTTTCGACAGAAGTCGCAGAGATTGGGACAGACATGATAACGGCGAAGAGCCGCGAGGGAAATACGCTCCTGATCCCAAATGACTTCGTTTTCGTCCTTATTGGATACCATCCAGACGTCGACTTCCTGAAATCGATCGGCGTTCAAACGGATCCGGAGTCCATGGCGCCTTTGCATGATCCTGCAACCATGGAAACAAACGTGCCCGGCCTCTACATCGCCGGGTCGATTGCGGCGGGGCGTAACAATAACAAGATCTTCATCGAGAACGGACGAATGCACGGCAAGGCGATTATGCCTTCAATTCTTGCACGACGCTGAGACAGCAATTGGATCTTCATCGAACCTTGGGCCGCTGCATTTTCTGATTTTATACGTTGATTATTCTCACGAAATTTGGTAAATTTCAACACTGTGTAATTATTTTTCCATAACGCTTTTGAAAGGCCTCTAAATGACGGAAGGTAAAATTATCCAGGTTATCGGACCCGTTATCGATATCGACTTTTCTGACGGAACACTGCCGCAAATTCTCAACGCCCTCGTCATCTCAAGAACAAATGTTGAAGGCCAGCAGGAGGATCTCGTTGTCGAAGTGCAGCAGCATCTTGGGGAGAATCGTGTTCGCACCGTCGCGATGGATTCGACCGACGGCCTCGTGCGCGGTATGAAGGCAGTCGACACCGGCGAACCTATCAAGGTGCCCGTAGGCCCAAAAGTTCTCGGCAGGTTGATCAATATTATCGGCAAACCGATAGATGCGTTGGGGCCGATTGAGGCAAAAGCGTATCTCCCGATTCACCGTCCGGCTCCGGAATTTAACGAGCTGCGCACACAGAAGGAAATGTTTGAGACGGGCATCAAGGTCATCGATCTTCTCGAACCATACACCAAGGGGGGCAAGACGGGCCTCTTTGGAGGTGCGGGAGTCGGCAAGACAGTGTTAATCACGGAGCTCATTCACAACATTGCGAAGGAACATGGCGGCTATTCAGTCTTCGCGGGCGTGGGTGAGCGGACAAGAGAAGGAAATGATTTGTGGCGGGAAATGAGAGAGTCCGGAGTTCTCGAAAAGACCGCGCTGATTTTTGGACAAATGAACGAGCCTCCCGGCGCCAGGCTCCGTGTCGGTTTAACGGCGCTGACCACGGCCGAGTATTTCCGCGATGTTGAGGGGAAGGATGTATTGCTGTTTATCGATAACATATTCCGGTTCACGCAGGCGGGTTCTGAAGTTTCCGCACTCTTAGGCCGCATGCCGTCGGCCGTAGGGTACCAACCGACTCTTGCGACAGAAATGGGAGCCTTGCAGGAGCGAATCACGTCGACCAACAAAGGGTCTATCACGTCTGTTCAGGCGATCTACGTTCCTGCGGACGATCTTACGGATCCGGCGCCCGCCACCACGTTTTCGCATCTGGACGCGACAACTGTGTTGAGCCGTCAGATTTCGGACATGGGAATTTATCCTGCGGTCGATCCCCTCGACTCTACATCGCGGATTATGGATCCCGAAATCATCGGACAAGAACATTACGATGTGGCGAGGATGGTCAAGAACATTCTTCAGTCATACAAAGATCTTCAGGATATTATCAATATTCTCGGAATGGATGAACTTTCGGATGAGGACAAATTGGTCGTCGGGCGGGCGAGAAGGGTTCAGAAGTTTTTGTCACAGCCCTTCTTTACGGCGGAGCAGTTTTCCGGGGTCCCGGGCCGTTATGTGAAACTCGCGGAGACGATCAAGGGATTCAAAGGCATCATCAACGGCGATTACGATTATCTTCCGGAAAATGCATTTTATATGGTCGGGACGATCGAAGAGGCTGTTGAGCAAGGGAAGAAACTTCAGGCGGCCTAACCGGTTTCATACCAGGAAAAGATGGCAGGCAAAAATTTTACTCTCGACATCGTAACCCCGACGAAGACGGTCTATTCCGGAGAAGTTCTTAGTTTCAGCGCTCCCGGAGTCGACGGGGGATTTCAAGTCTTGCACAGCCATGCACCGCTTCTTGCCGCTATAACAGTCGGCCGCGTAAAGCTGACCGACGCCAGCGGAACAGAATTCCATTACGCGACCAGCGGCGGATTTGTGGAAGTGAAAGACAACAAAGTCATCCTCCTTGCAGAGACGGCCGAACGTTCTGATGAGATCGACGTGAAGAGGGCAGAGGAAGCAAAGTTACGGGCGGACGATCGGCTCGGCAAATTGGAAGCGGTTGATGAGGAGCGCGCCCGGGCATCCCTTATGCGAGCCATCAATCGCCTGAGGATTGCAGGCGGCAGGTAAGTTATTCATTAGAAGTGCACATCAAGCCCACAAAGAGATGAAGGATTTGTGGGCCTTTTTATTGTTGCGTTGATTATTCTTCATTAATCTGGTATATTGGCATCGCATTGTGAATTCTTTTCACAAAGTTTGAAACCATGAGACCGACCTACGCGGAAATCGACCTCAGCGCCATTCACTACAATCTCAAACAAATTCAGAAGAAAGTCGGAAGACGTCCGCTCATTATGGCGGTCGTCAAGGCGAACGCATATGGACACGGAATGGTGCAGGTCGCAAAGTCCATCCTGAAGGACGGCGTTGCATCGTATCTGGGAGTGGCAATCGCGGAAGAGGGCATCGCGTTGAGGCAGAACGGAATTAAAGCGCCGGTTCTTGTCCTTACGGCGGCGCCCGAGCCTCAGCTGGACCTCTTCATCAAACACCGGCTGCAGGCAACGATCTGTTCAATCTCCGTTGCTCAGAAACTAGACCGGTTGGCGGCGGCGTCAGGAAGGAAGGGATTGGTGCACGTGAAAGTCGACACCGGCATGGGAAGGATCGGGATCACCCCCGAGGATACATTGGCTTTCATGCGGCAACTCAAAACGCTGAAACATCTGACGGTCGCCGGCATTTTTACACATTTCGCGACAGCGGACAGCATGGATCTCTCTTTTGCCAGGCAGCAATTGTCGAGGTTCCGAAGCGTCCTGGCGGAACTCCACTCCGCGGGCATCGATGTCCCGGTCAAACATTGTGCAAATAGCGGCGCAATTCTGCAGCTGCCCGATTCATATTTCGACCTGGTCCGCCCGGGCATCATGATCTACGGCTACTATCCTTCGCGCACAATTTCCACTTCCATGCCGCTGAAGCCGGCGATGTCGATCCGTTCCCGCATCGAGTTCATGAAAACGGTAGAAAAAGGGACGAGCATTAGTTACGGGCGCCGCTATTTCACTCGCTCGCGAACAAAGATAGGTTCGGTGGCGATCGGCTACGGTGACGGTTTCAGCAGACGTCTAACAAACAAAGCGAACGTATTGGTCAATGGAAAGAAATATCCAGTCGTCGGCACGATCTGCATGGACCAGGTGATGATCGATATCGGTCTGCGCTCTTCATGCAAGGTCGGCGACAGAGTCACTCTCATGGGGCGGGATGGAGCCCGCGAGATATCGTGCTGGCAGATATCTGAGGAGCTGGGCACAATTCCGTACGAAGTGTGTTGTTCCGTTTCAGACAGAGTTCCGAGGAATTATATTTATGGATGATCCCGAACAGTATTTGATGCAAGTGCTTCATCGCACCCGGACAGGGCTCCAGGACAGCCTGATACCGTTTCACGCCGCAAAAATGGTACGGCTCGCTGAGCGGCTTGAACAGGCTCCGAACCTGAAGGAGGAAATCGGCCGTTTGGAGCTGGTCAACGGGTTCACGAAAGCTGCGCTTTCGATGCAATGGGTGATGGAGAGAGTGGTACGGTCGGGGGAGGATTTTAGTCCCGATCAGTTCGACATGGATGCGACACTCGTGAGCGACAAGCTTTTCGAAGCGTTCCTCAGCGAGCCGTTCGACGCCCCATCAGAGGCTGCCCAGTCGGCGCAGGCTTCCTTTACAAATGCCATGGAAGGCGCGACGATCGAGGGCGAGGCACATGCTGAAACAGAGCAGTCTGGAATTTCGTCAGTGGAACAGCCGGAGGCGGTTTCGGAAACGGCTTCTTCGGAGAGTCCTGCGGCTGCCCCTGCAGAAGTGATAGAGCCTCCCGCTCCGCCGATAGTTGAGCCGCCGGCGCTCGCAGACTTGTTGGATCAAAACCTCTTGCTGGGATTTCAGCGGTTTACTGAAATTGTGTCAAAGCTCAGCGAGAAGACGCCGGCAGAACGAAAAAGCGTATTTGCCGTCCTTGCAATGATCGCAAAAAGCTCAACCGACGTTGCGCGCGCCCAGGGAAAAAAGGATGTGCTCGAGTTCTTCCAGTCGGTTCTCAAGTTTATAAGCTACGTCGATTCGTCGGGCTCTACGCAGGATGCTCGCGTTGCCGCCGTCATGCGCGACGTTGGAGAACGTCTTTCGAAGGCGCTCAAAGAACGTTCCAACGGCGCGGAGCTTCTCCAGAGCATTATTGAAATCCTTAAGAACCCCGAGAGTTCGCTCAAATCATAAAGGTGATGCGTGAATAAGGATATTAACGTCTACGCTGTGATCATGGCGGGAGGGGTCGGCTCGCGCTTCTGGCCCCGGAGCCGCGAGCGTACACCGAAGCAGCTGATGGAAATCGCCGGCGAACGGACGATGATTCAAAGCACTGTGGACAGGCTCAAGAATTTCGTTCCAGCGAAGAATATTTTTGTCGTCACGAACAAATTACAGAAGCACGCTATCGCCAAACAGCTCCCGAGTGTTCCTTCGGAGAACATTATTGTGGAACCAATCGGCAGAAACACGGCTCCGTGCATCGGTCTCGCCGCCATGTTCGTGCGCCGCCTGGATCCGAACGGAGTCATGGTTGTGCTTCCGGCCGACCATCTGATCCTCGACGAGCAGGAATTTCTCCGCGTTTTAGGCGTGGCGGTTGGCATCGCCCATGAACAATCTTCCCTCATCACCATCGGTATTCAACCGACGCATCCTGAAACGGGGTACGGCTATATCCAGGTGTTCGAAGACGATCGCGCGAAGAACGGTTCGCTGCCGCCGGGGGTGTTCAAGGTAAAGACGTTTGCGGAAAAGCCCAATCTCTCGACAGCGCAGAAATTCGTCGAGAGCGGGGATTTCTATTGGAACAGCGGCATGTTCATATGGCGCGCGGACGTCATATTGAAAGAGATCAAACATTCCCTCCCGGAGCTCTCCGCCCATCTTGAGGGACTCGAGCCTTCCCTGGGCACCACGCTCCTGGAGCAGAGCCTGGAGCATGCGTACGGGTTGATACGGGGCATTTCCATCGACTACGGAGTGATGGAAAAGGCTACGGGTGTTTTTGTCATCCGGGGGGAGTTTGGTTGGAGCGATGTTGGTTCGTGGGACGAGGTATATCGCCTCTCGCCGAAAGACGATCACGGCAACTTCGCTCATGGCAAGGTCATTTCGTTCGACACCAAAAACTCTTACATTCATACCGATGATAAGTTGGTAGCGACGGTTGGCGTCGAGGACCTTATCATCATTAACACGCCCGATGCGCTGCTGGTCTGCAAACGCGGATCTTCGCAGGACGTGAAAGAAATTGTCGACCATCTGCGCCGAAAGCAGATGAATGATTACTTATAGAACCACCGATACGAAGAACTCACTCTCACGACAATTGTGAACGAGTCAGCCCGGCGAATTCGAAATGCGTCTCTTACTTATCTCGGGTTGATGTGCTGTTGGGCCGCAGCAATGTTCGTCGTTGCGGGTTGCGCTTCGTCTCCACGATTCACGAAGGACCGGTCGGGAAGTTCGCGCACGCATGAGGAGTCCAGCTCATCGAAGCCGCTCAAGTCGCTGGAGGGAATCGCGTCCTACTACGCGGACGATTTCAACGGCAAAAAGACGGCGAACGGCGAAGTCTACGACATGTACAAAATGACCGCGGCTCACCGGTCTTTTCCCTTCAATACCAAAGTGAAAGTGACCAATCTTGTGAACAAGCGGTCAATCGTCGTGAGGATCAACGATCGGGGACCGTTCAAGCTGGACCGGATCATCGATTTGTCGCTCGCCGCTGCGACGCAGCTGGGGATGAAAGGATCGGGGACGGCAAGAGTTCGGTTGGAAGTCGTCGAATGGGGCGATGAAGAGTATTCCAAGTAAAGCGCCCGCGGGCTCTGTCACGCCTGCAAATGGTCAATCATACGTTGTGGACATGTCGAAAACACTCATCACGGAGAGAGAAGTCCTCCTCGCTTTCAAAGCGGGAAAGAAGTCTCTTGTTGCGGAAAAGGGGAGCCTTATCACCCCGTCGGCGAGGGACAAGGCCCGGGAATTGAACATTAGCTTCACCGACAAGCTCGAATCTCCCCCTCCTGCTCCAACCGCGAATCCGTCCGTTCCGAAAATCCCAACGACGATACCTCAATCGAACGTGGGATCGAATCTTGTCGTGATCGGGAGCGACCACGGGGGGTATCAAACAAAAGAAGCGCTGAAAAAGTTTTTAGGCGAATTGGGGTACAGAGTTCTCGACATCGGAACGAATACAGAGGAGGCGTGCGACTATCCGGACTATGCCTATGCGGTTGCCCGTATCGTCGCGAAAGGAGAGGCATGGAGGGGTATCATGATCGACGCTACAGGAGTCGCTTCTTCGATCGTCTGCAACAAGGTTCCTGGCGTCCGTGCGGCTGCGTGTTACAACGAATTCGTCGCCGCGAGCAGCAGAGAACATAACGACGCCAACGTATTAACACTCGGCGCCAAAGCTCTCGGGCCGGAGGTCATCAAGTCAATCGTCAAGATCTGGCTGGAGACCTGGTTCGGCGGTGGGAGACATAAGAAGCGCCTCGACAAGGTCATTGATATCGAGAGGAAGTTCTCGAAGTAGTTGAGTGCCGGGACGGCAATGGCCCTCTTAGGATGGAAGATGGAGGATGGAAAAGGGAAGATGGAAGGGGGGAGATGGAAGAGGGGAAGGATTGGCAGATTAACGTAATGTGATGTCCAAGAACTGAGCGTTCATAAAAAAAGGCGGTCACGCTTTCGCGGGCCGCCTTTTCTGTTGTATGGAGACTTTAAAAGCTTTCAATCGCTTTCTTAACCGTGTCGTAATGTTCGAACACGGTGAGGAGTTTGGTTACTTCGAGCAGTTTGATAATCTTCTCGGAGGCGTCCGCGAGCTTCAGGTCGCCTTTCGCGTTGCGCATGGTCGTGACGCCGCCAATGAGCATGCCAAGTCCGGAGCTGTTCATCGATGATACGCCTTTAAGGTCTACCACGACTTTCTTTTTCCGCGAGTCGATGAGTTTGTGAAGAGTATTGTTGAGTTCCGTCGCGTCCGGTCCTCCAAGGACATTTCCTTCGAGGGTGATAACTGTGATTCCTGCGTGATCTTTAGTGCCGAATTTCATTGTCGATTCTCCCGATGGACCGGAGGCCCATCTATCGTCTCAATGGAAATGTTGCCGCTTAAACGACTTGGTGAGCTTTCAGGTTCTTGTAGCGGGTGTAATCCAGGACTATCGAACTCGCCACATAGATTGACGAATATGTTCCCGTGATCGTGCCGATGAGGAATGTGAAAGCGAACCCTCTGTTGACTTCACCGCCGAATATGATAAGCACCACAAGAACGATCATGACCGTGCCGCTCGTTATCACCGTGCGGCTCAGTGTCTCGTTAATCGATTTGTTCATGACGGTGAAGAGATCTTCGCTCCTGTAAATCTTCAAATTCTCCCGGATTCGGTCGAAGACAATAACCGTATCGCTCGTGGAGAACCCGATAAGCGTCAGAAATGCCGCCATGAGATTCTGCGAGATTTCAAGGTTGAGATGGGACGAGACGCCGTTGAAAAGAATCACGAGGCCGAGCGTGAGCAGCACATCGTGAAACAACGCAACGACCGCCGCGACGCCGTAGATGAACTTGAAACGGAATCCGATGTAAATGAGGATGATAACGAGTGTGGCGATGACGGCGTAGACCGCATTTCTGCGGAGCTCCGCGCCGATTTTCGGACCGATCTTCTCCTCCCTCAGCACTTCGAACTTATTGTCCTGAAATTGGGCGGAAAGTCCCGACCGGATCCGGTCTGCAATGGTGGCGCCCTGTTCCTGCGCCGATGTCCGGAGAAGAATATCTCTGGCGCCACCGAGAGTTTTTATCTCGCTTCCCGGAAGCCCGATCTTATCCATCGTTGTGCGAACTTCGTTGATCGAAGGGGGTGTCTGAAATCGGACGAGCAACTCGGTGCCGCCGAGAAAATCGATGCTGTAGTTGACTGGTTTAAAGATGATCGCTATCAGTCCTACGAAGAGCGTTATTCCGGAGATGGTATACCAGATTTTCCGCTTCCCCATAAAATCGATGTTCGTTTTCTTGAATAATCTCATGTACAGATCTCCAAATCCTATGCTTAACCAAAGTTGATTGTTGAAGTGGCCCGCGAGGTCATGAAGTTAAAGAGGACCCGTGTGATGACGATTCCGGTGAAGAGATTTGCGGCCGTTCCCATCATGACGGTGAGCGCAAAACCCTGGACGGGCCCGGTGCCGAATTGATACAACACCACGCCGCTGAAGAACGTCGTAATATGCGAATCGAAAATTGCACTGAACGCTTTCGAATAACCGGCGCTGATCGCAGCGCTGAGGGTCTTGCCCGTCGTCAACTCCTCGCGGATGCGCTCGTAGATCAGCACGTTCGTGTCGACGGCCATACCGATCGTCAGCACGATGCCTGCAATGCCCGGCAGCGTCAACGTGCCGCCGAATGCTGCAAGGGTGGCGAAAATAAACGAGACGTTGATGAAGAGCGCGATGTTGGCAACGATGCCTCCTGTGCGGTAGTAGAAGATCATAAAGAGCACGGTGAGGATCAGCGCGTACGTGAACGAGTAAATGCCCGCATGGATGGAGTCTTCGCCGAGTGAGGGTCCGACGCTCCGCTGCTCTATGATATTGACGGGAGCGGGGAGTGCGCCCGCTTTGAGGACGATTTCAAGCAGCCGGGCTTCGTCGATGTTTTCCATTCCTTCGATCTGCGAACGGCCGCCGGTGATCTTCCCGCGAATGACGGGGGCGGAGAAGACAGCGTTGTCGAGCACAATAGCCATTCTCTTGTTGACGTTCGCTCCGGTGATGCGGGCCCAGTCGCGCGATCCCTCGCTGTTCATGTTCATCGTGACAATGGGCTGATTGAAGTTGGGGTCGATCGTAGCTCTGGCATCCACAATCACTCCGCCCGTCAGCTCCGGTTTCTTTTCCAGCCCGAGCAGTCCGTAGAACTTGGATCCTTCACTGACGAAGCTCGGTTTGGCCATCCAGTTAAACTCCATGTCGCTCGGTATCAGTTTCTCTACGTCCGGCCTCTTGAGAATCTGTTCGATTCTTGTCCGGTCGTTCTCAGACGCGTATCCTTCTCCGGTGCCTTTCTGGTTTGGGCGCACGAGCGCGAAGAAGGGATGCTCTTTGGCAAACTGCTCCGGGCTCTTCTCGCCGGGGAGGACCGATTTCGAGGAGTCTGTCTGTGTCAGCGCGGTGAGCGTGTTAGACTGCACGGTTGTATCCGCCGTTTTTGCGGTCGGTGAGGTGCTGTCGGAGAAACCTTGGGCGGCAAGGTATTTGTCGATGGCTTCCATCGTTTTGTAGATAATGTCCGGGTCCTTCATCAGCTTGAACTCGAGAAGGGCTGTTCCCTGAATCAGGTTGGTTACTTCCGCCTCATTCGATACGCCCGGCAACTCTACGATAATCCTGCGTGCTCCCTCTTTCTGGATCGAAGGTTCAGACACGCCGTATTGGTCGACGCGGTTGCGGAGGATTTCCATGCCCCGGTCAACGGCTTTTTCGGACTCATCCTGCAGCCTCTTGATGATCTCATCGTTCGTTTCTCTGAGATTGCCGTAGTAACGGCTCAGGCGTATTTGTTTTTCGTCAAATTTGCGCTTGAAGATATCGGTGACTGGATCTTCGCTCAACTGAGATTCTTTCTCGATCTCGGCAGCGAGCGTATTGAACTGATCGTCCTTGTTCTTCGCCAGTTCCTCCAGCATCTTGAGGACGTTGACTTCCAACACGACGCGCATGCCGCCCTGCAAATCGAGGCCGAGCTTGATTCGCTTTGCTCGAATTTCCCGGATATGCTTGTCGTTGGTCTGCATATACGTTGAGCTGTCGGCGCTGGAAAGCGTCTGGAGCTGTTTATTTATTCTGTACGACTCATAGGTTGGATACAAAAAATACAACGCGAGACCTATTGCCGCGAGAATAATGATAACTCTGCCACGATATTGTTTCACGAATTCTCCTCCGAGCGGATGATCCTAGTTCTTTTTCCGGAAAAAACCTGCGATGATGCACTTCAATCAAAAGTTTAAAAATATAACTTAAACAGCCTCAAAAGTCAACGATAAACTGGGATGGATGTCTCAGCCGCGAACCGAGAGGAGTGATTCGCGACAACATGATGATCTTGGGACATCTTCCCCTTTGTTTGAGGCGAGCGTTTTTATATATTAAAGACAAATAGAAGCTTCAATGTTGATAATGAGAGAAGGAAGAGACCATGAAGAGTATTTCATTTTATGCTATTTGTATGATCGGGGCCCTTTGGTTAGGCTCGGCTTGCCAAGGTGCGAGCGCGCAAACAGCGACCCATGTCGTCATCAGTGAATTCTACGGAGGAGGGGGAAATTCAGGCTCCACGTACAAAAACGATTATGTCGAGTTGTATAATCCAACTTCGTCGAGCGTAGCCCTGAGCGGCTGGTCCGTCCAATATGCATCGGCGACCGGCTCGTCCTGGCAGGTCACGAATCTCACCGGGACGATCGGGCCTCACCGGTATTATCTTGTGGGAGAAGCGGCAGGCACCGGCGGTTCCGTAAGTTTACCGACACCGGATGCGATTGGGACATTGGCAATGAGTTCCACTGCTGGAAAAGTAGCGCTTGTCAGGAGTGTCAACGCACTCAGCGGAGCAAATCCGACTGATACATCCATCGCTGACCGGATCGGTATCGGGGCGACTGCCAACGGCTACGAGGGGAGCGGACCTGCTCCCGCACCGAGCAATAGTACTTCCATTGAGAGAAAGGCAAGTAGTGCCTCGACCTCCAACTCTATGGCAGTTGGCGGGAGCGATGAGCTGACAGGAAATGGTTACGACTCCGACAACAACGCGAGCGATTTCGTTACGCGTGCAGCTCCACAACCGCAGAATTCCTCCAGTCCGGCGGAACCCTCGCTCGCGGTCGGAGGAAATGGAACCGGGACCGCATCGATATCTCCTTCGACCGTGAACGCGAAAGCGACCTCTTCTTTCACGGTATCGGTTGCAGGAGATGGAACAAACACAATCGACAGCCTTATAATCATCGTGCCCATGGCGTGGTCATGGGCGGAATCTGCCGGAAGCATTTCCCTGTCCGGAAGTGTTTCAGCGGGGAACGTTGCGGTTTCGGGTGACACGATATTTGTCGGGCATGGGACCATTACGAACGCGGATACCGCCAAAGTGATGATCGCTTCTGTTACAGCCCCGGATACTTCAACCACTTCAAACTTTGTGGTCGAGACCGCAGCCGGCGGAGGAACGCCTCTTCAAATCAGCTCTATCGTCTCGGTCTCGGTTATAAAAATAGTTCCAATCATCAATTTACACATTAACGATTCACAAGGCGTTCCCGTTGCCCCCTATCAAGTTGGAGCGACAGTCACAGTGTCTGGAATTGTCACCGCCGATGTCAGCGCCACTTACACGAATCTTTTTGTGCAGGATGCAACGGCAGGCGTTTGCATTTACCATCCGTTTCGGTCATTCAACTATCAGGTGGGGGACAGCGTTACCGCCACCGGTTCTATCACGCAGTTCCGCGGATTAGTTGAGATATCCCTCGACACCACAAAGTATGTGGTGCTGTCAAGCGGCAATACTCTTCCGGGACCGTTCTTAATGACAGCGAACGACGTCAACGAGACTTTCAACACAGACGTCTTCACTGAGCCGAACGAGGGAAGGCTCGTCAGAGTCAACGACGTTACGTACAGCGCCGCAAACGGAACCATTACAGATGCCACCGGGACGACAGCTGCATTTCTCCCGAATACATGGCCTGTTCCGACCGGCACATTTGATCTCATCGGTATTCTTAAACAATATAAGCCCGG
>CAYLMV010000017.1:45220-45314 GCA_964384415.1 uncultured Chitinophagaceae bacterium | reverse complement strand
CCCCAACCCTCAGCTTCGTAGGCTGATGCTCTATCCAGTTGAGCTATCGGCGCAGCAGTATTTTAGAGAGCGCATCTTGAGCGAAATCCCGCCC
>CAYLMV010000017.1:0-45120 GCA_964384415.1 uncultured Chitinophagaceae bacterium | reverse complement strand
AGTGAGCTATCGGCGCAGCAGTATTTTAGAGAGCGCATCTTGAGCGAAATCCCGCCCCCGGCGGGAGTGAGCTATCGGCGCAGCAGTATTTTAGAGAGCGCATCTTGAGCGAAATCCCGCATTCTTCGCGGGCGATGTCCGCCAAACCTTCCAACGTAAGTTAACACTATTTTTCAAAATTTTCAATGAATAAAGCCTCTGGATCGTGTTGCAGTTTGGAGGCCCGCCAGAAACACACGGGCCTGACAGGCCGGGGGTGCGCGTCATTCCCGAACGTTTCTGTCGGGAATCCGTTGATCTGCATTTCAAAGAACTCAAACCATAAAACCCGCCGCAGTTCTGGCGGCGTCTTAATTTGCCTGCGAAGCGGAGGAGTGCCTTTTTGGATTTCTCTTTCAAAAAGCAAATTAGGATGCCGTCAGCCTCAGTTCAGACAGCTGCTGAGAAAGTCGGCGTAAACCTCTGTCCGTCTGCTGCGAACTTGAAGCACAGGGCAAATCTGGTTATCTTTTGGCGGGCTGCACAGTGATGCCGGATCGTCCAAATGTCTCCGGGAGGACGGCGGCAGCATCGAGCAGCGCTGAAGAGGGCAGTCCTCTCAAACTCTTTTATTCCTGCCACGCCGCGATTTCTTTGCGCCCAATTGCCCGGGACGAAGCAGGGCGCAATCGTATCACTTCCTCAAAGGACCTTCTTATGGCTGAGATACCGAAAATACTTATCGCAGACGATGAGCCAACCATCACCGAAGCGTTTGCGTCGGTACTTCATAGAAACGGTTTCGATGTCGTGAAAGCGTTCGACGGAGAAGAATGCGTCGAGAAGGCCGCTTCATCGGATTTCGACCTCATCCTGCTCGACGTCCACATGCCCAAGCTTGACGGCTACGAAGTTATTAAGCGGCTAAAGCATTTTCCGCATCTCAAAAACACCCCCGTCGTATTTCTTTCCGGGTTCAGCACCTCGCCGGGCAACATTGAAGCCGGTTATATGTCTGGCGGGACCGAGTATTGGAAGAAACCAATGTCGACCGACGAGTTCGAAGTGCGCGTCTGCGCTATTTTGAGAATTGCGCAAGCAGAGAAGAAGCTGCGGGAAATGCAGGAAGTTTTTGTTTCGATGATCGTTCACGACCTCAGGGGGCCCCTCGGCGGCATTGTCGGGTTTGCCGAGATGCTCGCGGAAGATAAAGAAAAATTTGGAGATGAGATCGGCGAATTGATCGATGAGATAGGGAAGGCGGCCAGGCTCATGCTGAACGTCGTTGTGGATTTCCTTGAAATTACCAGGCTGGAGTCGGGGGAATCAAAGCTCTCTCGTTCTCCCATCGATCTCAAAGAGCTCGTCGAGCACAGCCTCGACGGCCTCGCAAAAGTCTCGAAGGAGAAATCAATTCGGGTAAATGTTCAATGCGATAATCTTCCACAGGTCTTCGTCGACCCCGAACGCATTGAGAAGGTGTTCAATCAGCTTCTCGACAATGCATTTCGCTTTACCCCGGCAGGAGGCGAGATTACTATCATAGCGAACGCATCTCAGGATTCAGTTGTAGTACGGGTTCGGGATACCGGGCCCGGCATACGAACGCAGGATCTGCCCATGCTGTTTGACAAGATGCGAATTACGACACCCGGAGCGAAGCGCGCCGGAAGCAAAACTGGTTTGGGGCTTCCGATTTGCCGGGGCATTGTCGAGGCGCATGGCGGAACGATCGCGGCGCAGTCGGAGGAAGGAAAGGGAAGCACCATCACGGTGACGCTGCCTGCTCGACAGACCTGAGATCCTCCCCTACGCCGCCTTGGCGAGCTTCGTGATCAGCTCGATCAGCTTCTCAAACTCCACAGGTTTCGTCGCATAATCATCGCATCCAGCCTTGAGTGCCTGGTCTCTGTCGCCGACCATTGCATGGGCCGTCAGTCCGATGACCGGAATGTTGTGAGTGTCAGGATTCGCCTTTATCTGCCGCGTGGCCTCCCAGCCGTCTAGTACCGGAAGACTCATATCCATCAGAATAAGGTCGGGATTTTCCGACCGGGCCAAATCCACTCCTTGTTGACCGTCTACCGCACTGACGATTGTGTATCCGCGCCGCTGAAGCCTCCGAGTCATCATATCCCGGTTGACATCGTTGTCCTCTACAAGCAGTATTTTAGCCATGGGAATCATTTCCGTTCGAATGAAGAATGTGAGACAATTGAGGAATCAGAGATGAAAGCTGCCGAAGCAGGATTTCAGGGGTGAGATCGCCCTTCTGAATGATCCTCCTGACAATGCCGCTCAATTGAAAGCGTTCTTCCGAAGAGAGATCCTTAGAAGTCATGACAACGACGGGTATATACCTCCACTCTTCGTGACTTTGAAAAGCAGCAAGGAACTCGAAGCCATCCATGACGGGCATCATCAGATCCAGGAAGATGAGGTTCGGCGTAACGGTTCTCAACATCGAAAGAGCAGATTGACCGTTCTCCGCAGTGAACACCTTGCATCCCGCCTTCTCGATGGTGCGGGTAGCAAGTTCCCGCAAATCACGGTCGTCATCGACGACGAGAACGTACTCGCTCGTCATAGGGCGCTTGTACTTTTCGATCACCTGCAGGATTGTCTCCCTGCTGACGGGCTTGATCAGATATTCTGATGCGCCGATAGCGAGTCCGAAATTCTTTTCATCTACCATGGTGTACATAATCACCGGTGTTGATTTCAAACATGGGTCGGCTTTGATTTCCTGGAGAATCGCCCATCCATCCTTATGCGGCATCATGACGTCGAGGATGATCGCAATTGGCAGAACCTCTTTTGCGCGCTTGATCCCCTCGTCCCCTCCGGCGACGCACTCGACATGGTAGCCATCTTTCGACAAATACCTGAGAAGCATATCCCGGACCGCGGGGTCGTCGTCGATGACCACCACCGTCGATTCGGAGGGAGACGATCCCGGTATCGTCCCAGAGTTGGAGGCCGGCGATTCGGCCTTAATCGTTGACTCTATCCTTTGAGGCAACACCACCGTAAACGTCGTGCCTTTGTTCGGGACACTTTCAATGCCGATCGAACCGTGCATCATTTCCGAGAAACGTTTCGTGATAGCAAGACCTAGCCCGGTCCCGCCGTACTTCCGCGTTGTCGAACTATCCGCCTGGGCAAACTCGCGGAAGAGCTTTCCCTGTTGTTCTTTCGTCAATCCGATACCCGTATCGGAGACCTTAAGAGCAATGGTGGATGCGCCCTCCTCCGAGTGCGGGTTCGCAAAGCAGGTTAATGTAATAGTGCCATGCTGTGTAAACTTGGTGGCATTGCTGATGAGGTTGAAGAGAATCTGCCGCACTTTTGTTAGGTCAAGCCGCAAGGTTGGCATCTCCTGCGGAAAGTTCACGACGAAGGTGTTTCCGTTTTTGTCCATGAGAGGCCGGATTGTAGCGGCCACTTCTTTGATCAACGCGGAGAGTTCAAAATCCTCGAGGTATAATTCCATCTTGCCGGCTTCGATTTTGGAGATGTCGAGAACATCGTTGATCAAACTGAGAAGGTGTTTGCCCGCCGTGCGGATTCTCTCCACGTCCTCCAGATAGATTGTTTCTCTGGCGTCGGACATTTCTTCCATGACCATTTCGCTGTAACCGATAATGGCATTCAGCGGCGTCCTCAGCTCGTGGGACATGCTTGCCAGGAATGCGCTCTTCGTCTTACTGGCCTCCATGGCAAGGTCGCGCGCTTTTTCCAATTCGAGGTTCTGCTTTTCGATGATCGAGAGCTGCAGACGGATTTGTTCCTCGGTCCGTTTGCGTTCAGTAATGTCGACGTATTGAGCAATCACTCCAACCTGCTCCCCATCCATGTAGATCGATTTTGCGTGCAGTTCAACGTCGATGATCGACCCGTCTTTGCGTTTGCGCAAGAGTTCCCGGTTGATGCTTTCACGCTCGAATGAACTCGCGGTGAGAGCCCGCGCTTCCTCTTTCTTGTCCTCCGGGACGATGAAATCGTCGAGGTGTTTGCCTGCAACCTCATCGGGAGTATATCCAAAAACAGTCTTAAACGCTCCATTGCACGTCTCGATGAATTGTTCTCTGTTGATCGTAATAATCGCAATGGGGGAACCTTCGACAAGCGATTCCAGATAATGTTTCTGGTAGGCGAGCTCGTGCTGGGTTTTCATGACCTCGTTGATTTCCCGCGTTACGCCGACAAGTCCCACGACCTGGCCATTTTCCCATAGGGGTACCTTGGTGGTCGATGTCCAGCAGAAACTTCCGTCGTCAAGCTTCCGGCTCTCGGTTAACCCGACGATCGGTTCCCCAATCGCCATGAGGCGAAGGTCGTCCTCCAAAGTCTTCTTGCCAAACTCCTTGCCAAAGAGATCCACGTCCGTCTTGCCGACGACCTGACTCATATCGTCGCACTTCAGGTCCTTCAGCATTTTACGGCTGATCCTCAGCAGCCGGCACTGACGGTCCTTAAAATAGATGCTGTCTGGAAGGCTGTCCATCAACGCATCCATGAGCCCTTTTTCCCGCCGGAGCGCCTCTTCCGAACATTTCCTATCTGTGATATCGCGGCTAATGCCGACAATGCCGAGGGCGTTTCCGGCATTGTCATAAATCGGTATCTTGCTGGTAAGATGCATCCGCTTATTGCCGTCGCGCTTATGCACGGCGATCTCCTCTTTGTCCAATAGAGGCTTTCCTGATTGGATGATCTCGGATTCATCACGCCAATACCCTTCCGCGAGCTCTCGCGGGTTGAAATCAAACGTTGTTTTGCCGAGCACATCCTCTTGGTGCGCTGCGCCCAAAGAATTCAAGTGAGCGCGGTTGTTCAGGATATAATGGCCCTCGGCGTCTTTGTAGTAGATCAGGTCCGGAAGGTTGTCGACCAAGGCCCGCAGCAGGTTGCGTTCCCGTTCCATATTTTCTTCTATCTGCCTGTGCGCCGTAATGTCGCGGCCAATGCCTATGATCCCGATGACCTTGTTGCGTTTGTTTATCACCGGGAGTTTGGTCGTGAGCAGCCACCGCTTTTTTCCTTCTCCATCGAAGAAGAATTCTTCTCTGTTATTGACGGGTTGCCCTGTCTCTATGACGGAGCGATCGTCTGCCATGAAGGCGGCTGCAACGTCAGGGGGAAAAAATGAGGTATCATCTTTGCCGATGATCTGTTTCTCTGATTTCAGCCCGAGGTTGTGAACATCGACCAAATTGGCGAGAGTCTTTCGACAGGCGGAATCCTTCGTATAAATCGCATCTGGCAGGTTGTCGATAAGCGTCCTGAGTACAATACGTTCCTGCGAAAGCTTCGCCTCGTTTGCCTTCAATTTCTTCACGCGCCGTCGCAGCGCTGCCACCTCGTTGAGCAGTTTAGTTTTGCTCTTGGTCTTGCCGGTCATTCAGAACCTCCATCTTCTCTTCCTCCCCCAAAATTGATTATCAGACAACCACTCCGTCGTCGAAACGCGCGGGCGATCACGAAAGCCTGCGGGTAACGCGAGACACCTCATCGATCGTCGTGATGCCGGCTATCGCTTTCTGCATTCCGTCATAATACATATCACGGAAATTGTTAGCTATGGCCAGCGCTCTGAGCTTGCTTGTCGTTACTTCTCCAAAGATAACATCCCGCATTTCATCGGTGACGATAAAAACTTCGTGTATCGCAATTCTTCCCTTGTAGCCGGTGCCGCTGCAGAATGGACATCCATTTCCCTTGAAGAGGGTTGTTCCTTCGGGCAATTCGGCAAGCCCGTACGGTACCAGCTCGGACTTTGTCGGCAAATATTCATGTTTGCATCGTGCACAGATGCGCCGGACGAGCCGCTGCGCCACCACGCCGATAACCGAAGCGCTTACCCAGAACGAAGCGATCCCGAGATTGATCATTCTGGAGATTGCGCCGATGGCGTCGTTTGTGTGGATAGTGCTGAGCACAAGGTGCCCGGTGAGTGCGGCCTCGGTCGCGATCAAGCCGGTCTCGGCGTCACGAATTTCTCCTACCAAGACGATATCGGGGTCCTGGCGAAGCATTGCACGAAGCGCCGAAGCAAACGTGAGTCCGCGGTCGGATGACACCTGAACCTGATTGATGAGCGGAAGCTTGTATTCAACAGGATTCTCGACAGTAGTGATGTTGGTTGAGATGTCCTTGATTTCATTGAGCGCAGAATAGAGTGTCGTGGTTTTGCCGCTTCCCGTGGGGCCGCTCACCAGAATGATGCCATTCGGCAGGTCGAGGAGCGAACGAAAGTGGCGAAGATTTTTTGCTGAGAAGCCGAGATTGTCCAGGTCGATCATCATGGATGTGCGTCCGAGAAGCCGCATCACGATCTTCTCTCCATACAACAGGGGCAGGCAGTTGACGCGAACATCGAAGAGACGATCGGCAAATTGCAGAGCGAAGCGCCCGTCTTGCGGGATCGAGCGTTCGAACATATCCATGCCGGCTTTGGATTTAAGTACCGAAGCCATTCCTTGATGGAAGGAGGGAGGCAAGGAGATCTCACGGCGAAGAACCCCGTCGACCCTGAACCGTATCATCAGTTCGTCCTCTGTTGGTTCGACGTGCACGTCGCTTGCGCCGGCTTTGGCAGCTCGCAGGAGAATTTCATCGATGAATTGCGCGATGGTCGGATCGCTTGATTTTTCTAAAGAGGGAATGCCCCCCTTCTGATCTTTGATGTCGTACTTCTCGAGTGCAATCGTCGATTTGAGGGCCTGGATGCGATCGATTGCGCCATGGTAGCTTTTCATGGCGGCCTCGAAATCGGAGATCGTCGTGAACACCGGAAGCACACGGTGACCTGTCAGCTGCTGAAGGTGATTCACGACCTGGCGTGACGGAGGATCGATGAATGCCATTGTGAGTTCCAGGCCGATGAGAAATATGGGAAGGGCTCGGAACCGAAGAATCTCTTCCTCTGTGAGCAATTGCTCCGGCGCAGTGCCGATCTCGACGGCAATCTTCATCCGGCCCCACTTGAACACTTCGGAGAGAGCATCCGCGAGGACATCTTCACGCAGGCCAAAAACGCCGGCAACTCCGCGCGTGAAACCCTTATCGCGAACCACGCTCTCGAGGGCATTCCTTCTCACATTCAGCAGGTCGCGGTCCAGGAGATGCCGGTCGACCAACGCGTTCAGGAATTGTTGTTCCTCTACATTCATGGGTATATCCTCTTAGCTGAACAGCAAATCTGCATCGGTCTGGGTAACAGTCGAGGATGCCGCTTCTTCCGCTCGTGCTATTTTTCTGAGAGAGAGAAGATCTTGAATCTCATCGAGAGTGTATTGCTTGGGAGTGCCGGGTTCTTCGGGAGGTGAGAAGAGGCGTTCCTGGGCGTTCACTGCAAGCGCGTTTCCACACACTCCGCAATACTTATCGTTGATGTCGCCGACATTTTTGCAGCGCTGGCAGTAGCTTCCCAGAGGGGCGCCGCACTCTTTGCAGAATTTCCTCTCCTCATCGTTCACAGTATGACAGTTAAAGCATTCCATTCTTCACTCCTTCTTTGCTCGCTGTGCGAGGATGGCAATGACTTTGCCCAGCGTATCAATAAATTTCTCTTCTTCAAAGGGTTTGAGCAGATAGTAATTTGCACCGGCATCTTTGAACTGAAGAACTTTAGCTCTCTCGGAGAGCGACGTTGTCATGACAACAATAGAGTCGGGATTAAGAATCTTGATCTCCTGCAAGGCCGTCAAACCATCTTTCTCGGGCATGATTGCGTCCAGAAAGACGATGTCCGGTTTCGAGGATTTGTAGCGTTTTACTCCCTCCGCACCGTCGACGGCAGACTCAATGCTGGAAATCCCGTTTCGTTGAAGCAATCGCATCAACAGGATGCGCATATGCGGCGAGTCGTCGACAACGAGTGCGGAGTAAGGCAAGGGACGGGGTTTCATGATGACTCCTAATGATCAAGGCTGTTCGATGTTGCGCAGCAACAGCAATGGTTGTTGGCCAATGACGGTCATATGGCTGAAATTCTCCAGCCAACTGCAGTTCCATCCCGTACCGGCACGATATTTTTTGACTTCAGCGACAAATTAACATAGCGGCATTCGTCGTGCTGAATGCAATACTCACTTATCGTGCCAGATCATCCGAATGAACACAATCAGTTTATTAGGATTTAGAGCCGGAATTGGCAGGGTGGATGAACAAGAAAGAGACCGTAGGGAGTAAAAGAAAGGAGCTATGTCTGTTGTTATGCAGAGGAATTATGACGTACGGTTTTTGAGATGCCCCTTTATTATTTGATTATATCGCAACAACTTTCTCTTTTCAGTTGAAGTGATACCAACAGCAACTGTTGCATCTGGAACGTTCGCGAGTCCAACTCAGAATTCCAGCGAACGCAGTATGCCGGCTTCCATACCGCGCAGTTCTGCAAGGGCACGCATTCTCCCGAAGAGTGAATAGCCGGGGTAGATTCCCACTTTGTGTTGATCGGGAAGCATCAAATGTCCATGGTCGGGACGCATCGGCATTTGCTTGTTCGATGCACCCTGTTCGGCGCGCCGATGTTGTTCGATGAGAAGTGCTTTCATCACTCCGAAGATATCGACGTCCCCTTCTAGGTGATTCTCTTCAAGAAAATCACCCTCCGCATTTCTTGCCACGTTGCGCAAATGGACAAAGTTGATTCGCTCGGCGAAGCGTTCGGCCATTGCGACAAGTTTGTTGGAATACCCTGCTCCGAAAGATCCGGTGCAGAACGTTAATCCGTTGGCAGGAGAAATGACTGCGCTGAGAATTGCCTCAACATCTTTTTCGTTCCGCACAACTCTGGGCAGGCCGAGGAGAGACCAGGGGGGATCGTCCGGATGAATTGCCATAAGGACGCCGCTCTCTTCGGCGGCCGGGATTATTTCCCTGACAAATTCCAGAAGATTCTCGCGAAGCGAGTTTTCTCCGATGCTCTCATATTCCGCGATTGCCGCGCGGAATTCTTCAAGCGTATACGCCTGGAGCGAACCGGGGAGGCCGAGAAGCACCGTCTTCTTGAGTTCTTCCTTCTGAGGCTCTCGAAGTCCCTCAAAGAATTCTTTTGCAGCCGCGATCTGACCGGCGGTGTAGTTCTTCTCCGCGTCGTGTCTCTTCAGAATGTAGAGATCGAAGGCCCTGAACGCCCTCATTTCGAACTTCGTCGTGATCGAACCATCCCGGAATATGACATGAAGATCTGTGCGGGACCAATCGAGGACCGGCATGAAATTGTAGCAAATCGTTCTAATCCCGCATGTACCGAGATTTCTGATCGACTCCTTGTAGTTCGCGATCAGCCGGTGAAAATTGCCTTTTCGCTTTTTGATTTCTTCGTGCACCGGCACGCTTTCGGCGACCGACCAGACAAGCCCTTCCGATTCGATGAGCTGTTTTCTTTTTAGGATGGAATCGGTCTGCCAGACTTCGCCGACGGGAATATCATGCAAGGCCGTCACGATACCGGCAGCGCCCGCCTGCTTTGCTTCCTTGAGAGACACCGGATCCTTAGGCCCGAACCATCTCCATGTCTGTTCGAATGGCATGCTTTCTTCCTATCTCTTCTCTCTTTTCTCTTCTCTCTTTTCTCTTCTCTCTTAATCCTAGACGCCGCTGAACGCGCTGAATCCCCCGTCCACGGCGATGATCGTGCCCGTAATAAATTTTGAAGCATCGCTCGCGAGCCAGATAACGGTTCCGATGAGCTCATCCGGCTCCCCCAGGCGTTTGAAGGGAGTCATGTTGATGATGGTCTTGCCCCGCTCTGTGAGGGAGCCGTCCTTTTTCGTGAGGAGCGTTCGGTTCTGTTCCGTTAAAAGGAAGCCGGGGGCAATCGCGTTGACGCGGATACCATCTCCGAATTTCAGGGCCATCTCAACGGCCATCCAGCGGGTGAAATTGTCGATCGCGGCCTTTGCTGCCGAGTAACCGACCACCCTGGTGATGGCACGGTACGAAGCCATCGAAGAGAGGTTGATGATCGATCCCTTCTTCTGCTCCGCGATCGATTTTCCGAAGACGAGGGAGGAGAGGACGGTGCCGTTCAGATTAATGTCGGTCACTTTATGGAACTGCGAAATCTCGATGTCGAAGACACTCTGGTCGAGACCGATTGTCGCGCCGGCGACGTTCCCGCCGGCTGCGTTAATAAGAACGTCAATGCGGCCGAATTTTTTCAGGATCTCGTCGTTTACACTCCTGAGATTCTCTTCGATTGTGACATCGCAATGAAGACCGATCACGGATCCGCTCGCTTTGAGATCCGCAACTTTTTTCTTGAGGTTCTCTTCACCGCGTGCAAGGAGAACGACTTTGGCTCCGGCACGCAATAACCCGCGGGCCATTTCAGTACCGAGAATCCCGCTTCCTCCGGTGATAACGACGACCTTATTTTCTACCTTGAAAAGTGATTTGAGATAATCCATTAAATGCTCTTTCTTGATGATACATTGAACCGATTCAAAATATGAAGAAATAAGAGGGATTTCAAATCAAATTCAATTAAAGAAGAGCGCTCATCCTAGTAAGGTCTGATTTGGTGGAAAGAATCGATTGAGGTTGTCACAAAATCAGTTGTCGTGTTTCAGTTTGGCCAGATGTCGGGCACTATCTTGAATCCGTCTCGTTCCCAATCTCCGATTGGGAACGGATGAGAGAGAAGCTCCGCTTCGAAATGAGAATTAACGTTGCCACGGTTGAGTCGAAGGTAACCTAGTCTCAACGCGTGACTCAATCCCAACCTCTTCCGCTTGCATTGAAACGTTCTTCGGTGTAACTTTCATAGATGGAGTCATATCCTGCCTGACAAGCCTAAGCGAAGCATGAGCATCGAACTTCATTTCAACAACCAGCGAACAGACGTTGTCGCGGGGCCATCCCTGTTCGACTGCGCCGAATCACTCGGCATCTACGTTCCCACTTCCTGCATCAAACAGGGGAAGTGCAAGGAATGCCTTGTCGAAGTGGTGGAGGGGATGGATCTGTTGACGCCGAAAGCGCCGCAGGAAAAGCATCTCAAGGAAAATTTTCGCCTCTCCTGCCGCGCTCATATCGCAAAAGACTCGGGCGTGATCCGCTGCCATACCATGCGCCGCGGGGAAATGAAGATTGAAGGGCATGCGTTTCATCTCCCGGTGGAGAGCCGGACTCTAAAGATTGATCCCTGCGTCACGCGCTTGGGGGACAGGGTCCTGCTCGACGGAAAGGAAATCGACAGCACGACAGGGCCGATTCATGGCCTGGCGCTTGACCTGGGGACGACGACGATCGTCCTGCGGCTGCTCAACCTCGAGACCGGCGAGATTGTCGCCGACTCTTCGTTTGAAAACCCGCAGAGGTTTGGGGGATCCGATGTCATGTCTCGGATTCATTACGACACCGAACACAAGGAGAAAATCCTCCAGCGAACGCTTGCGGGGTACCTCACGCACGCGATCGAAAGTTTTCCCGTAGACCCGAAGTCCATCTACGAGATGGTAGTTGCCGGGAATTCTACAATGAGGGATATTTTCTTCCGGCTGAGTGTTTATTCGATCGGGCAGAATCCTTATCAATCGATTACGGAGCTCGAAGTAAAAAAGGGGGAGAGGACAACCACAAGCCTGGTCGGCAGCGCCAAACGACTCCTGCTTCCGATCAACCCCAGGGGCCGGATCTACGGCCTTCCGATCATCAGCGGCCACGTCGGGGCGGATGCGGCGGCATGTATGCTGGCCGTCGATCTTGCGAACGAATCGCGGCTCATAGCGGTTATGGATATCGGCACTAATACAGAACTTATAGTCGGCAACAGAGACAAGATTTTTGCTGCCTCGTGCCCTGCCGGTCCGGCGTTCGAAGGGGGCAAGATAACAAACGGAATGCCCGGACTTCCCGGCGCGATCGAGAAGGTTACCATCAATCCCGACGGCTCGATCGCCTGCCAGGTGATCGGAGATGTTCCGGCGGAGGGGATATGCGGATCCGGATTGATAGATCTTCTGAGCGAATTGATAAGGACGGGCCGCATCAACCGGCTTGGACGATTTGAGGGGGATGAAAAGGAAGTGGTGCTGAGTTCGAGAGGAGACGACAAAATTCTTTTTACGGAGAGCGACATCAACGAACTTGCTCAGGCAAAAGGAGCGAACGTGGCCGGGCTTCACGTCGTCTTCAACAAATATGGAATTCGCTTCGACGATCTCGGCGTTTTTTACCTCGCGGGGGGCTTTGGCCGGCATCTCGACGTCGAGTCTTCGAAGAGAATCGGGCTGATACCGAATATCGATTCGTCAAAAATCCTGCAAATCGGCAACGCCTCTATTGAAGGGGCCTGTATCGCGCTCCTTTCCCGAACGAAACGGATGGAATTGGAGAATCTCGTCAAGACTGTGACCCATTGCCGCCTGGAAACGGACCCGAATTTTTTTAACTATTTTGTCGAGGGGTGTCAATTCTCTCCCGTTGATTCACTCGATGTCTATACCGAAGAGCGAGCGCCGTAGGGATATGCAGGCCGAAAAATTGGATTCGTTCATTGAAACCGAGCCGCGCGTAGATGTTCAGGAGTCGGAATACAAACGCCTCCTCGGATATCCTCCGGAACATGAGGTCGGACCGCGCGTCCGGGACCTGATCGACTCGACAAATCAATGGTACGAGGAGAACGGAAGGCCGTGGGTCTATTCGCGCCGGACTGAAATCGTTGAGCTCCTGCCTTCAGCAATTCGGATCGAGGAAGTCGACCTCGTCTCGCCAAAACTCCACTCCCAGTTAAGCGCAGCACAGTCGGACGAGGTGCTGCTCGTTGCCGTCAGCGCCGGCAAAGCATGCGAAGAAAGGGCGCGCCAGCTCTGGAATGAAGAGAAGCCGGATGAGTATTTTTTTATGGAAGTCTATGGCTCCGCGGTGGTGGAAAATCTGATCACGAATCTCGGCGCGCGGTTTTGTGAATGGGCCGACGGGAGGGGAAAGGCGATCCTTCCTCACTATAGTCCCGGTTACCCTGGTTGGGATATTTCCGATCAGGCGAAACTGCTGAGGCTCATCCAACAAGGCAAAGGCGCGGAATTTCCGCAGCAGATCCAGGTACTCGATTCAGGAATGCTTCGGCCGAAGAAGTCGATGCTGGCAGTCTTCGGCGTTACCTCGCATGTGGAAACCGTGAATCGCCTCACGACATTGATCCCCTGCGACAACTGCTCGCTCGACCAATGTCAGTACCGACGCAGGCCATACAAACATTCGATCCCCCAGATCGAAGACATAAGCAGGTTTCAACCGGGAAGGGACAATGGACGCGGCCATATTACTGAAGATGCTGCGATATCGCCCGCTGTGAAATACATGACAAACCCGCGAGCGCTCCGCAAGTGGAGCCAGGAACGCCTTCAATTCAGTTACCTGAAGGATCTGTCTATAGAAGCTCGTTTCCGGTATGAAGGGACGACCTGTTCAAATATGGGGCATTCGCTCGAATTTGATTATCATATTACACTCAGCCCTTCAGCAGACCATTATAGAGTGATAGCCGCGCGCTGTGTCCCGGCTCCCGGCGATGAGGGGCATACTCTCATGTGCCAGTATCTCGAGAATGCGCGACAGCTAATGAGTGATATTGAAAAAGAAACACCGCTTCTGGGAAAGCCGCTCGACGACGTGCTGAGCTGGAGGCGGGAGTACAACCCCTCGGGGTGCTATTGCAATTCGGAGAGCCGGGACTACAAATGGGGCATTGCGTTTGAAGTAATCCATTATGCGCTGATGGAAGAAGAGAAATCGAAGTCTTTGTGAATCGCTAAACTATCCGTAGAAAGGATCGATCATGACGAAGCTGTGCGACCTGAACCAGGCGGCAAAAGAGAAGTTGCCCCCCACCACCGCCGACAAATCGGGCATCGGAGTTCATTACATCGATGCATACATCAAACCGATGAACACGAAAATTGAGAATGATGTTCGCGTTTCCTGCAAACGAAAGGGATTGAAGCTTACGCTCACTGTCGGCACAAAAAAAGGGGAGGGTCTCATGAGGCGGCTGGATGTGAGTCGGGATCCCGTCGTGATGCTTCAGGCAGCACTTCAGGAAGCGGCGAAAGGGGCCGGCGTGGAACTCAAAATTACGGAGAGTGAAATATTTGTAACGCCGTAAGCGGCAGTTGGAATGTTGGAATAGTGGAATGTTGGAATGATGGGGTGTCGGAATGATGGAATAATGGAATGATGTGCGCCGGGGCGCAAGCGCCTTTGGCGCAGAATGATGGAATGTCGGAATATTGGAATGGTTGAGGGGGGATGGATCTTAAAGACCATCGAGGTTGATAGATTCTCCGTTGCTGAGAAGCTTCCCATCAAAGATCACATACTTTTCTTTTTTGAGGTTTGAGACGCTCTCGACCGGAGAATGTTGGGTAAGAATGATTCGACTCTGGTATCCCGGTTTTATAAGGCCGAATTTTTCTTTGAAGCCAAGCCGGCTGCTGCTGGTACCCGCAGCGGAGCGGAGAACTGAAAGAGAAGAGAGCCCTGCATTTTCCATCAGACATAGCTCATCGATTAACCCAAATCCATGCGGAACTCCCAAAGCCCCCGCATCACTTCCGGCAATAATCTTCACACCTATCTTGTCGGCCTTCAGCAAGCTCGCTGAATGTTGATCGAGAATTCTCCGCAGGTTTGAAACAACCTTTTGGTCCCACCCCATTCGGTCTGCAAATTCCACCTGTTTTTGAACCGGTGAAAAAGTCGGTACCCAGGCGATCTCCCTGTCGCGCATTCGTTCTAATTGATCATTTCGAATAAAAAATCCGTGCTCGATTGAATCAACTCCTCCCATAATTGCATTTTCGATCCCAAGGTCGCCGGTGGCATGCGCGAAAGTCTGCTTCCCGTTTTCTCTCGAAGCCGCGACCAATTTCTCGACCTCCTCGGCACTCATCTGCGGCGTTTTGATCACTCTTCCGCTTCTGAAATCGATGACGTCTGAAACAATCAGTTTAATTCTGTCGGCTCCTTTGCGCAGCCTGGAACGAACACACTCTTCTGGTGATAAAAAATCTTCTACGGGATCCGCCATGAATCCGCCATATGCTCCCTTGTGATGGATGGCGGCGCCGGGGCTATCGAAGTAAGGCATGACCGGGTTCTCGCCCCTTGAATAGCTCTTGCTGAGCGCGAGCCCGACTCCCATTCTGTCCCCCGCATCGCGCACGCCAATGACTCCAAGGCGCGCTATTCTTTCGAGTTTCCGTCCTGCTTCCTCCACCAATGAAGCCAGGTGCTTCTTCAGATTAGCCGCTCTTCTTTCGCTATCGAGTTCTCCCCCTTCGAGGAAAATATGTGCATGCGCTTCGATGAGGCCAGGTAAGAGAGTGAAATCAGGCAAGTCGAGATCGGGGAGGGATTGTCCAAAATTCAAGAGAGAAGGGGGTGGATGGTTGGCGTCGCCGGCAACATAGAGAATGGATGCGGCGTCATAGACGATATGGGCGTTGCGGATCGGCAGGCTGCTCTCGCCGTCGATGAGCGTGCCGACGCGGAGCCAGACTCTCTTGCCGTCCGCCGCACTGGGTATCGAGATGGGAAGTCCGCTATTCTGAGTCTGAGGATTCTGCATTACTCCAGATTTCCATGACCGCTTCGGCCTGCCGGAATCCGGCGGTCTCTTTGCTTTCACCCTCGCCGACACGTCCCTGTTCCAGCGCGTGCCGCAGCAAGGCGACCATCTTATGGTCGGGAGGGAGGGGAACAGGGAGCGCTTCGGGGTTTGCGATCGCGAAATCGAGTCCGGCTTCGGTTCCGACAGTGAGGTACGCTTTCTCCAGGTCATGGCGGATATTTTTCGGCGTGCCCCACGCGAAATTGGAGAGACCCACCGTGATGTGCACCCCTTGCAGGTCCGGATCTTTTCGGATCAGCCGCATGGCGTCTAATCCGATATTAACGATCCCGTACGTATCGGCGCCGACCGGCGCCAGTCCGGGATCGATGATGATCTGATCGTTGGTCCGGTGAGCTTTTTTTTCAAGGAGCTCTACAAAATATTTCGCTGCGTAATGGACATCCTGAGCGTTCAGACACTGCGCAGTGCCTCCATCCACAAAGCGCTCCGATGCCATCACCACGACAAAAGTGTCGTACTCGACGAGCAACTCTATCATCTCCTCGAGATGTTCCCTGGAGGCGGCAACAGAGTTGAGAATCGGCGCGCCCGATCTGGAACGGTTGTAATGTTTCAGCGCAACTTTGTGATATTCAATCGACGGGTTATCGATGCAAAGCGGCACCGAACTCACTTCTTGAATTGCGGGCACGAGGTCTGGAAGGAAGCTCAACATTTCTTCGGCCCTCACCTGGATCTGCTGAGTACCGTCGATGTTGAGGTCAAGAAAATCAACGCCGAGGTCCGACTGCGATATGGCGAGGCGTTGGTAGCCCGCAACATCGCGTTTGCTGAACGCTGCGCGAGCGCGGCCGTACGCGTTGTTGATGAGATCTCCGATGATATGAAGTTTTTTAGGTTCCATTTTTTGGCCTAAGTAAGTGGAGTCGAATTGAGCGTGAGCCCATATCAGTTTCCGCCGAATGAGCTGGAGAGAAACCTCCCTTCCCTGAAAGGGGAGGGTAGGGGTGAGGTCACTTCATGAAGAATGAACCGCCCAGCCGCCAAGAACGCGAAGAAGAAATCTTGAATTGGCATTGACGCGGAATAGCTACTTCTGACTTAGCGCCCTTCGCATCTTGGCGGTTAGTTTCTTTAACCATCGGGCTAATGCTCCTGCGTGATTCGGGAGTGGTCCTTGCCAAGCCAGAAGTTCGCCCAGGAGGATGTCCCTCTCAATCCCTGGTTCTGGATAACGGGCGCGTGGTTCAGCATTGATTCGAGGGCGACTCCATCTCTTTGGAGGCGTTCATAGGCCCGCTGCCATATGCATTCGCCGAAACCCTCTACTTCGCAGCGTCCGTCCAATGTTCCTCCACAAGGACCGTTCCGTTGGTTCTTGGCGCATTGCGATTCCGGACAGAGAAATGCGATATCCGGGAGTGAACAATCGCCGCAGTCTTTGCAGCGAAACAATACGGCCTTGCTCACATGCTCAATGGTCCGAACTGCCGCGGGCCCCTGGCTTGGATCTTTTGAGAGTTCACAAATATTCGCCCCCAATTTTCCCAGCAGGCTGCTGCGCGTGAACATCAGGTCGTGCATCCATTTGGACAATAGATACGAGAAATTCGTGCTCAGCGTCCTCGATGAATTTGGCGGCAGGGCGGCCGGCCCGGTTGAAGGAGGCCCGGAGATTGATTCCTTTTCATAGTAGAAATACTCATGCTGCATGGAGAAGCTTATCTCCGAATAGAATTGTTTCCAATCATCCGGAGCAAAAGACTTTTCGATCTCCATGATCTTCTCGATGGCAGGGTAGTCATAGGCTCCGCCAAGGTACGCCCCCCGGTACCCGAGATGACGATAAACCGCAATTTGCTTTGCAGCGAATTCATAAAAGAATGCTCTTCCCTTGTCCGCTGAACGTCCGTGACGCTGGCAGACCTCCAGCAGCTGCGGGGTGACGATGATCCCTGGAATTCTATGGTCGTGAAATAATTGCGCAACTTTAAGGTTAAGGATGTAGACGTTCCCGACCAGCGGCACCGCTGTCATCCCGTGACGATCCATGTAGAGCCGGAGTTCCTGTATCTTCCGGGAGTCGTAGCCGACCTGGTTGATGATGAACTGAGCGCCGCATTCTACTTTTTTCTGAAGCTTCAGATATTGCGGGACCACTTCCCCTTCACGAAGCTTGAAGTTGGTTGTCACTGCTCCGACAAAAAATTCCGTTCTGCCGAAAAGATTGGTTTCATTGCGAGTGCTGTTGCGGGGGTCGTCAAAACCGTTGTTCATCTTGTTGAGCATCGAGATGAGACCGATGGAGTCGATGTCGAAGACCGGTTTCGGCATTCCTTCGTTGCCGTTGACCGGATAGTCTCCTGTCATCGCGAGGATGTTGTGGAATCCCTCGCTGTGCAGCTGCCACGCGGCGCTTTCCAATCCATTGCGGTTGAGGTCCTTACAGGTAAGATGGATGACGACTTCTTTTCCGGCGTAGAGGATCGGCTTGCCGAGAGCCTGGGGCGCCAGCTGCGGATTGCCGCCGGCATTGTCTGTCACGGAAACCCAATCGATGCCGGGAGACTCTGCGAGTTGATTGGCGAAACCCCTGGCGCGGAGTGCGCTCTTCGCCGCCATCGACCCGCGGATCGATACAAGCTCGATCCCAAGGAGAAAGTTCTCCGACTGATACATTTTCTCGCGAAGCGTATGCATCTTGGATTAATCGATGGGGATCGTCGACCGCTGAAAACGAAGTTATGATGGGAATGGTGCAGCGGCCCGGTTAAACTCGCTGACGATCTTGCGTATTGCGCGCGTATGGTCGGGGGTGCTGCCGCAGCATGAACCTATAATATTTGCACCTGCCCGGAGTGCTTGGGGAACTCCAAGCGCCATGTCTTCCGGAAGCTGTTTGTAGACCGCTTTTCCTTTTTCGAGAACAGGGAGCCCGGCATTCGGCTGAACCATCGTTGGGAGGGAACTCGACTTTCGGTAGAGTTCAACCACTTTCGCCGCGCCGGTCATTTCCATCCCCGTGCCGCAATTCAGCGCTATAATATGCGCTCCCTTTTCTTCTATCTGTCTGGCCGCATCCTCCGGCATCACACCCATCATCGTCACATAGAATGTCTTGTCGGCGGATAAATCGTACGCAAGCGAGGCGATGATAGTTGGCGCTCCTGCCGCTTTCGCCGCCTCGATGACAATGCCGAGCTCTTCCATTGAAGTCTGAGTCTCTATAATGATGGCGTCGGCTCCGGCTGCGACAAGCGCCCGAGCTTGCTCTTCGTAGACAGCGCGGGCGGTTTCCTGGGGAAAGTCTCCGTAGGGTTCGAGAATTGCTCCGAGCGGACCGATGTCTCCGAGCACGTATCCGTCAGCATTGCCAAAGGCCTTTCGGGCAATCTGGACGCCGGCACGGTTAATTGCCTCCACTTTGTCGCCATGCCCGTGTCGCTCGAGCATTGTCCTGCTTCCGCCGAATGTGTTGGTAATAAGGCAGTCAGCTCCGGCCTGTACGTAGCGCTGTTGAATCTCGAGAATGCGCTGCTCGTTTGTCAGATTCCAGAGTTCGCCGCAGCCGCCGGGTTCGAGCCCGGCGAGCATCAGTTGAGTTCCCATTGCCCCGTCGCAAACGAGCCGGCGTTCAAGAACAGCATTATGGAGAAGCTTTTTCATTGTAGAATATTTCGGCCAATCAAAGAGTCAGTTTTTGAAAACTGTTAATGCTACAAAATATAAACTTTCTGAATGAGACAGTCCGTTGTCAGAATTTCAACCTCTCCCGAAATTCTTTTGGGGTTATCGAATATGGTGTTTTTCCCTCCCCTTGTAGGGAAGGGAAAGGGCGAGGTCGATCACGCGACCGCAACTGCAAGATCAAATTCGCGCTGACGGTATCCGTCAGTCAGCGCCTCCCGGCTTCGAGTTCTTCTTTTACGACCTCGGCAACTTCCTGTGCAGTTCCTTCGCGCTCGAGTTCATCTCCCCATCTCCATTGCGCAAGATAGTTGTCGGTCCCGGTCAGGCCCTTCGACTGTGCTGTCTGGTCGATGAGTGCGGCGAATTTAGGTCCGAGTTCAACTTTCGTCTCGTCGAAATCGTCCCATGCTTTCACTTGCGAAGGGATATCCTGCCAATAGAGGATCTGGTAGAAGGCCACGGTGAGTTATCCGTCAATGTTCTGCAGCTCGATGACGATTATTTTTGTGAATCCGTTTTCTTGCCGACAAGTTTCAGAAACAGATCGACCGCACTCGAAGCATCGGCCCCATAACCATCCGCCCCGATTTCATCTGCGTACATCTGACTGATAGGAGCTCCGCCGATCGCCATATTGATGTGGCCGAGGCCTTTTTCCTGAAAGCCGTCGATGACGACTTTCATGTAGGCCATCGTCGTCGTCAACAGTGCGCTCATACCGATAATATCCGGCTTGTGCTGCTCCGCGGCCGCCAGAAATTTCTCGATGCTCTGATCCACGCCGATATCATAGACGGTGAAGCCTGCCCCCTCGGCCATCATGCAGACAAGGTTCTTTCCGATGTCGTGCAGGTCGCCGCGGACCGTTCCCATAAGAAGAACGCCGGCAGGTTGAACGACCGAATCTTTCGCACTGAGAAGCGGCTTCAAGACTGACATGCCGGCTTTCATCGCACGCGCAGCGATCAATACTTCGGGAACGTAGAGAATGTTGTGTTTGAAGTCTTCGCCAACGACGCTCATGCCTGCGATGAGACCTTCGCTCAACACCTCCTGCACCGATCTCCCTTCGGCCAGTGCATCCTTGGTCATTTGTTCTACTTCTTTGGCCTTCCCCTCGTACAGACATTGGTTCATTAAAGCATAATCGGGCATTGCGATCTCCTAAATCAGACAACCTTGTCAAGGTTCCAAACCTTGCCAAGGTTTCCGGTTAAGTTAATGTTTCGCATTATACTCGTCCAGCGCCTTCAGCATCGCCTGAATATTTTGGCGGGGCATCCCGGGGCTCGTCCCGCCACCGACGGAAAGAATAATTCCTTCCCCTCCGCTTTTCTCGAGGACGTCGAGGGTTGCCTCACGGACTTCCTCCGGCGTTCCCCGCACCCCGACTTCCAGCGGATTGACGTTCCCCATCAGGCACATCCTGTCTCCAACGCGAGCTTTCACGTCAGCGATGTCGGTTTGCTTTCCCCAATTCAATACGTTAAAGCCGCAATCCGGAAGATGATCGAGGCAGGCGCCGATTTCCGCATCGTTGTGATAAATTTTCACCCAGTCTTTGGGGAATGCATCGCAGATTTTTTTCAGGTACGGATGCGCAAACTCCTGGTAATGTTCCTCGTTAATAAATCCCACAATGTCATCAAGAATAAAAATACCTTCGACGGTGTTTCCCATCGCCTTGTGCTGAGCTTTCAGCCAGTCGATGATCAAGTTCGTGCAGAGGCTGATCAGCTTGTGAGCCCATTCCGGCTTCTCGACAAGATCGATCATGAAGTCGGTCGTGCTGCGCACGAATCCGGCCGTGCAAAGCGGTCCGCGGGAAGTTACCAGCGGAAGTATTTCTCCGGTGTCGAGTATCCGCTGCCGCTGCATCCGGATGCGATGAAGTGTCATCCCCATGAACGCATCGCTCTCGACTTCGTAATCCGGAAAATTATCCAGGTCCTCGATATGATAGAGTGTATGGTATTCGCTCGGCGTGTTGTCTTGCCAGAATTTTATCTTTGCGCCGAGGGCTGAAGGCTCGGCGGCCATCCCGTACTCCATCCACCACGACGGGACGAAAATGACATCTTGGAATTCCTGGTGGACCTTCAGGTTGGATTGAAACCACAATTCCGGGTCGAGAAAATAGTCCATATGTCTTATCCCCAGGTAGCCGGGGATCCACGGACTATCGATGATCAACGCCATCGGGACCTTGTCCATTTTCTCGAGGCGTGCGGCTTTCTTAAAAGTCGCCCATTGCTCTGGTCTCATTGCCAAAATCCTTTCAACTGATTTCCATGCTTGATATTAAGAAAATGACGGAATATATCGAAATTGCTTCCATCTGACCTTTGATATTTGTGCCATGTTCGTCGATCTTTCGATATAACTCTTTTTTGCAGGTCTGTCCCTTGCACTTTAATAGAAAAATTCCTAACTAATCGTAGCGAATCGACCGGAGGTTACCCCCGCGACACCTCCAACCCTTGAACCTCTACCAAACAATTTAATCGTTCTTTACCAATTCAAAAATAATTGAACCGATTCAATATGATAAAAAAAACATTCAGATGTCAATTGAAAATGGGGATTTCGATCCCTTTGTTATCAATATTATTAATTTGCTCAACTAGCCTACTTCCAGCCCAAGGGAAACCTAAGATGATTCAGAAAACGCTATTCGGCAAACTCAGCGATGGCCGCGAGGTCGATCGTTATTCACTCAAGAACGACTCCGGTATGCAGGTCGATATCATTACCTACGGAGCCATCGTTACGAGCTTGTATACCAAAGATCGGAACGGCACGCTTGCAGACATTGTGCTAGGATATGATTCCGTTCAAGGATATGTCAAGGGAACATCTTATTTCGGCGCGATTGTCGGACGTTACGGAAATCGCATCGGCAAAGGGAAATTTACCCTGGAAGGGAAAGAGTACCAACTTTCTCTGAACGATGGCCCGAACCATCTGCACGGAGGAACGGTGGGGTTCAACAAGGTGCTTTGGAAGGCCGAACCTCTCGAAGGAAAAGATGGGCCGTCGCTGAAGCTTACTTACTCGAGTAAGGGCGGCGAAGAAGGATATCCGGGCACCGTCAATATTACCGTGACGTACAGGTTGACGCAGGCGAATGCGCTCGAGATTCAATATGAAGGGAAAACGGACAAGACGACAATATTTAATCCGACGCACCATTCGTACTTCAACCTCACGGGTGACTTGACCAAGACGATTCTCGATCACCAGCTCATGATCGCCGCCGACAGTATGACTCCGGTCGGAAGCACTCTCATCACAACCGGCGAAGTCGTTGCCGTGACAAATACGCCGATGGATTTTCGCACTCCGATGACGATTGGATCGAGGATTAGTGATAAGTTCGAACAACTCGCCTATGGCAGAGGATACGATCATAATTGGGTGCTGAGAGATTACGCGAAGAAGGTACGCAAGGTCGCCGAAGTCTATGAACCGACCACCGGGCGTCTGCTGACGCTCTTCACCGATCAACCGGGGCTTCAATTTTACAGCGGCAATTTTCTCGATGGGAGTGCCAAAGGGAAGAACGGAATTGCCTACCAACGCAGAACAGGCTTCTGCCTGGAAGCTCAGTGCTACCCCGACTCACCCAACAAGCCGAACTTTCCCTCCGCGGTTCTGAAGCCGGGCGAAACGTATCATCAAACCACTATCTATCAATTCTCAACCAAATAACTACGAGAGTTAACTCATGGGTTCACTTCAAGCTCTAGACTGGCTCGCGATCGGAGCCTATTTTGCAGTCCTGTTGAGCGTCGCGTGGTGGGTTGTGCGAAGGGGAAAAGATGAAGCTGCAGACTACTTTCTCGCCGGCCGCAACTTAAGCTGGTGGATTATCGGCGCCTCAATCTTCGCTTCGAACATCGGATCCGAGCACATTGTCGGACTCGCCGGCTCCGGTGCGAAAGACGGCGTTGCACTCGCACACTACGAATTCCATGCATGGTGCCTTCTTGTGCTCGCATGGGTCTTCGTTCCTTTTTACGCGCGTTCACTTGTCTTCACGATGCCGGAGTTTCTTGAACGTCGTTTCTCCGTCCGCTCGCGATACGTTTTGTCGATCGTCTCAATCATTACTTTCATTGTTGCCAAGATCGCCGTCGGAATATTTGCTGGTGGAGTTGTCTTCGCGACGCTGCTTCCGGAAATGCAGCTTGAAATCGCCGGCCACGTCGTCGACGCTTTTTGGATCGGATCGGTCATCGTGATTGTCCTCACGGGTCTCTATACTGCCCTCGGCGGTATGCGGGCCGTCGCGTACAACGACGCAGTGCAGGTAACCGTGTTAATCGGAGGGTCCGCATTGCTGACGTTCTACGGGTTGAACAAGCTCGGCGGCTGGAGTGAGCTAAGGACTCTCTGCGGATCGGACATGTTCAATCTCTGGAAACCGCTGACGCCTGCCGGCGTCGCAAGCACCTGGTCGCCGGTGATCGAGAAAAACGCCGCGGGCGATCTTGTGAAACAGGCGTGGTATTTCAACGGCGCTTTCCCATGGCTCGGGATGGCGATCTGCGCTCCGGTCATCGGTCTTTGGTACTGGTGCACCGATCAGTACATCGTTCAACGCGCGCTGGGAGCTCCCAACGAGCAAGTCGCCCGCCGCGGCAGTATCTTTGCGGCAGTGCTCAAACTCTTTCCGGTCTACCTCTTTATTATTCCCGGTCTTATCTGTTTCGCGCTTGCGAAAAGCGGAAAAGTTCCGGGACTCGAATCGGTGTACGATCCGGCAACGGGGAAAGCGACCGCAATCTCACAAGCGGCATTTCCTATGATGGTAAAGTATCTCCTGCCAACAGGTCTGCGCGGCATCGTGGTCGCCGGTCTCCTTTCAGCGTTGATGGGATCGCTGGCCGGCGTGTTCAACGCCTGCTCGACCCTCTTTACCGTCGATATCTATCAGAAATACCGTCCCCTCGCGAGCGAGCACCAGATCGTTCGAACGGGCCGCATCGCCACTATCATCATGGTGTTGATCGCTATGGCGTGGATTCCGGTCGTGAAGGGAGCGCCGGGCCTCTACAATTATCTTCAGGCCGTGCAGGGCTATCTCGCTCCTCCGATCTTCGTGGTATTCTTCTTCGGCGTTTTCTGGAAACGTCTCAATGCCCAGGGCTGCTTCTGGGCCATGATTATCGGATTGGCGCTCGGCGTGTTCCGTATGCTTGTCGATACTCCGGTGACGCTCGGGATGGGCGGATATACGGAAGGCTCGTTCCTCTGGGTCATCAACAATATCAATTTTCAGTACTTCAGCATCCTCATCACTATCGTCTCTGCGCTGGTGATGATCGGCGTGAGTTATGCGACCGAAGCGCCGGACTACGAAAGACTCAGCAATCTCACTTTCGGGACGACAACACAAGAGCATCGGACGGAGTCGCAGGCAAGCTGGAGCTGGCGCGAAGTTGCGATTTCGATTTTTGTTGTCGTTGTGATCGCGGGAGGATATCTCTACTTCACCGGTTAATCGGAGAGAACTGATTCAATGAATAAATACGCACTCGGACTCGATTTCGGAACCAACTCTTGCAGGGCCTTGCTCGTCGATGTCGCTAACGGAAGGGAACTGGCGACCCATGTCTACCCGTACCCTTCCGGACGCGACGGAGTCATCGTCGACGCTGCCGATCCTAACCTTGCGCGTCAAAATCCGGCAGACTACATCAAGGGAATCGAAGCGACCATCAAAGGGGTGCTGAAAAAAGCGAAATCGGCGAGGAAAAATTTCAACCCGTCCGATGTCGTTGGGATCGGCGTCGACACGACGGGGAGCAGTCCGATGCCCGTCGATGCGCAGGGAAAACCCCTCTGCTTCGATGCGAGATTCAAGAAGAATCCGGCGGCCATGGTCTGGCTCTGGAAAGATCATACCGGCTACGCTGAAGCGAAGCTCATTACGGAAACAGCCGCGGCGCATCGCCCTCAATATCTGGCAAAAATCGGAGGCGTATATTCGTCCGAGTGGTACTGGAGTAAAATTCTTCATTGCAAGAACACTTCTCCGGAAGTTTTTAAGGCCGCAGACAGCTGGGTCGAAATCTGCGATTGGATCACCGCGGTCCTGATCGGCGAGCTCGAGCCGAAAAAAATAAAACGGAGCATATGCGCCGCCGGTCATAAAGCAATGTTCAATCAACGGTGGCAGGGATTGCCGGACGAAAATTTTCTGGAGAGCTTGTCCCCCGGACTGGGTGCCCTCCGGTCTCGTCTGTATGATGAAGCTTTGACCTCGGAGAACGCTGCCGGCCGGATTTCGGACAAGTGGTCTGCGAAGTTGGGGCTTTCAAATACCGTTGCTGTGTCGGTTGGGGCCTTCGACGCCCACATGGGGGCGGTCGGTGCGGGAATCTCAACCGGCACGCTTGTGAAAATTATCGGCACGAGCACCTGCGACATCATGATCCATCCAAACAGGGAAACGCTAAACGACATCCCGGGCGTGTGCGGCATCGTGGATGGATCGGTGATGGGAGGATACTACGGCATCGAAGCAGGGCAGTCCGGTGTTGGAGACATCTTTCTCTGGTTTGTCAACAACCTCGTTCCGGAATCGTACGGAAAAACGCAGGATGACAAGTTCCGGAACCTGGAGAAAGCGGCATCCAAACTCAAAGTTGGAGAGAGCGGTCTTCTTGCACTCGATTGGAACAACGGCAACCGGACGATCCTGGTCGATGTAAGGCTCTCGGGGCTGTTGATCGGAGAGACGCTTCACACGACACCCCACGAGATCTACCGCGCGCTGATGGAAGCGACGGCGTACGGCGCCCTGGCGATCATCGACCGGATCCAGGAATACGGCGTCTCAATTTCAGAAGTGATAAACTGCGGAGGGCTTGCATCGAAAAGCCCCTTGTTGATGCAGATCTATGCCGATGTCACAGGCCGCCCGATGAAAATCTCTCGCAGCGGACAAACGCCCGCGCTCGGAGCGGCGATCTTCGGGGCTGTCGCGGCAGGAAAATCAGCGGGAGGCTATGATTCGGTCGGCGATGCAACGCAGGCGATGACCGGATCGGGGAAGGTTTTTGCACCCATCGCATCGAACCATGAAATCTATCGGAAACTGTATGCGTTGTACCATCAGCTTCACGACGGGTTTGGAACGAAAGAATGGAACGGAAATATGTATAATGTCATGAAGGAGCTGCTCGACCTTCGCGATTCGGTCCGGAGAACCTCGTGAACCTTCGGCAACTCAAGGAAGATGTGCTGGAGGCGAATCTCGACCTCGAGCGCTATAATCTCGTCACGCTGACGTGGGGTAATGCAAGCGGGATCTTACGCGATGAAGGTCTCATTGTGATCAAGCCGAGCGGAGTCGAATACCGGAAACTTCGCCGGAACAACCTCATCGTCGTCGACCTGGCGGGAAAGATCGTTCAAGGCAAAGGACGACCCTCGTCCGACACCCCGACGCATCTCGAACTCTACAAAGCCTTTCCGTCTATCGGGGGCGTCGCGCATACGCACAGCGAGTTCGCGACATCGTTTGCCCAGGCTTGCCGTGAGATTCAGTGCTACGGCACAACGCATGCTGATGGATTTTTTGGCACCATCCCTCTCACCCGTTTTCTGACGAAAGAAGAAGTCGACGAAGGGTACGAACTCAACACCGGCAGAATGATTGTTGAGAGGTTCAAAGAGCTCGATCCTATGGCGATACCGGCCGTTCTGATCGCCGGACACGCGCCGTTCACATGGGGAAAGAACGCCCGCGACGCAGTCAAGAACAGCTTGATCCTGGAACGCGTCGCTTCGATGGCGTTTCGTTCTGTCGCCCTCACGCAGAACCTTCCAGCGATCCCGGAATACATCCTCAAGAAACACCACCAACGCAAACACGGTCCCGAGGCCTACTACGGCCAACCGAAGAGAGTGAACCCAAGCGTCTCGAACGGACCACATCGAAAAAGGAAATAGTGTATGATCGATCTCAAACAGCAGCAGGTCTGGTTTCTGACGGGAAGTCAGCACCTTTATGGACCCGATGCGCTCAGACAAGTAGATCAAGACTCGCAGGCACTTGTGGCGGGGCTGTCGCGCTCTCCGCACCTTCCTTTCACTATCGTCTTCAAGCCGGTGCTCACGACTCCCGAGGCCATTCTCAACATGTGCCTCGAGGCAAACAACGCGCGAACCTGCATCGGCGTCATTGCATGGATGCACACGTTCTCTCCGGCAAAAATGTGGATCGGCGGACTCAAGGCTCTCCAGAAACCGCTTCTCGACCTCCACACGCAATTCGGAAGAGACATCCCATGGAATTCCATCGATATGAATTTTATGAACCTCAACCAGACGGCGCACGGAGGCCGGGAGTTCGGGTTCATCACCGCAAGAATGAAAAAACCGCGGAAGGTGGTCGTTGGTTATTGGGAGGAGGACTCTGTCCAGCGGAAGATCGGAGTGTGGGCTCGGGCGGCTTCCGCCTGGTGGGATGCCCAGGGAATGAAAGTTGCACGGTTCGGAGACAACATGCGCTCTGTCGCCGTGACGGAGGGAGACAAGGTTGAAGCGGAACTGCGATTCGGATTTTCTGTGAACGGGTACGGCGTCGGAGATCTGGTTGCCGTGATGAAGAAGATCGGTGATGCCGAGATTGACTCGCTGGTTTCAACCTATGAAAATGAATATGAGGTTGTCGCTTCGATGCTGCGGGGCGGGGAAAAGCGCCAGTCTCTTCGCGATGCAGCACGCATCGAACTTGGGCTGCGAAGGTTCCTCTCCGAGGGAAATTTTAAGGCGTTTACAACGACGTTTGAAGACCTGCATGGGCTGGAACAATTGCCGGGCCTCTCGGTTCAGCGATTGATGTCGGACGGATACGGATTTGGGGCGGAAGGCGATTGGAAAACTGCGGCGCTGCTTCGCTCCGTGAAGATGATGGCTGTCGGATTGCACGGTGGAACTTCCTTCATGGAGGATTACACATATCATCTCGATCCGTCGCGCAAACAGGTTCTCGGTGCCCATATGCTCGAGATCTGCCAGTCGATTGCCGCGGACAAGCCGAGGCTGGAAATTCATCCCCTCTCTATCGGCGGAAAAGCTGATCCTCCCCGGCTTGTTTTCAACGTTCCGGGGGGCGCGGCAACGAATACGACGCTCGTCGATATGGGAAACCGGTTCCGTTTGATCGTCAACGAGGTCGAAACAATTCCTCCTGAGAAACCGCTCCCCAAGCTCCCTGTTGCGCGGGCTCTCTGGATACCCAAACCGAATTTTGAAACTGCTGTCACCGCATGGATTCTCGCCGGGGGTGCTCACCATACCGTTTTCAGCCAATCCGTCACCACGGAGTACCTTGAAGATTTTTCAGAGATTTCCGGAGTTGAATTGCTGGTCATCGATCAGAAGACGACGATCTCCGATTTCAAAAAGGAACTCCGGTGGAATGATCTTAGTTACCGGCAATACCCCGGATGATGAAGCCGGAGCTTCTTGTCCCGGGCTTTGTGAAGGGCTTGATTTTTGATTGCGACGGGACGCTTGTTGATTCGATGCCGCTGCATATGCTGGCATGGGAAGATGCCGTCACTGCGCAGGGATGCAGGTGGGACTATTCTTACTTCTATTCGAAGAAAGGAATGCCCGACAAGGAGATCATCGAGTTGTACAACAGCCAGCACGAATCACAGCTCGATTTCCGGCGGACGACGCAGCGTAAAAACAAATATTTTCACAATCGTGCCGACCAGCTCAAGGCGGTTCAGCCGGTTGTCGATATCGTGCTTCGATACAATAATATTCTGCCGATGGCTGTCGCTTCGGGAAGCACGAAAGCGAACGTCGAGTTTCAGCTGAAAACAATCGGAGTTCTTCAATACTTTGACGCGGTCGTGACGGCGGATGATGGAATCCGTCCGAAGCCGAGCCCCGATATTTTTATCGAAGCGGCGAAACGCCTGGTGTTCGCTCCGACCGAGTGTCAGGTATTCGAGGACGCTGACCTTGGATTGGAAGCTGCCCGAGGTGCCGGAATGCTGGCGACAGATGTGCGGTGAGACGTAGTTCTTAACAGTAAGAACACCCAGTCTGTCATTGCGGGGAGTCCCGCCTTGAGCGGGACGACGAAGCAATCTCCTGACAAATGGGGATTGCTTCGTCCCGATAAAGAACATCGGGACTCGCAATGACATTCATTGTAATTCTCAGACAGATTGTCTTTGAAGCTTTGAATAATTCTACAGGTAAGTGCACATGCTCTACAGAGCACTAGGGCGCACCGGATGGGAAGTATCGGCGATAAGTTTCGGTGCGTGGGCGATCGGCGGAACATGGGGCGATGTGGATGACAAGGAGTCGATGGAGGCTCTCCATCGCGCCGTCGATCTTGGCGTCAACTTCTTCGACACTGCCGATGTGTACGGAGATGGGAGGAGCGAGCGGCTCCTTGCGGCGCTCCGACGCGATCGGAAGGAGCGCTTCTTCATCGCAACCAAGGCTGGAAGAAGGCTGAGCCCGCACACCGCCCAAGGTTATAATCGGGAAAATCTGACATCCTTCGTGGAACGGAGTCTGAAGAATCTAAAGACCGAAGCTCTCGATCTTCTCCAGCTTCACTGTCCTCCGACGGAAGTCTATTATATGCCCGAGGTCTTCGGAATACTTGACGACCTTACGAAAGCCGGAAAGATTCGCTTCTACGGCGTGAGCGTCGAGAAGGTCGAGGAGGCTCTCAAGGCGATCGAATATCCCGGCGTGCAGTCTGTCCAGATCATCTTCAATATGTTCCGCCAGCGGCCTTCCGAACTTTTCTTTGAACAGGCAAAGAAGCGGAGGGTTGGGATCTTGGCGCGCGTTCCGCTTGCATCGGGGCTGCTGACAGGAAAATTTAAGCACGACTCTAAGTTCAGCAAAGACGATCACCGTAATTTTAACCGGCAGGGAGAGGAGTTCGACCGGGGCGAAACCTTCGCTGGAGTTGACTTTGATGCCGGCCTCAAAGCTGTCGACGAACTTAAGTCTATATGCCCGACAGGAGCGAATCTTGCACAATTCGCCCTTCAATGGATATTGATGTTCGATGCAGTTACGTGTGCAATCCCTGGTGCCAAGCGAATGGAGCAAGTAGAGCAAAATGTCGCCGCCGTAGACTTGCCTCCGTTATCGACGGATGCGGTAGCCAAAGTCCGAGCGGTGTACGACAGGCATCTTCGCACAAGTGTCCATAATTGTTGGTAGTTCTGGTCTTTCCCTTAACTAAAATGACAAGGGGATGAGAACGTTTTGCAGGCCGGTATCCGGGAATTTTGACAGCCGGTGCATGTTTGGACTCCCCGAAAGTGCTCCGAGGAATGGGAATGGGTCGAAATAACTTATTTTCTCCTTGCGTTTTTGGTACTTGTTCTTTACTATTGAAACGGTTCAATAGTAATTTAACCTATTAAAAAACAAACAAGATCGGCGTGCCAAGAGGAGGTTGGGCGAGGTTCTCACCTCCTGCATGAAAGATTGAAAACCTTGATCTTGATGCACTCGGCGTTAGAAGGGCTATAGGTTCCCACACGACGCCTGGAGTTCAGGCGGGCCCTCCGGAACCTCCAAAAAATATTCCCGCATGCCGTGTCATCACCCGATTTTTTCTACACGATTACCGCAGTAGTGCCCACGGAAGCCGACGCTAATGGAAAAACTCTCTCACATCGCACCCGAAGACCAGCTAGACCAGTTCGATTATAGGAACCCCAAGCTTTCTGTTGACGATAGGGTAGCCGATCTGCTGGGCCGCATGACGCTCGAAGAAAAAATTGCGCAGATGCTCTGCATCTGGGGTCAGAAGAAAACTATCCTCTTTGATGAATCGGGCCGGCTCAATTTGAAAAAAATGGGACACTACCTGAAGGATGGCATTGGCCAGATCGGTAGGATCAGCGATACCGGGGGAGGGCAAGACGCAGTGGAGATGGCAGAGCTTTCGAACAATCTGCAGCGGTTCTTTGTCGAGGAAACGAGGCTTGGCATACCTGCAATTTTCCACGAAGAGTGTCTTCACGGCCTCGCCGCAAAAGATGCTACGAGTTATCCTCAGCCGATAGGTCTGGCTTCGACGTTCAATCCGAAGCTCGTCGAGGAGATTTATTCTGCTATCGCTGAAGAAACGCGGGCGCGGGGCGCGCATCAGGCGCTGACTCCCGTTGTCGACGTCGCACGCGATCCCCGGTGGGGGCGTGTCGAGGAAACATTCGGCGAAGATCCGTACCTGGTTTCCCAGATGGGTGTATCGGCGGTAAAAGGTTTTCAGGGAGACGGCACATTCACCGATAAAAAGCACCTCATCGCGACGCTCAAACATTTTGCCGCACACGGCCAACCCGAATCGGGATCCAACTGCGGTCCCGGGAATTTTTCAGAACGAGTCTTGCGCGACACATTTCTCTTTCCCTTCAAAGAGGTCATCAAAAAAGGCCACGCCATAAGCGTGATGGCCTCTTACAATGAAATTGACGGCGTCCCTTCGCACGCGAACCGATGGCTCCTCAAGGATGTCTTGCGCGGCGAGTGGGGTTTCAAGGGGTACATTGTTTCCGACTATTACGCAATCACGGAACTGAACGGGAAAGCGGACAGCGTGAGTCATGCCGTTGCGGCGAACAAGGATGAAGCTGCCGTTCTCGCGATCAATGCCGGAGTCAACATCGAACTCCCCGACCCGGACTGCTATCCCAATCTCATCAAGCTCGTTCACGACGGGATTGTTTCCGAATCTGCGATTGATGAAATGGTAGCCCCGCTCCTTGAATACAAATTCCTGGCCGGTTTATTCGACGATCCGTACGTAACGCCTGATGCCGGCAAGCACGACCGAAGGATCGAAGCGAACAGAAGCATTGCGCTGCGTGCAGCTCACGAGACGATCACCCTGTTAAAGAACGATCGGGGCCTTCTGCCGCTTGCGAAGAAGAGCGTTAAAACGCTGGCAGTGATCGGACCGAATGCCGACCGCAGGCTGCTCGGCGGATACAGCGGCAAGCCGAAATATTTTACGTCGGTGCTCCAGGGGATCAAGACAAAGGTGGGCAGCGACGTTGCCGTCCTTTACAGTGAAGGATGCAAGAACACTGTGGGCGGCGCGTGGGAAGAGGACGTGGTCACTCTCCCGAACCCGGAAGAAAACCGGAAGCTCATTGCGGAAGCCGTTGCGACAGCCAAGAAAGCCGACATGATTGTTCTCGCCCTGGGAGACAACGAACAAACCTCGCGCGAGGCTTGGAGCAACGTTCATCTTGGCGACAGAGCCAGTCTCGAATTGTTCGGCATGCAGAACGACCTCGTCAAAGCGATGGTTGAAACAGGCAAACCGATCGTCGCGCTCATCTTTAACGGCCGGCCGAATTCCATCGGCTACGTTGCAGCCGAAGTCCCCGCCATTCTTGAGTGTTGGTATCTGGGGCAGGAAACAGGAATGGCGGTCGCGGATGTTCTTTTCGGCGATGTCAACCCCTCGGGAAAACTGCCGATATCGATTCCGAGATCGGTTGGACACATCCCGTGCTACTACAATCACAAACCGTCCTCACGCCGCGGCTATCTCTTTGACGATATCTCGGCGTTGTACCCGTTCGGATTCGGACTGAGCTACTCTTCGTTCTGCTTCACAAATATCCGGCTGGAAAAGTCAATCATGCGTGTCGGCGAATCGACAAAAATCCTCGTCGACGTTAAGAACACCGGAAGCCGTGCCGGCGACGAAGTTGTTCAAGTCTACATTCGCGATGTCGCGAGTTCCGTGACTCGGCCCGTGAAGGAGTTGAAAGGTTTTAGAAAGATCAGACTGCAGCCGGGACAGTCGGAGACGCTGAGTTTTCCAATAACCCCCGAACACCTATCCTTTACGAACATCGATAAAGAGTTCGTTGTCGAAGCAGGCGACTTCGAGATCATGGTCGGAAATTCCTCGCGGGATCAAGACCTTACGAAGGTCACGCTTACGGTGATTTGAGATCTTTCCGATTTCGAACACACGACCCCCACCCCTCCTTGTTGATGTTGTTCACTTCATTCTAAATTCTTCGGAGCAACTGTGCCAACAACTTCAGAGAAACTATCCGTAAAAGAAAAAGTCGGTTACGCGCTTGGCGATACCGCCGCGAACTTCATCTTCCAGACCATGGTGATGTTCCAGCTTGCGTTTTATACCGACACGTTTGGTATCACCGCCGCAGCCGCGGGCACGTTGCTCGTGGTCGTGCGTGTCTGGGATGCCATCTTCGACCCCATTATGGGCGTCGTTGCCGACCGGACGAAAACACGATGGGGAAAATTTCGTCCCTGGATCCTCTGGACGGCTGTGCCGTTCGGCATCATGGGGTTCCTGGCATTTGTGACTCCTGATTTCGCCACACCCGGAAAGCTGATCTACGCCTACGTCACCTACATCGTGCTGATGATGGTCTACTCCGCGAACAACCTGCCGTATTCGGCTCTCAGCGGAGTGATGACGGGGGACCTGGGGGAGAGGACAAGCCTCTCATCATACCGCTTTGTGTTTGCGATGCTGGCCCAGCTCATCATCCAGGGGCTGGCCTTGCCGATGGTAAGTTATTTCGGAGGTGAAAACAGCGCCCTGGGGTACCGGTATACGATGGCGATCTTTTCGACGCTCGCCGTCATTCTTTTCTTCATCACATTCTCAACGACGAAGGAGCGCATCCAGCCGGATCCCGCTCAGAAAGCTTCCGTTAAGCAGCACTTCGGCGACCTGACGCGGAATGGACCGTGGCTGGCGATGTTTGCTTTGACAATGATCCTCTTTGTTACGCTCGCCATGCGCGGGAGTGTCGTATTTTATTACTTCAGATATTATATGCACCCCGATAATTATGCAAGCCTGTTCAGCCTCTTCAATGTGCTCGGAACGACGTCCACCATTATCGGCATCTTTTTCTCCAAAGGCCTCGCGACCAGGTTCGGAAAACGAAATGTGTTCATTGGAGGGCTTGGGGGCACGACCATCTTCACCGCCCTTTTTGTTTTTCTTCCCCCGACAGCGATCACGTTGATCTTTGCCACCGAGATGGCCCGCCAGTTTGTCTACGGCTTTACGATACCGCTGCTCTGGGCAATGATGGCGGATGTTGCCGATTACTCTGAATGGAAGAACCACCGCCGCGCGACGGGCATCGTCTTTTCGGCGATCGTTTTCGCGCTAAAGGCAGGTCTCGGTTTCGGCGGAGCGATTACCGGGTTTGTTCTTTCGCTCTACGGTTACGTTCCAAACGTTGCACAGAATGAGAGTGCTCTCAACGGCATCGTGATGACGATGAGCATTTTCCCGGCGGTCACGTTCGGTTTGTGCGTCGTGTGCCTCTTCTTCTACAGTATTACGAAAGAAGACGAGATCCAAATAACCAATGAGCTGACTGAACGGCGAAAAGGATTCTCAACTCAATCGGTATAAGAAAACGTTTATCTGTGAGCGGCCCGACATCTTCTTTTGGTGACCTATGAATAGAAACTTCTCTCTCGTACTCATGGCTCTTCTCGTTTTGTCCGCGGGAGAAGAAGCTGTTTCGCAGCCCGCGTTGAAGAACGTTTACAGCGGCCGGTTCCTCATCGGCGCCGCAGTGAACTCCCGCCAATTCTCCGGGGAAGACAAGCGGGGTGCAGCGCTTGTCATGGCGCAGTTCAATTCCATCACTCCTGAAAATAATCTGAAGTGGCAGTTGATTCATCCTCAACCGGGGAAGTACGATTTCGATGCCGCCGATCGTTACGTGGAGTTCGGCGAGAAGAACGGCATGGTGATTATCGGTCATACGCTTGTGTGGCACAACCAGACGCCCCGTTGGGTATTCGAAGACAGCACAGGAAAGCCTGTCGATCGCGAGACACTCCTCAAACGAATGCACGACCATATCCTGACGGTGGTTGGGAGATACAAAGGAAAAATCAAAGGATGGGATGTTGTCAACGAGGCGCTGAACGAAGATGGTTCGTTGCGCGAAACCCCGTGGTTGAAGATTATCGGCGAGGAGTATCTCGTCAAGGCATACCAGTTTGCCCACGAAGCAGACCCCGATGCGCAATTGTATTACAATGATTATTCGCTTGAGAACGCTCCGAAGCGTGAGGGGGCGATTCGGTTAATCAAAAACCTCCAGTCAGCCGGCGTCCATGTTGCGGCCGTGGGGACGCAGGGACATTACAAAATGGATTGGCCGCGGCTCGATCAGGTCGATTCGACCATCGACGCCTTTTCAAAGCTCGGAGTGAAAGTGAACATCACGGAATTGGACATCGACGTTGTTCCGGCGACTCAGGTGAACCGGGGAGCAGACCTGTCGGTCAACAGTTACCACATGGTGAAAGAAGATGTTTACGCGAACGGGTTACCCGATTCCGTGCAAACCGAATTGGCGAACCGCTACGAAGGTCTTTTTACCGTCTTTGTAAAACATGCCGGCGAAGTCGGACGGGTTACGTTTTGGGGAGTCACCGACGGCGATTCGTGGCTCAACTGGCGGGGACGAGTGAATTATCCTCTGCTGTTCGACCGAAACGGGAAGCCAAAGCCGGCGTTTGATGCAGTGGTGAAGGCTGGCCGGACACGTTAAAGCGATGTAGTAACCCTGTCAAGGTTTGGAACCTTGACAAGGTTGAGGGTTCATCGAGGGGGAACTTTCTGAGTTCCCCTTTTTATTTTCCGGCAGGGTAACCAAATAAGCCGAACAGGGTGCGGTATGGATCAATCCCTCCAAAACATCTCCGATCAATGCCTCGCCGGCAGAAATTCGTTCATGCGAATGGTATTCGTAGTACTTTCATCTCTTCTTGCCGCGGCATTTGTTCTTGCCCAGACGCCTTCATCCACAGAACGCGAAGCCTATATATCTTCTGAAATTAAGGCAGGGAGCTTTGCACTCTCGTCATCCGGATCATCAGCACCAATCTGTGTCAATTCGCACGATTTTCCTGGAGTCATTCGTGCCGCACGTGAGCTTGCGAAGGATGTCGAGCGGGTGACAAAGGCAAAGCCGCTTCTTTTTGGCGATACAATCCCTTCCTCCAAAGAAATTGTCCTGATCGGGACTATCGGAAAAAACCCGTTGATCGATAAATTAGTCTCCGAGAAGAAGATCAACGTGGATGGAGTTTCGGGAAAATGGGAGGCGTTTCTTCTGCAGGTCATCAATAATCCGTTCGAAGGAATTGATCGTGCTCTCGTCATTGCCGGGAGCGACAAGCGGGGGACTATCTTTGGCATCTATGATCTCTCTTCGCAGATCGGCGTATCTCCCTGGTACTGGTGGGCCGACGTACCGGTGCGCCGACAGCCGAACCTGTATGTTCTTCCTGGCAAGCATACTCAAGGCGAACCTGCGGTCAAGTATCGGGGAATTTTCATCAACGATGAGGCTCCGGCGCTATCGGGCTGGGCTGCCGAAAAGTTCGGCGGATTCAACAGCGCATTCTACGATCATGTCTTCGAGCTAATCCTCCGATTGAAAGGCAACTATCTGTGGCCGGCAATGTGGGGAAAATCATTCTTCGACGACGACACGCTGAACTTCAAGCTGGCAGACGAATATGGTGTCGTCATCGGCACATCCCACCACGAGCCGATGATGCGTGCCCAGGAGGAATGGCACCGGTACGGCAGCGGTCCCTGGAACTATGATAAGAATCAAAATATCCTCAGGGATTTCTGGACGAAGGGAATCGAGAGGATGAACTCGTACGAGAGCATCGTTACGATCGGCATGAGAGGAGACGGCGACATGCCGATGACGGTAGGTTCGAACATCGATCTCCTGGAAAGGATCGTGAAGGACCAACGCGAAATTCTCGGGAAGGTAACCGGAAGAGATGCCGCAACGATTCCTCAGGACTGGGCGCTCTACAAAGAAGTGCAGGATTATTATGACAAAGGGATGCGGGTGCCCGATGACGTCACCCTTCTTCTGTGCGATGACAACTGGGGAAACATCCGCAAACTCCCGAAGCTCGGCGATCCGCCGAGATCCGGCGGCTACGGAATCTACTACCACTACGACTACGTCGGGGGTCCCAGAAACTACAAGTGGCTCAACACAAATCAGATCGAGAGAGCATGGGAGCAGATGCATCTGGCGTATGCTTATGGCGCGAGACAAATCTGGATCGTTAATGTCGGGGATATCAAGCCGATGGAATTTCCGATCCAGTTCTTCCTGGACTATGCCTGGAATCCGGACGGATGGCCCGCCGACCGTTTGCCGGAGTATACACGGCGGTGGGCTGAGCAGCAATTCGGCAAAGAGCACGCGGCCGAGATCGCACACATCCTGACTTCATACACCAAGTTCAACGCACGCCGAAAACCGGAATTGCTTTCGCCCGATACATACAGCTTGTTCGATTATAGAGAGGCCGAAACGGTGGTCGCGGAGTACAGCGCCCTGGCGGCGGAGGGTCAAAAAATCTATGATTCCCTCCAACCCGAGGCGAAGGATGCGTTCTATCAACTGGTCCTGCATCCGGTGCTCGCCTGCTCGAACCTGAACGAGCTCTACGTCACCGCTGCAAAGAACCGCCGCTACGCAAAAGAAGGGCGCGCCTCAACGAACAGTCTGGCACGAAAAGTGCAGGAACTATTCGAAAAAGACTCAGCAATTACGTATTATTATAACAGGATCATGGCCGGCGGCAAGTGGAATCACATGATGGATCAAACCCACATCGGGTACACGTATTGGCAGGAGCCGCCAAAAAATTCTTTACCGGATGTAAAACGGATAGAGCTGCCTGACGCCGCCGACATGGGTATCGCTGTCGAAGGTCAGTCAACATGGCTTCCCGAAGCGGGGGTCGAGGCAACGCTTCCGGAGTTCGACCGGTACAATCAACAATCGTACTATATCGATGTCTTCAATCGCGGAATGAGACCGTTCTCTTTTTCTGTGGAGATCGAAAAACCGTGGCTCAAAGCAAGTGAGATGCAGGGAACGATCGACAAGGAAGATCGGCTTTGGATCAGCGTAGATTGGTCGAAAGCTCCGGAAGGCGAACAAACAGCCGCTCTCACTGTAACCGGGCCGAATAAGAGACGTATGATCGTGCATGCATCCATTAACAATTCGAGCCTTTCGCCCGGAAGCAGCGAGCAACTCGCTATCGAGGCGAACGGGTGTGTCTCCGTCGAATCCGAACACTACTCCAACGAGGTGACATCAACGGGGGTGAGTTGGATGAAGATACCCGGCCTGGGGCGAACCGCATCGGCGATGACCCCCGTGCCGGTGACTTCGGCGCCGCAGTCTCCGGGAGGAGCGAGTCCACGCCTCGAATACAGGATGTATTTTTTCAATACGGGAGATATGAAAGTTAATGTCTACCTGTCGCCCACGCTCAATTTTCACAACGATCAAGGCCTCCGCTACGCCGTTTCGTTCGATGATGTCCCGCCTCAGACGATCGTCATGAACGGGGAGAATTCAAACCAGGTGTGGGAACAGTGGGCGGCGAACAATATTATTGTTTCAACTTCACATCATACCATCACTAGCCCGGGCGTCCACACATTGAAATTCTGGATGGTCGATCCCGGAGTCGTGCTGCAAAAAATCGTAGTCGACGCCGGCGGCGTTCAACCGAGTTACCTCGGTCCGCCCGAGAGTTTTCTGCTCAACCGCAAAAACTGACAGAGCACAGCTAGGTCTTTGTCTTCACTCGTCCCGCCTGATCGAAGATTTTCCGATCAGACGGGGCTCACAACAGCAAAGGGGCACAGCATATGGGAAAACCAGGCGGCTTTCTTGAATACCCTCGAGTCGATCCATCCTATCGTCCGGTCACTGAACGCATTCACGACTACCACGAGTTTGTCAATCTCCTTCCGGAAAATGAAATCACACGCCAGGGAGCCCGCTGTATGGATTGCGGCGTTCCGTTTTGTCACTGGCTGGGCTGTCCTCTCCACAACACAATTCCAAACTGGAACGACTTCGTCTATCGGCGCCGATGGAAAGAGGCGTACGAGCAGCTCGAATTGACCAGCAGCTTCCCCGAAATTATCGCCAGAGTATGTCCCGGTCTTTGCGAAGCCGCGTGCACTCTCTCGGTGAATGTCAGCCCTGTTTCTATCCGGCAAATCGAGTTGTTCGTTTCCGAGCGGGCTTTCGAGAACGGATGGGTCGTTCCGCGGCCCCCGTCGTCCGAAACGAACAAGCGGGTGGCGGTCATCGGTTCCGGGCCGGCAGGGTTGGCGGCGGCGCAGAAGCTTCGGCGTTTCGGACACACCGTGCGGCTTTTCGAGAAGTCGCAGAAGTTAGGCGGCATCCTGCGGTTTGGCATTCCCGATTTCAAACTGGAGAAGTGGGTGCTTGATCGGCGTTTGGCGCAGATGGAGGCAGAAGGGATTTCCTTCGAGACGGGGGTGGAGGCGGGAAAGGATATCACGGCGGACGAGCTGTTGAAATCGTTCGACGCGGTAGTCTTGACGCCGGGAGCCGGGGAAGCGCGGGATCTCAAGGTGCCCGGGCGTGAGCTTGCGGGCGTTCACCAGGCGATGGAATATCTGACGCAATCCAACCTCTACGTCGCAGGAATCAAGAAGAAAGAAGAAATAATCTGGGCTGAAGGCAAGACCGTTTTGGTTGTCGGCGGAGGCGATACCGGGAACGATTGCGCGGGGACCGCAATTCGCCAGGGAGCAAAAAATGTCTATCAATTTGAGCTCCTTCCCAAACCGCGAGAGTGGGACAAGTCGTTCAATCCGGATTGGCCTGATTGGCCGAAGATACTGCGGAGCTCGTCTTCTCACGACGAAGGCTGCGTGCGCGATTGGTCTATTGCGACAAAGAAGTTTGTTGGGGCGGATGGCAGGGTTTCTTCCGGACATTTTGTCCGGTTGGATTGGAAGCCGGGCGGACCTAAGGGAGGCCTCGAGATGAGCGAGATACCCGGCTCCGCGTTCTCGCTGGACGTCGACCTCGTTTTTCTCGCGATGGGTTTTCTCCATGTTGAACATGGTACGCTTGCGAAAGAGCTGAATGTGGCACTCGACGAGAGGGGTAACATCAAAACCAACGGGAAGTACGCAACGTCCGTTCCGGGCGTCTTTGTGGCGGGTGATGCGATGACAGGAGCATCATTGGTGGTGAGAGCTGTGTCGCACGGAGGTGAAGCGGCTGACGCGTGCAATGACTACCTCGTGAAGCAGAACTAGGTCTATTTGACGACAAGAGAGTGATCTGGTGCCGCTCCTGACGGAGCTCGGGTGATTATTGCGGGGATGGACTATAAACATTTCGCACCTCCGGTGCTTCGAATCAGGTTCTTTCGATACGAGATTCTCTTCACGCGATGCGCGAGAGGGCCCCGATCGGGATGAGATGTTTGCAGCATGCAAAAGGAATGCGAATCGGGTTCTCGATCGTAGCGACAGTCTAAGAATGCCGTCTCGTATACCCCGGACCTTTAGAGATTGACTGTCTCGTGCTGCACTACATCTATCATTTCCACAAACATTATGGCGGCGTGTCACTGAAGGAAATTCACTTAACCATTTTCCGCGGAGTCTATAACTATGAAATCGAAGATTCAGATAACTTTTCATCGTTTATCATCCCTGTTCATTCCTCTCATTTTTATCTTCACCCTCCTTCAAACCAAGACGACCACTGCCCAAACGGGTCGAACTGATTCACTTTCGTCACCGCCGGCAGTTCAAATAGCGGGGACCCAGTCGCTTCGGCTTGTTTCCACCATTGTCGGACAGGAGTTTAATCTGTATATAAACCTTCCGAGAGAATACGGGGATTCCACCAAGTCTCTTCCTGTCATCTACCTCATAGACGGCCAATGGGATTTTCCCTTGCTCAACGCGATTTTTGGCGAGCAGTATTATGACGGATTTGTTCCAGGGGCAATCGTCGTCGGAATTGCCTGGGGCGGGAGTAACCCGAACTTTGATTATCTCCGGGCGCGAGATCTGACGCCGACGCCGGCGGCGCAGGCTCCTTTTGCAGGAAACGCTCCGAAGTTTTTGCAGTTCATCAGGACAGAACTGATTCCATTCATCGACGCGCGGTACCGGACGAAGAAGGACGACCGAACGCTCATTGGGAGTTCACTCGGCGGGCTCTTCACGCTGTATGCGCTGTTTCAGGAAACAACGTTGTTCAACCGCTATGTGCTGACAAGCCCCGCGATTGGCTGGGACAACGGGGTGGTCGAAAGCTATGAAAAGAATTACGCTCCCAATAAGTCGCTGCAGCCTACGAAGTTATTTATGGCGGTCGGAGGTTTGGAAGGAAACGCGAACGAGTTTGAAAAATTCGCCGATCGGTTGAAATCGAAAAAACTGGAGGGGCTGGATATAGAGACTCGGGTGCTCCAGGGTTCCGGTCACTCCGGCGGTAAGGCCGAAGGATACACACGCGGCCTGCAGTTTGTTTTCGCTAAACCATCCGTGATGGTCGACGCCGTGATTCTCGACCAGTACGTGGGAACGTATAAGATCAATCCTGAGATCAAAATTAAAGTTGTCCGCGAGGAGAACCAACTTGTCGCGCTTCTTCCCGATAGCTCGCGATTTCCTATCTTCGCGGAAAGCCAGACAGATTTCTACGGCAAAGGTGCGTACCTTTTCATTCATTTCAAGAAAGATGACAAAGGGAAGGTAACCGGTTTCCAGTTGGAGCAATACGGCGGCCAGCAATTCATCGAAAGAGCCGACTAGCCGGCTGCGTACGGTGGTCTTCCGTTCGAATGTTTCAATCAACGAGATGAAAGGAAAAACATTGGGCAAACGTGCATCGGGTTTTGTTATGCTGTTCATCCTCGCGGCTCTTGGGCTTCAACAGCCGTTACTGAGCCAGGCGAGGCCCACGTACACAAATCCAATCATCTCCGGCTTTTACCCCGACCCAAGCATTTGCCGCGTAGGGAACGACTACTACCTCGTGAACTCAACGTTCGCTTATTTCCCTGGGATCAATGTTTTCCACAGCAGCGATCTGGTCCACTGGGAACTGATCGGATACGTCCTGAACAACCCTGAGCAATTCAATCTGGATGGACAGGGCGTATCCCGGGGGATATTTGCTCCGGCGATACGATATCACGACGGCACGTTCTATGTCACATGCACGCTGGTAGACATCGGCGGAAATTTCGTCGCCACGGCAAAGAATCCGGCGGGACCCTGGTCGGCCCCCGCGTGGCTTCCTCAAGTAAACGGGATCGACCCATCTCTCTTCTTTGACGACAACGGTAAAGCATATCTTATCTTCAACAGCAATCCCCCCGACGACAAATCACTCTACAGCGGACACCGGACGATCCGGATGCGTGATTTCGATGCGGAGAGTCTGAAGGTGACCGGAGAAGAAAGAATACTCATCAACGGCGGCACGGACATTGCGAAGAAACCTGTATGGATAGAGGGGCCTCACATTTTCAAAAAGGATGGCGCATACTACATGATTTGCGCTGAAGGAGGGACGGCCGATCAACACTCGGAAGTTGTCTTCAAGAGTTCGGGCGTGTACGGTCCCTATGTTTCCTACAAGAACAATCCGATCCTTACGCAGCGTCAGCTGGACCCGAAGAGGGAATATGCGATCACCTCGACGGGGCATGCAGATTTCGTAGAGACCCCGTCGGGCGAATGGTGGGCTGTCTTCCTCGGCTGCCGCCCTTACAAGCCGTATGAAGGAGAGTATTATAACACGGGCCGAGAAACCTTCATGGCTCCTGTTCAATGGAACGACGGCTGGCCGATCATCAACCCCGGCCGCGCGGAAGTCCAGTACCGCTATCCTTATCCGATCTGGCCGACGGCGGATTCGGTTGACATTCCAACGAGCGGAAATTTTTTGTCGAGGGATGAGTTTGACTCCATTGAATTGAATCCAAACTGGGTCTTTCTGCGGACTCCTCACGAGAAGTGGTTTGAGCTTGCGCGGAAGAAAGGCTGCCTCTCGATGCGGCTGAGGCCGGAAACATGCGCAGGCAGCAAGAATCCGAGCTTCGTGGGAAGGCGTCAGAAGAACCTAATCGGAACTGCCACTACGGCCCTTCTCTTCAACCCAAAGGGGGAGAATGAAAAAGCGGGGCTGGTGATTTTTCAGAACGAAAAACATTTCTATTATCTGTGTAAATCGGTGGAAGGGAGTATTCCCGTTATCCAGCTTTACCGGTCGGCGAGCGGCGGAGGTCCTTCGGCGACGATGGAACTGCTGGCCTCTTCGACGCTCGGAAAAGAAGAAAGTGAGAGCGAAGTAAGCTTGAGAATTGAAGCGAAAGAGGATACTTATTCGTTTTCCTATACCTGCACCCCCGGCCACTGGATTCTCCTCAAAGAGAGCGTTGATGCGAAATTTCTGAGCACGAGAATCGCCGGAGGGTTCGTCGGATGCATGTTTGGGCTGTATGCAACTTCCCTGGATAAACCGACCGCCAGTTTCGCCGAGTACGATTGGTTCGAATATTCAGGCCAAGACGCGGTCTATCAATAGCCTGTAAACCCCCTGCATGCTTTTTGTTACCCGGGTGATTCGGATCTTGCGGCTGCAGCAAACGAATTAATGGATTTGACTATCGGGAAAAATGTCTTACCTTTGTGTGGCAAAACTGAAACAGGAGCGACTTAATAGTACTTTGTGTCATCGCGGGGATTGAATTCCCCCTTGTCTACAGGCCAAAGAGAGTTTTATTGATCAACAGGACTTGGCATAACGTTGTTTTCCGTTCCCCTGTCGGGTCCGGGTGGATTGTTGGGAAGCTATTCTATCAATGACCGAATCTCCCGTTTATCCAATTCTATCAGACGGAAGGACATATGTTGCGCACTAATGGGGCACTTCCTTACGGGGAGTACCGAAAATTCAAATGAAACGAATAACCATAGAAGACGTCGCTAAACGAACCGGGGTCTCGAAGGGGACCGTATCTGCGGTCATTAATGCAAAGAATACGGTGAAACCAGCCACCAGGGATCACATCCTGGCGGTTATGAAGGAGATCAATTTTCGCCCGAAGGGGGTTGCCAGAAACTTAAAGAACGGCACCCAGGACAAGAGCATCGGCATTATTATCAAGGATCTGAACTATCCATTCTACACTTCGATCGCATCCGGCGTTCGGGATTACGCAAACAGCAAAGGGTACTCCGTCATCGTCACGAGTTCGGACGACGATCATGAAAGCGAGAAAAGACTTTCCCACCTCTTTTCAGCAAAGGATATCAAAGGAACGATCATCGCTCCGATCATTGCCGGTACGGCCGAGATAGAGCATCTGTTCAAACTGAAGATGATCAACTACCCCTTCGTATTGCTGGAGGATGTGAAAGGAATTCAGGCGAATGTTGTTGCGATCGATAATCTGAAGGCGATCAAGAAAGCGGTCAAGTACCTTATTGACAGCGGCCACACGCGTATCGTTCATTTTGCGGGTCCGCCTCTTTCATCCCACACGCAGGAGCGCATCGAAGGATTCCGCGATGCGTTCAGCGAGAGCACCCTGGTCTTCAACAAAGAGATGATTGTTTCCGTGGGATCGCACTACGATGAAAGCTTTGGCAAGACGATAGAGTATTTTAAGAACAAAAAAACGGACGAATATCCGACCGCCATCGTTTGTTTTAACGACCATCAGGCCCTTGCGGTGATGACGGCTCTCAAGCAGCTGAAAATTCGCGTTCCGGAGGATATTTCGATTGTCGGAAACGACGATATCTACTACGCCCAGATATATCCTACGCCGCTCACGACCATCCGCGCACCGCAGCACGAAATCGGAAAACGGGCGGCCGAAATTCTGATCAGGAATATTGAGTCACAGACACTCTTGCCGAACGAGCATGTCGTGCTCGAGACGGAATTCGT
>CAYLMV010000016.1:45264-46782 GCA_964384415.1 uncultured Chitinophagaceae bacterium | reverse complement strand
TCGTCTTTTCAATTCCCCCGTTCTCTTTTCTTCGCGCTCTTTGCGCCTTCGCGGTGTGTTCTCCGACGCGCCGAGACAAAAGAGAACCGCGAAGACGCGAAGAACGCTAAGAGTTTTTGATCTAATTCTTTTAGAGCCCGTTCACCATACGCTTGATTCCCCATTTCATCAATACAACGTTCCAGTTCAGAAGGAAACCCAAGCGTAAGTCTTTCAGCCTCATATACGTTAATAACTGTGCTTCATGGAGCGGCAACACACACTCTATGGCTTTGTTTTCAATGGCTACTATTCCTTCGACCAGCGTATCAATCCGATAGCCGGCGTCAATGCTCTCGCCATCGTAACGAATGGGAACGATTACTTCTAGTTCAACTTTGAGTCCGCGATTTCGTAATTCATGCGCATGGCATTTCTGATATGCTGACTCCAACAAGCCAGGTCCGAGAGTTTTGTGAACTTTAATAGCTGTATCAACGATGATCGTCGCAACTTTCTCGATATCCTTCGACTTTTCCATTCCCGATTTTCTTTTCTTCGCGTTCTTTGCGCCTTTGCGGTGTGTTCTTGCGCTCGTTACGGTACAATGTGTGTCCCCGTTTTCCCATCGACTGCATCGATGAGGCATTCGAATGAGGTGATGATCGCTTCTTTCCCGCCGTGCTTCAGAAACCGGATCGCCGATTCCACCTTCGGCCCCATACTCCCGACCGCGAATTGTCTCTCTCCAACATAGCGTTCCATTTCCTGAACGTTTGCTTTTTCCACAGGACGCTGCGTCGGTTTCTTGTAATCGAGATAGACTTGTTTCACGTCCGTGCTGATGATGAAGAGATCTGCCGAAAGGTTAGAGGCGAGAAGCGCCGACGCACGGTCCTTGTCGATCACCGCTTCCGAACCGAGGACAAGATAGTTTTCCTTTTCGATTACCGGAATCCCCCCTCCGCCAACCGCAATGACGATCATGTTGAGGTCGAGAATTTTACGGATGATATCCTGCTCAAACACTTCCACCGGTTCCGGGGAAGGAACAACGCGCCGGTATCCCCGGGCGGAATCTTCAACAATATTCCATCCCAGGGACTTCTGTTTTTCCTCGGCATCGGTTTTGGAGTAGAATGGTCCGATGGGCTTTGTGGGATTGCTGAACGCCGGATCTTTTTCGTCAACACGTACCTGGGTGAGCACTGTCATCACCGGCGTAAAAAGTCCGATCTGCCGAAGTTCGTACTCCATCGCCCTTTGAATAATGTAGCCGATTTCACTTTGCGTCGTGGCGACGCAGACATCGAGCGGATGAGTGTAGACCTCGCCGGCCGCCCTTTCGGAACGGAGAAGAGCCGCGCCGACTTGCGGCCCGTTGCCATGAGTGATCACCAAACGCCAGCCTCGCGCCACCATCTGGACAATGCTCTTTGCGGTGGCATGCGCATTCGCAAGCTGTTCGTCGATCGTTCCCCGTTCTCCTGCGCGGATAAGCGAATTGCCGCCGATTGCTATAAGGGCTGTTTTCTGCAT
>CAYLMV010000016.1:14638-45164 GCA_964384415.1 uncultured Chitinophagaceae bacterium | reverse complement strand
ACTGATCACTGTTCACTGATGACTGTGTTTCACTTCATCAGCTGATACATCACCGCCTTCTGTGCATGGAGCCGATTCTCCGCTTCGTCGAACACGACCGATTGTTTTGAATCGATGACTTCGTCTGTTACTTCGTCGCCCCGGTGCGCGGGAAGGCAATGCATGAAAATTGCATCCTTCTTTGCGCGCGACATAAGGTTGGCGTTTACCTGGAAGGGCAAGAAGATCTTCTTCCGTGCCTCAGCTTCAGCCTCCTGTCCCATCGAAGCCCAGACATCCGTATAGACGATATCTGCGTTCTTTGCTCCCTCGAGCGGATCGTGAACGATCTCGATAACGGCTCCGGTTTTTTTTGCATCATTCTTTGCCTGTTCCGTTGCCGTAGCGTTTGGGTCGTACCCGGCGGGACACGCCACAGTGACATTGACGCCGAGGAGCGCCCCGGCAAACATCAGCGAATGAGCAACGTTGTTGCCGTCTCCCACATAGCAGAGCTTCAAGCCCTTCAGCTTCTTCTTCTTTTCCTGGATGGTCATATAGTCGGCGAGCGCCTGACAAGGATGGGAATAATCGCTGAGACCGTTGATCACAGGAATAGAGGCATGCTTCGCCATGTCCAAAACGATCTGATGAGCAAACGTCCGGATCATAATCCCCTCCACCATTCGCTCAAGGTTCTTCGCCACATCGTAGACCGATTCGCGTTTCCCGAGGCTGATTTCGGCGGGGGATAAATAGACAGAGAATCCTCCGAGCTGCTGGATGCCCACGTCAAAAGATGTACGAGTGCGAAGCGACGGCTTTTCAAGGATAAGCGCCAGGGTTTTGCCATCCAGCGCCTTGCGATATTTCTTTTTGTTCGCCTTCATCGAGCGCGCAAGCGAGAGGGTCGCGATTATTTCTTTGCCGCTCATGTCCCGGATTGAGAGGAAGTCGGTCGATTTCATTTTGGTTTTCCTTCGTGGTAGTACGGATTGACTGATGAACACTTTACACGATACGCTTGCAGCCTCATTTCACCAGCATCAATTTCCTCGTTTGAGTATAGGCTCCTGCCTGAAGCCTGTAAAAATAGACGCCGCTTGGAGCCTTGCTCCCGTCCCATTGGATTGTATATTCTCCGGGATTCAACCGTGCGTTAAGAAGCGTCGCCACCTCTTTACCGAGAATATCATAGATCTTCAGCGAAACATTCTGAAGCTCGGCAACGGTGAACTCTATTTTTGTGGAAGGGTTAAACGGATTTGGATAGTTTTGATCCAGACTGTAGTGAAGGGCGGCTATTCCATGCACCGGGGACACCCCCGTGACCAGCGTCGAATCAACTTTCAAAACAATGTTGTCATTCGGGTCGAAGACCGCTCTTGTCGGTCGATCGGCGAAGGTGTAACTTATCGTCTGACCGTTGACGTTGTTGAAAACACGGATTGTCGAATCTGGGCTGTTTGCGAACGAGATTTTCAGCTCGACGGGCATCGTGAAGAACGATGGATTCGACTGCGTCTGCCGGAGGAGAACGTCAACCCTGTGTGCCGCGGAATCTATCGTCAGGACGTTATGGTAGATTGGATGATTCGGCTGCATGACCCACTCGTTGAAGAACCAGTTCAGGTCCTGACCCGCCCCGCTGTTTATTTTCTGGATGAAGTCCGCGGTCACTGCATTTTTCAATCGAAAGCTCACCGTATCGGTGGTGTATCCTTTAAGGCAGGCGAAGAAGAGCGAATCTCCAAGAGTGTATCGGAGCATGTGAAGAACGCACGCCCCCTTGTCGTACGTAATGGCGACATTGAACATCGTATTAAGGTCAGGGGTTGTCACGGCCCATTGCGGATTATAGATCGGCCATCCCGGGTTTTCAAATAGATATTCACCCGCGTCATTGTTGATAGCTTCTTTGTATGAAGCCTGCCCATACTTGTATTCGTTCCACAAAGCCTCGCAGTATGTCGCAAAACCCTCATTCAGCCACACATCCGCCCACGTGCCCGGACTGATCATGTCGCCGAACCAATGATGCGCAAACTCATGGGAGACGAGGTTTTCGTACCAGGTGTTGGGCTCCAGGCTTATCAATGTCTGGTTTTCCATCCCTCCCCAAATAAACCCCGCTCCTAGCGCGATCGTCGCCATGCCGATTTTCTCAAACGGGTACTCACCGAACAGCGTTGAATAGCGCGTCGCCATCGAAGGAACTTCCGTTTCGATATTGTGGAGCGAACTCACGTTCTCTCCCGAGTTCCAATAGAAATGCACCGGGATGCTGTCGTTCGGATTGGATATTTTCTTCCAGAATACTACATCCAGATTATAGGCCACCTTGCCAGTCATAACCATCAGGTACGTCGCAATAGGGTCGCGGCTGGCCCAGTGATAATATGTTGTGTCGCCGGTGTGCAGCGTATCAACAAGTCTTCCGTTGGAACCGAACTTAGCTTCTGAAGGGACTTTGGCTGTCAAATCCAGCGTTGCCTTGTCGGATGGACGATCCCAGCAGGGAAACCACTTCCTTGCTCCCTCGGGCTCGCAATCGGTAAAGACCATTCCATTCGCCGCATAGAATGCAGCGTCCGCAACGTCGTTGTGGTGATAGTAGATGAATGCGCTGGCGGTATCTCCGGCGTGATACGTTGTTCCGAGATTGATCGTCAGTACGTCGCCTGAGTGTGTGAATGTCTTGCCCGCGACTGAATCGATGACTAATGAAGCGTTGACAGCATTTAGCTGGACGGAGTTCAATGTAGAATCGACTTTGAACTTAATGACGTCTGTAGCGGTGTACGATTTGGGGAACGGTGAACGGAAGCAGTGATAGATGTCGAAGTTCAATGTATAGCTAAGAACGTCGAAAGAGTGAAGCGGAGTATTCGCCGACAATTCCTTCATCAAAACGCCAGCCTGTTTCATTCTTTTCTCGGAGCAGAGCTCTGCGCCGCTCTTTTGAGCCACTTGAGAAATCAATTCTGCGTTGATGCCAATCGCCAGACACCCGGCGAGAAGCAACCGGCTCGTGATCATCCTGTCAACTCCTCGAAGCTGTGGAAATACCGTCAACCTCTCTATAATATAAGGAAAATTCTTTTGCCGCTCGCCCCTCGAATACGGTCTTTTCCGGCTTGTTTTGAAGGATTTCTGCCGATGCCGCATGGCGTTGAGGTTCGGCACTGTAGTCGATTTCCGTACCGAACAGACTATGCGGAATGAGAAAGACAACCATCGTGATGATGGAAGCTGCCAGCACCCAATTCTTTGGCGCAGCGACTTTTCGGACCGCGATGGCCGAGACGATCCACGCCGCCAATGCAATCGCAGTTTTGTTGTCGGTAAGGTCTCCGCCGAACGGCCATCCGGTCCACCAGGCGTTGAAGGCGTAGAGCTGAACCAGCGGTCCGAGAATAAAGCCGCCGATCACCAGAAATCCAATCGTCCAGGCGGCGAAGTTTTTGTATGAAGGGATCTTCGCAAAACATTCGAGTCCTGCCCTGGTCGAGAGGAGCATCGCGCCGAACATTGCGATAATGTGCGGAATCAAGATAGCGAGAGGAACATCTCCCTTGAAACGCATCACCACGGCATCGTTGGCCGGAAGCGTAAAACTCTCCACGCCGTCATCAAGAAGAACGCGGTATTGCAGCTTCCCCCCGGGGGGCTGATGCGGAAGTTGAGCAGAAAGGTCTCCGCCCTCGTTCTTCATGGGAACTCTCTGCCATTCGTCGGCCGTCTTGTACCGCTTCCACGCCACTTCTCCGCGGATCGAGCTGTCGTGCGTCTGAACGCGGATGACCGCATTGTCCTCTCCGCCGTGACTCCGCTCGAAAGAGAACTCGATCTTTTCCCCGTGCATCATCGTCTTTCCCGAGACCGGGTATGTGGGACCGGTAACGCGCTGGACGACGGCCGATGCAATCGTCAGCAGAAGCGCGAGTATCCAGAATGCCGCTGAGCGTTTCATGAACTGTCACCGTAGGAATCAGAACTTCGAAAGAAGCAGTTGGTTGGTCGGATATTGTTTGACGAGCTGGAACACTGCCAGCATGGCTTCACGCGGAGGCATCCTGGCGATCGAACGCCTCAACGCCTGATGTTCCGCCACCGCCGCGCCGAACAGAAGTTCTTCTCTCCGCGTCCCCGACGCGGTGAGATTGATTGCGGGAAAGATCCTTTCATTCGCCATCCCCCGGTCGAGAACAAGTTCCATGTTTCCCGTTCCCTTGAACTCTTGAAATATCAACTCATCCATTCTTGAATTCGTCTCGATGAGCGCTGTCGCGATAATCGTCAGCGAACCTCCTCCTTCGCAGTTGCGGGCCGCTCCAAAAATTCTCTTCGGTATTTCGAGCGCCCTGATGTCGACACCTCCGGACATCGTGCGTCCGCTGCTCTTTTGGTGGATGTTGAAAGCGCGGCCGAGACGGGTGAGGGAATCGAGAAGAAGGACGACATCTTTTCCCGTTTCGACTTTTCGTTTTGCATACTCGAGCACAAGCTGCGCGAGCCTGACATGGCTGCCTCGTTCGCTATCGCTTGAACTGGCAAACACCTCGCCGGAAATCGACCGGCGCATGTCGGTCACCTCCTCCGGCCGTTCGTCGATCAGCAGCACCAGGAGATCGATATCCGGGTTGTTGATGCTGACGGCGTGGGCAAGCTGCTGCATCAACATCGTCTTTCCGGCCTTCGGCGGTGAAACAATAAGCGCCCGCTGCCCCTTGCCCACCGGGCAGAAAAGGTCGACGATACGCATTGAAACGTTGCTCTTCGGACCTTCGAGCCGGATAATTTCGTTCGGAGAAATTACCTCGTGCGCCGAAAATTCTTTAACTGCTTTCCATTCATCCGGCAGCATCCCGTTGATCCGCTCGATCGTGACGGCCGGCGAGCTCCCTTTTCCTCCGCCGTCCGCCGTTCCTTCAAGAAATACACCGGTCCGCATTGCGAACCGTTGAATGAGCGGCGAAGCAATGGGAACATCGGACGGGTTAATAAGAAGCCCATGCGAGATGGCGCGGACATATCCGCGGCGCTGCGAATCTATTTCCAGAATGCCAGAAAAATGTGTGGACATGACTGTCTTTAGTGACGGGATTCACGCGTGGTATTTCGCGGTGAGTCCGGATTCCCCTTCAGCCCCTCGATATGCATCAAAAGAAGCGCTGCTGATTAAACATACGAAAGAATCGGCTGTGAACCAACTGGCGGGTCGTGTCTCAGTTTGACTTATTCTCGTCATTCCGGTCGCCAGACTTCGTCGACTCTGACGAGCGAAAGCCGGTCGAAGACTCGTCTACGACCCTACGGGTCGATAGACCCGTGGGGACTCGTTGAGAATCTAGAAATGCGCCTTAGATGCTGACTTTTCCCGAAGGGATCCCTTTGGGACGTCAGCATGACGGTCGTGCATAGCGTCGGTGTTGTCAAATTGATACACCATCAACCGGCGGGGAGGCGATGCTGCTCTCACGCAAACCTTCCGAAGGTTTTCCCTTTAGATATTGTCGAGAATTTTGAGATAGGACAGGTTTCTTGAGGAAACCTTCGGAAGGTTTCCTCATTCGTCACAACGGTCAGGCAGCAAATGCCAGGTGCACCATCGACATGATTTTGAGGAAATCGGAAAATGACGTCCCCACTTTGTCTCTGAATGTTAATCCATCCTTCATTCCATGAAACATCGGGTATTCAGCGACGATTCTGATTCTGTCGTCCCATCGTCGAATCTCTTGCGCACTCTCAAGACCCCACCGCAGCACGGCACTTTTGTCCATCCCCCCTCCTTCAATCACTTTCTTATTGGCAACCCTGACCCCCAAAGGTGAAGCCGAATCGAATATCATCTCTCCTCCGGAAAAAGCGTCAACCATCCTGGAGAATGAGCTCTTGAGTTCGCTCTCGTTAAAATAATAGAAAACTCCGGCCGCCAGAAGAAATACCCCTTCGCCGCGGGGAATTTGATGCAGCCATTCATTCTCAATGAAAGAACAGGCGATGAACTTGCGGCGTTCGTTCTCCTTCATGAACTCTTTTCGCAATTCGATGACATCGGGCAGATCCAAATCAAACCAGGAGAGGGACCCGTTGTCGACCCGTTCGAATGTCGTGTCCAGGCCGCATCCGATATTAACGACTGAAGCCTTCGGGTGTTTCGCCAGGAATTGCCTCATGCAGCGATCGATGTGCAAACATCGAGCGATCCATGCAAGTTGAGTGATGCGGCTCATGTTGCTCGCGATTGTCGAGAAGTCAAAATCAATGCTTTGGATGATCTGTACCGCTGCTTCATCTACTAAAAGAGGTTTTCTTTTCTTGGTTTCGACTGCCCGTCCCCACAGGGGGAGGAGAAGCGTCTTCTGGACGCTGCCAAGATCGATGGAGAGTTTCGGGGGCATGGGAAAGAGTAGCTTGTTCGGTTCGTGGGTGATGCTAAGGCTGAGGTTGAGATTGAGACAGGGATCAAATATCCCAATTCTGACAGACCTGCTCATTGTTAATTGTTGTCTGATCACTGATTACTGATCACTGATCACTGTTTACTGTTTCAAACTTCCATTTTTCTGTTCAAGTATTCCTTATAATCGCGCGGCGGGGCCACCTGGTATTCTTCTTTGAGAAGATGTGAGGAGATAAGGAAATCCGCAGTGGAGCGGTTGCAGGCGGTCGGTATATTGTAGAGCACCGCTATCCGCAGCAGGGCTTTGACGTCCACCTCATGCGGCTGCGGCTCCATTGGATCCCAGAAAAAGATCAGTATATCGACTTCCCCCTCGGCGATCATTGCGCCTAACTGCTGGTCGCCGCCGAATGGACCCGACTTCAGTCTCGTCATTTTGATTTCATGACGATGCTTTCCGCCCGAAGAGTGCTTCAGCGCGTTGTCCACCAGTTTGCCTGTTGTCCCTGTGCAGATAAGCAGATGATTGAGGAGGGTGTCTCTGTTCCAGCGAACCCACTCGACCATGTCCTTTTTGCAGTTGTCATGCGCCACTAGAGCAATTCGCTTCACTGCTTCCATGGAATCTCCCTGTTTTAGTCCGCAGTTCACTGCAGAACAATTTCAGTCCCTGCCGAAATCGCTTCACACGCCAGCGTGTTCTTCTGTTCCTCCAAGAGTCTTTGGCACTCGCCGACAATATCATCGACGGCTCTATCGCTTCTCTCCTGATTATGGTGAAAAAGCCCTAAGTGTGCTACGTGAGCATCGGTCGCAAGCCTGAGAGCATCGGTGTAAACGGAATGGCCCCACCCCTTCGTTCTCTGGTACTCTTCCCGGGTGTACTCCGCATCGTGAATCAAAAGGTCCGCCTCGCGGGCAAATTCAACGTACGCACTGAAGTCAAGCCCACCCGGATGTTTGAACGCTAATTCATTGTCCGTCAGAAAGACAAAACTCTTCTTCTCTTCGACGAACTTATATCCTATCCCCTGGTTGGGATGGCTCAGCAGGATAGGCGTTACATGAACCGGTCCAATGTCAAAGGGTCCCGTGCACGCGCCGTGGTAGACAATATCTGCATCGAGGTCTTCAAGTTTTACCGGAAAAAATGGAGGCGACATCGTATTCGACAGGATATTTTTGATCGAGGCTTGTGCAAAAGGACATCCAAAGAGATTGATTGTGGTCCCGCGTGCGTAGGCCGGCTTGAAAAATGGAAATCCGAGAAGGTGATCCCAGTGGGCGTGGGTAAACACCATGTTGATGTCCTTTTTGCCGGATGCTAGCAGTTGCAGTCCAAGCTTCCGAATTCCGCTCCCTGCGTCGATGACGATCGTGTCACCGTCGTTCGTGATGAGTTCGAGGCAAGTTGTATCGCCGCCGTATTTGAGATATTCAGCCCCCGAGACCGGAATGGATCCCCTGGCGCCCCAGCATCTGATGATCATGATGAGCCTTCAAGTGTTTGGTTTAACCAGTCAATTTCTTCCCTTCCGATTCCTGAATGAGTGTGCAAACGAAAGGTCGGGCCGATAAACTTAAAAACCTCTTTCCTTCCGCACTGCGGGATTCCAGAGGTTCTCTGTTGCTTCAGTTCTCACGCGTACTCCATCCCCGACAATTATGCGTACTCGGCATAAAGTTAATGCGGTTTTCTGCGAATCGCAAGTGTCGTGTCGGTTCGGAGAGCGGGGTAAACATGAGTACTGACGCAGACTCCATTCAAAAATGATGGCGATGGGGTGACAGGCGCAGCATAAAAAACCCCGACTCCTTCGCGAAATCGGGGCCCTGAATTCAAATGTCTGCTATTAAGCTTTTGGCGCGGGCGCCTCTTTTCGGCCATACACAAGCGCAATAACGACTCCCACAATGATGTACTCTGCGAGCGTAAGGAAGAACCACTCAATCGCAAGCATATGCGGAATGGGAAATGTGGCGTATGATCCCAAAGCAAAACCCGCTGCAATAATTGCTCCCATGTAACAACCGTACCTCACTCCTTCCATGATTCCTTTGCCCTCATACCCTTTTGAAAAAATAAGCGTAAAGAAGAATGCGGTGATAAGCTTAACAACATGCAATACCCACATCTTCGCCATCATGTCCGCACGCCACACACCCTGCATCGCCATGTATGTGCTCATCAGAATTCCGCCATGAATAATCCCATCCAGCACTTCGATCGTGACGAAAACGGCGACAACACCGATCAACATTTTTTTCATGGTAACTCCTCTGTGGTGAATTGGAAGAATTGAGTCATCTGCTTCCTGGACGGTGCAAGTATAAATATATCTCGGTTGATTGTCAAGCTGTGAAGTCCGGAGTCTATAGTCCAAAGTCCATAGTCCGGAGGCCATAGTCCTTGGATTTTAGTTCTTAGTGCTTGGTTCTAGGTCTTTGGTTCTTGGTTCTAAGTTCTTGGTTCTTGGTTTCTGCGGTGATGATGTTAATTGTTGATTGTTCATTGTTGATTGATAACCGTTTACTGATTACTGTTTACTGTTTATTGATAACCGCTCACTGTTCCCTGGTCAGTCTCTTGTAGCGAATTCTATGCGGCTGATCCGCAGCGATGCCGAGCCGTTTCTTGCGATTCTCTTCATACTCGGAATAATTTCCGTCGAACCAGACAACTTTGCTTTCTCCTTCGAACGCAAGGATGTGTGTTGCGATGCGGTCGAGAAACCACCGGTCATGCGAGATCACAACGGCACATCCCGCAAAATTCATGAGCGCTTCTTCGAGCGCCCGGAGCGTGTTAACGTCGAGGTCGTTCGTCGGTTCGTCCAGGAGAAGGATGTTTGCCCCTTCTTTCAGAACTTTTGCGAGATGGACCCGGTTTCGTTCCCCGCCGGAAAGTTCGCCGGTTTTTTTCTGCTGGTCGCTTCCGCTGAAGTTGAACCGAGCAACGTACGCCCTCGAGGGAACGTCTCGGTTTCCAAGCTTCAGGATGTCCTCACCACCGGAAATTTCCTGCCAGATCGTTTTTTCGGGATCCAGCGGGCGCCCCTGGTCGACGTAGGCTATCTTTGCCGTATCGCCGATCTTGATCTCGCCGCTGTCGGCTTTCTCCCGCCCAGTAATCATCCGGAAGAGCGTCGTCTTTCCGGCTCCGTTTGCGCCGATGATGCCGATAATGCCCCCGGGCGGCAGCGTGAAATTCATATCTTCGCAGAGGATATTGTCTCCGTAAGCCTTCGATACATGGAACGCCTCGATCGCGACGTCGCCGAGGCGCGGACCGGGCGGAATGAAGATTTCCATTTCCTCGTTCCGTTTTTCCGATTCATCGGCAAACATCTTTTCGTACGCCGTGATGCGCGCCTTGCTCTTCGCATGCCTTCCCTTGGGATTCATCCGCACCCATTCGAGCTCTTCCTTAAGAGCTTTCTGACGCTTAGATTCCTGTTTCTCTTCGAGCGCAAGCCGCTGCTGTTTCTGTTCCAGCCAGGATGAATAGTTCCCCTTGAATGGAATTCCCTCTCCCCGGTCCAGCTCGAGAATCCAGCCGGCAACATTGTCGAGAAAATAGCGGTCGTGGGTTACGGCAAGAACCGTCCCCGGGTATTGGGCGAGATGGTGCTCCAGCCAGGCCACCGACTCAGCGTCGAGGTGATTGGTCGGTTCGTCGAGCAGCAAGACATCGGGCTCTTGAAGCAGCAGGCGGCAGAGCGCGACGCGGCGCCGTTCGCCGCCGGACAAAACCTTGACCGGCGTATCGCCGGGAGGACAGCGAAGTGCGTCCATCGCTTGCTCAAGTTTGCTGTCAATATCCCAGGCGCCGAGGTGGTCGATTTTCTCCTGGAGATTCCCTTGTTTCTCCAGCAGCTTGTCGATGTCGGCATCCGGCTCGCCGAATTTTGCCGTGACCGCTTCGTACTCCTTGATGAGCGCAACAATTTCGTGCGCCCCCTCCTCGACGATGTCCTTCACAGTCTTTGATGGATCCAGTTCCGGCTCCTGGGGAAGGTAGCCGAACGATATCCCTTTCTGCGAAGTGATTTCACCGATGTAGTCCTTATCGATTCCTGCGATGATCCGAAGGAGTGTGCTTTTTCCGGCGCCGTTAAGGCCAAGAACCCCGATCTTCGCTCCATAATAAAAGGAGAGGTAGATGTCTTTGAGGACTTGTTTCTTCGGCGGGTGAATTTTTCCCACGCCGACCATCGAAAATATAATTTGGGTATCGCTCAATGGGGAACCTGGATGAAGTGAAGTGAGAACCGATTAATCAGTGATCTAACACAAATCAACAACTCCTTTGGGGATGCCGCCCCTGACGGGGCTAAATGGTTGATGCTCGTGCATTGCCATTAATATTTCGCTCCTATCGGAGCTTCGTTTTCTGCTATGATCTTTACAGAACCAAAAAACTTTAAGCCCTGGAGGGACGGAATAACTGCAGGCGGATAAATATTTCGGTCCTCCCGGAGCGCTGTTCTCTCGTTCGAGCTTCAGAGAGTCTGTGATCATTAAGTCCCGGAGGGACGCAATATCTGTAGGTGGACAGCCCTATCTGATGAAAGCTCCGTAGGAGCGGCACAGCTTTGGCGTTTGCCAGGCGCAGATCAACGATGGAAATTCTCTCTTATCCTTTGTAGCAACCGGACGTTCATTCCCAAAGGTCTGGACTAACTCGAGCAGCTCGTAATGACTTTCTCAAATCCAATTCCTTCGGAGCAGAATTGTCTTTACAATTTGGGTAAGAGAAATGTAACAAAGGAGAGTGAGCAACAGTATTGGCCAGTACAGCGCCGGCAGGGCCGTGAACCCGAGCGACGGCGCCAGCACAGAATTCGGAAGCCACATTCCCACCATGATGATAATTGCCGACGTGAGGACGAGGGGAACGCTCGGCTTGCTCTGGAAAAACGGGATCTTGTTTGTGCGAATGATATGGATAATAAGCGTCTGCGTCATCAACGATTCTACGAACCAGCCAGTCTGAAACAACGAGGAGCGTGACGGATCCCAGCAGTTGAAAACATACAGCATGACAAAGTACGTCGTGTAGTCAAAGATCGAACTAATCGGTCCGATGAAAAGAATAAACCTGGTGATCTCATCCATCGACCATGGCCGGGGCTTAAGAATCTGCTCCGGATCGACGTTGTCTGTCGGAATAGGAACCTGCGAGAAATCATAAAGCAGGTTGTTGGAGAGGACCTGAATTGGCAGCATCGGTACGTACGGAAGAAACGCGCTTGCCCCGAGCACGCTGAACATGTTTCCGAAATTGGAGCTGGCTCCCATCCTCACATACTTCACGATGTTAGCGAACACTTTCCGCCCTTCGAGCACTCCTTCTTCGAGCACCATGAGGCTCTTTTCGAGGAGAATGACATCCGCGGATTCTTTCGCGATATCGACCGCCGTGTCGACAGAAATGCCGACGTCGGCCGCCCGCAATGCCGGGGCATCGTTGATGCCGTCTCCCATGAACCCCACCACGTGCCCGTTCGCCCGAAGGATCTGAATGATGCGCTGTTTGTGCGCAGGCGACAATCTCGCGAACACGGTGGCTGTTCTTGCTGAGACAAGGAGCTCTGCATCCGACATCTTCTCGATGTCGGTGCCGAGCACGAGATGATCGGTCGGCAGGCCCACTTCATGGCATACCTTCTTGCTGACGAGGTCGTTGTCTCCTGTCAGAATTTTGACGGAGACTCCGTGCTTTTGCAGCGCAGCGATTGCGGGTCCGGCGCTTTCCTTGGGCGGATCCAAAAAAGCGACATAGCCGCGGAGAACCAGGTCCTTCTCGTCGTCCTTGGAATATGCAGCACGGCGTTCAAGATCCTTGTAGGCAACCGCTAGCACCCGGAATCCTTCGGAACTCAATCGCTCGTATTCATCGCGCAAGTCCTGAATAAGAACGGGATCCATCGGGAGAAGTTCATCCTCCAACTCAAACCGGGTGCAGCGCGCAAAGAGTTCTTCGGGCGCGCCCTTCGTGAGCAGGCGATGAATGCTGTCGGGTGTTTCAACGACCACCGACATCATGCGGCGCGAGAAATCAAACGGAATTTCGTCGACTTTTTTGTATTCCTCAACGCGCTGCGGCCCATGCACATCTTTCCGGTGGTCGAGAATGGCGCGGTCAAGAACATTCTTAAGGCCGGTTTGAAAGTGACTGATAAGGTAGGCGTCGCGGAGAACGGCATCGTCTTCCTTTCCGATCACATCGCAATGGTGTTCGAGCACGACATGGTCTATCGTGAGCGTGCCTGTCTTGTCCGTGCAAAGAACATCCATCGCGCCGAAATTCTGGATGGAGTTAAGCCGTTTGACGATAACTTTCTTCCGCGACATGAGGATTGCGCCCCGCGAAAGGCTCACCGAAACGATCATCGGCAGCATCTCCGGCGTCAATCCCACGGCGACGGCCAGCGCAAAGAAGAAGGCTTCTCCCCAATTTCCCTTCGTGAACCCGTTAATGACAAAGACAAGCGGAACCATGACCACCATGAACCTGATCATGAGCCACGTGAAGCGCTTGATGCCTTTGTCGAAACTCGTTTCGATCTGCGGACCGGTGATACTCCCGGCCATGCTTCCGAAATACGTGCTCCTCCCGGTCGCAGCAGCAACGGCCATTGCGGTGCCGCTCTCGACACTCGTGCCGAGGTAGCACACATTGGAGAGCTCCAGCGGCGAAATGTTTTCGCGCGAATCGCGCGCGTCAAATTTTTCTATCGGCAGCGATTCTCCAGTGAGGCTCGCCTGGATCACGAACAGATCTTTTGAGGAGATGACCCGAAGGTCCGCCGGAATCATGTCTCCGGCAGAAAGCTTAACAACGTCGCCCGGTACGATATCCTTGAGCGGGACTTCCGCGGGTTGACCGTCCCGTATGACCGTTGCGGTAACCTTGATCATCGCCTTGAGTTGAGCCGCTGCGGTATCCGCCCGCGTTTCCTGAATGAACTTCAACAGCACTCCAAGCACGATCATCAGGCACATCACCGTTCCGGCCCGGACATCCCCCGTAGCAAACGAGATTGCGGCGAGCGCGCTCAGAAGAATTACGAGAGGGTTGCGCAGAGAAATCATCAACCGCCAGAGCCATCCGTGTTTTACCTCTTGGGCGACTTCGTTTGTTCCGTGAAGTTCTCTTAAGGACTCAACCTGAGTTTCCGACAAGCCTTGCAGCGACGTGCCGAGTTTAGCCATCACATCGGCAGTCTCCGCGTGAGCGGCTTCAATAAGCTGGGGGGACACGCGAATAGCGGCGGCCGGTTTCTTTAACGGAGTCGTTAATCGCGAAACGACGTTATTCAATGCTGGTGACGGCATAGCTCAATCTGCCCTTACAAGAAAGTTTTGCTGCTTATACGATCAACAATCCCGAATGTGGAATGAAGCAGGCGGCATTTGAAGATATTGAAAACAGACCCGAGAGGCAATCAAGAAACTGTGAAGTATGCGTTAAGGATGCACGCCGAGACAAACGGACGTGCGCTCGACTGCCCCGGGCAAAACCAGAGATTACAAATGAACAAGGAAGAAAATGCCCAGGGTGGTCAAGGCAAGACCGTACCATCGTTCCAGATTAATTGCATTTGTTCCAATCGCGAGTTTCGCTCCCAGATACGACAACGGAACAGACCCGAGCGCCAGGAATGCGGTGACGGTCCAATCGATATGCCCCAGCGAGGCATGGACGATGGTCCCCGGAACGGCAAGGAACATGGAGGCTGCCAGCGAACAGGCAAAGGCTTTCTTGAGGGGAAGGCGCATGAACCGTGCGTAGCTCGGCGCAAGAAGGAAACCTCCCGCGTTTGCCAGAAGCCCTGAAATAAGCCCTGCGCCGACTGCCACAAGGAGCAACCGGGCACGCCAGTAGCCCGGTCGAACCGTCGATTCCGCCGCGGCATCGGCGGGTTTCTCTTTTGGCGATACGAGGAACGTCACGCCAAACGCCAGGACCATGAGACCGGTAATGATGAGGAGAGGAGATGCCCCCGTGAATGCCGTTAGGTACGATCCGGCAATCGTTGCCGGCACTCCGGCCGCCGCGCTCCACCAGACAATTTGCCAATCGAGCAGGTCCGATTTCCAGTATTCGATCGATGCGATCAATAAGCCCGGTATCGTGGCGGGGAGCGGGGATGTGACCGCGGCAAACCCCGGTATGCCGATGAGGCTTAACATCGGTGTCGCAATAGCACTCCCCCCTTTGCCAAATAGTCCTCCAAGAAACCCAACAACGATCCCGACGAGAAATACTCCGAAGTGCTGAATCATTTATTCTTGAGCTTGTTGATACATTTCAAAATTCAAAATGCAAAGGGAAAAATTACAGGAAACAATGCAAAATGAAAATACCGTTCAAAGTTATTTCATTTGATACTTTGACGTGTAATTTTGCCCTTTGCACTTTGAACTTTTTACTTCTCTACTGCTCACCTGTTGACTTCTAACGTCAGCGAAGCCGAGCGGGTTCCGATGGAGGGATAAATCGCCAGCGACTTGTCGTGCCTGCTCAATTCCAATTTCCCTATCGCCACGCCGAGAGTCCCTCCGACAAAAACATCAGAGAGCCAATGATCGTGCTGGGTGAGCCGGGAAAGACCGCACAGGCCGGCGCAGGAGTAGGCAACGATGCCTACCCATTGCGGCTCTCGCCCCGCGATCACAGTGGCAAGGGTAAACGCAGTTATCGTATGGCCGGATGGAAATGAATCGTATGGTGAGTACCCTCTTGATGGATGGACTTTAAATATCATTCTCGGTCCGTACCATTTATCTTTATCAAACGTCACAAAAGGCCGGCTTCTCCCAGCAACGTGTTTTATCACTTGAACAACAATGCCGGAATGAATCATCGCCTGCAGTGCGAGAAGTCCGGTATCGACCCGCGTGCCGTCGTTGAATGCGATACCTTCCAAACAATACGCGGCCACAATACCGTAGGGAACATAGAACTGGCCGAACTGCGTCAATATTGGACTGACCGTTTGTACCCATGTATGGTTTTCGCGGAATTTGTAGGTGGTGCGTGCAACGGGCTGGTCCACGGTAATCAATGCTGCTGTCGTTACAGCGACTCCGCCCCAATACAAAGCATCGTTCCCATCCATGTGCAACGGCGAAGTCCAAATAGCGCCTTCATCTGCGAGAAAGGTTCCAACAATGGAGGGCTTGCTTTCATCGATGCCTCCATTCGATAGCGCGAGCGAGTCGGCCCCGGTCGAACCGCGCGACACGGAGACGCACAAAAGCATGGCTCCCCACAAAGTGATGTGGTGTTTCATGGATAATCTTCAAAAAGATTTTCTGGCCAGCACGACGAGGACCCGGCGGCCGGGACGTATTGCAGCTTCTCGATGGTTTTGATGATCATCAAGATAGGATTTTTATTTCTCTTAATCACGGGGAAAGATATCTGGCTGTGGAGCGAGAGGATCTGGCGGGCTGCGGAGGGGCATGCGAACCCCAATGGGAACACATCGCCGCTTACGGTCCTGCCATTCCCATGCAGAATAAAAGAGCACGGCGACCCGGAGATATTTTGTCATCCAACATCAGAGGTGTCTCCGGTTAATTAGGCCATTTGGATCCAAGCCAGCTTTCGTAGATTGATTTTTGTTCAGGAGATGGGGTTTTGACCCTAGCAGCTGTGTACGAAGGAACGGGAGCATTGCCAATCTTAATGTGAATTTCGCGGAGCCGGTCGTCGCGGAAGATCGTAGCCTCAAGCGAGTCGCCGGCTTTCATTTCGCTGATCCTTTCTGAGAACGAAGCCTGGTGAACTCTGTACCCATCCACTGCCAACAGATCGTCCCCGATTTCGAACCCGGCATTTTCCGCCGGAGAATTCGCCACGACATTTGAGACCCTCGTCTTCTCTCCATTATCGTAGAGGCTGATTCCGATCCAGGGCTTCTTCAGGCTGTCCTTTGGCGCGATCTGAATCCCCGCGGCGAGGAGCAATTCTTCCCAGGGGAGGGGCTCGGCCCCGTAGATATAGCTATTAAAAAAGTCGTCAAGCTTCTGACCGGCGAACTCTTCGGCCACTCGCTGGAAGTCGTGAAGAGTGTATCCTGTCCCGTTGAGGGGAAATTGTTTCACCATCGCTTTCATCACATCGTCGAGCGAGTGCGCGTTTGAAGAGAACTTTCTGATCTCGAGATCGAGAAGCAGGCTGACATCCGCCCCCTTGCCGTAGAGGTCGGACTGCGCATTCATCTGTTGTTCGGTCCCCTTGCTATCCTTTACCCAGGCATCAAAGCTCGTTTCGCTGATTGGATCAGACGAGTTTCCCGGCCTGGCCCGGTTATCCCGAATGCGCTCTTCGAGATCGCTCAGAAATTTTTCGGCTGTGTTGAATCCTCCCCGGACCATAAGGATATCTGCGTAGTATGTCGTCGTCCCCTCGGCGATCCAGAGCTCGCGGGAATAATTTTCCTTCGTAAAATCATACGGATGGATGCCGTGTGGGCGCAGCTGTTTTACGTTCCACGTGTGGAAGAACTCATGCTGGACCGTCGCAAGGAAGTAGCGGTATTGTTCCGCCTCCTTGAAAATGTAGGGGCGAGTCTGGACAATCGTCGAATTGATATGCTCAGTTGCGCCCGTCGGGTTCGAAGTACATTCAACCAGGAAGACATATTTCTTATACGGCACTTCCCCCCAAAAATCTTTTTGCTGCTTTGCGATTCTACTAAAGTCCCGGAGAAGAGTATCGGCATTCCAGTTGCCAGCGCCGGCAACGCTCAGGATATGCGGCACGCCATCCACCTCGAATGAAAAGTCCTTCTGTGTCCCAATTTCAAGCGGGCAATCGACTAAATAGTCGTATGACGAAGCCGTGAAATGAATTCCATCCCCGTCCAGCCCGGTTGTGACATGCCAATCTTTATACGGCTCCACGGTGAGCTTCACGGCAGCGGCACGGTACTCCTCAAGATACATGAAGACCGAAGTGCCGTCAACGAACGCATGGTCGCTGTTTAGTCCGCGGGTCCGCAAATAGAATTCATCGGCGTAGACCTTGTACCGAATAACGACGACGTTGGCTCCTCCGGTCATCACCTGCCACGTTGATTTCTCTGTCTTTTCCCAGCGAAGAGGCTCGTTCTTTCTGTTGAATGCTTCAAAATGCTCCACCCCGCTGGCAAAATCGAGTATCACGTAGCGGCCAGGCCTCCATACCGGGAGCTGGAAATCAAGTGATTCTGTCGAGGAAGCCGATTCAAGACGCATCTCCACCTCAAAAAGATGGGTCGCCGGTTTCGGCATAGAAAGCTTGTAGGAAATTTTCGGCTCCCCTCCCTGCGATGCGCCGGAGCAAAGAAGAAGCAGATTAAACAGAATAAAGAACAACTGAGGTCGCAGAGACGAAGACCTGATCATGTAGCTCTACCTTTTTCTGTTCACTGTTGCGTCTATAATATGCCTCTCGCCTGCATCCAGCTTTTGAATGCTTCAGGCCAATTCGCTTTTGTACCTACGCCGCCGCCAAGCCCAAACCCATGTCCCCCTGATTCGTACAGATGCAACTCGCACGGAACCCCGGCCCGTCTGAGCGCGAGCAGGTAGTTGATGCTGTTTTGAATCGGGACCGTATTGTCGTCCGCTGCATGAATCAGAAAGGCGGGGGGCGTCTCCTTCGTTACAGATAAATCGGCAGAAAAGTTTCGCACCGCCTCGGCGGACGGTGTAAGACCCAAAAGGTTTTCTCTTGAACCCCGGTGTGTTATGGCGCTATCCATCGAAATAACCGGGTAGACAAGAACCGAAAAATCGGGCCGGGCGCTGGTGGTGTCGGCAGGCTCGTACACTCTGTCTGCGAAATGGGTAGATGCGGTTGCCGCGAGGTGGCCTCCGGCAGAAAATCCCATGATGCCGATTTTGTGCGGATCGATTTTCCATTCTTTTGCATGCCGCCGCACGATCCGAATCGCTTCCTGTGCATCCTGCAGCGGGCCGACGCTCTTGTTCACCATGATCGCATCGCTCGGTAACCGGTATGTGAGAACGAAACCAGCGATCCCTAGTTTGTTCAGCCATTCTGCGATGAGCGTTCCTTCGTGATCGATGGCAAGAACGCCATAGCCTCCTCCGGGACAAATGACAATGGCGGCCCCGGTTGATTTATCGGCCGGAGCGGGATAGTAATCGAGTGTCGGATCGGTGACCTTGCTGATGCGAGGTTTCTTGCCGTCGACGTAATTTGTCTCTGTCTTGTAGGAAGGGTTTTCGATTGAGCCGGGGATGGTCTTTTCCCAGACCTTCAGAGTTCTCGGTTGGCAGAGCACGAGCCCTTCGAAGGCGCAGAGGGCAATGACAATCAGAAATATTCTTCGTTGCTGAGCATTGTGTAGCATAGTTTTCCTCGAATTGGAAGGTTGGCTGGATGAGCTTCACGCGTTTGATATCCCGAATACGATCTTCGACTCCGACCCTTCAGTTATCTATTCAGCATTTTGGCGATGTTGGCTTCGATGACTTTTTTCTCAGCGCTTGTCTTCGCAAGCGAGAGCGCAGTCTCAAAATGGCGTAGTGCTTTCCTGTTGTCCACTGCAGCGTAGAGGCTGCCTAACAATGAATGATAAAGATGGTTGTCAGTCAACTGTAATTTTTCGGCTTCAATGATCGCCTGCGTTTTTCCGTTCGCCTTGGACAATGCATACGTCCTGTTCAATGCGGCGATGGGAGAATACTCGAGCCTCAGCAGCCTGTTGTAAAGCTGGAGGATATTCTCCCATTTTTCCGCCGTGTCTTCCTTGTGGGTATGCCAATATGCAATGGAGGCTTCAAGATGATATTTCGAAAGCGCGGCGCCTTTGGAGGATCGGTTGAGGTAGTATATTCCCTTTTCGATTAATTCGGCGTTCCATAGCAGTTCGTCCTGCTCTTCGTACAGGATGATGTCGCCATTCTGGTTCATGCGCGCTTCAAATCGCGAAGAGTGGAAACACATCAACGAGAGCAAAGCGTTCGCGGCGGGCGTATTCGTCTGATCGTTTTCGACAAGCATAAGATTCAGCCGCATCGCTTCAACGCAGAGATCTTTGCGAAGTGTTGTGTTTTGCGAGGTGGAATAATATCCTTCGCTGAAGAGCAGGTAGAGCGTCGTGAGAACGGTTTCCAGCCTGTTGTTGATTTCGGATTCGTCCGGCAGTTCGATAGAAACTCTTTCAGCGCGCAGTTTTTCCTTAGCTCTCGCCAGCCGTTTGTAAATAGTTTCTTTGTTTGTCAAAAAAGCATCGGCAATTTCTTCCGCCCCAAAGCCGCAGAGGATGTTCAGCGACAATCCGATCTGGGCCTCCAGCGGAATACTCGGGTGGCAGATGGCGAACATCATCTGGAGCTGGCTGTCGTTGATGTTTTTGCTTGAAAGGTCGATCTGCGGTTCTTCCAGCGGTGTGGTCGTGTGAAGGATTTCGGGCGCAACTTTTTGAGAAAAGACCGCGGCATGTTTCAGATAATCTCTGGCCTTATTTTTCGAGACGGTGTAGAGCCAGGCGGTGGGATTTTGGGGAAGACCTTTCAGCCCCCAGGTTTCGGCGGCTAAGAGAAAGGTGTCGCTGGCGATGTCTTCCGCGATTTCAATGTATTCGATGCCAAATAATTTGCAGAGAACAGAAACGATCTTTCTGTACTCCGTCCTGAAAAGGTGGGGAATCAGTTCGTTGTCTTGCATGGATAGAAAGCCTCCCGGTACGAACCGGGAGGCCGATGAACGCTCCTTTGTTTATTCCATCGGAACCAGTGTTCGCACTTCAACGGTTCCGCCCATGCCGAGCATCGGACAATCTTTTGAGAGCTCGGCTGCTTCGTCAATGGAGTTTGCCCTGATGATGATGTATCCTCCGATAGCTTCCTTGATTTCGACGTACGGTCCGTTGGTGATCACCTTGCCCGGCTTCAGCACGCGCCCGTCGGAATCCAGCCTGTTCCCGGAACTGACGAGTTTGTTCTGAGCTGCGAGGCTGCCCATCCAGTCCTGCCACGGTTTCATCATCGATTGCATCTGCTCCGGCGACGGCGCGGGATCGTTGGAGACGGCGGTTCTTCTGAACACTAACAGAAATTCTTTCATCGCGTTGTCGGTTAATTGTTTGAATGTAATGCGACAGCGTTTCCTTCCGAGTCGACAAAAAATGCCATGTAGCCGATATCGTCGCTGATCTTTGTTTTCGGCATAACGACTTTTCCGCCGGCTGATGCCACTTTCGCAAGCGCGTTTGACAGATCCGGATTGCCGTTGAGGTATATCTTCGCGCCGTCCGCGCTCGGCTTGTGATTGGGGCCCTGCACCAAACCGCCGGAGACCTTTTTGTTCATGTCTTCGGATGGGAAAAACGCCATCTTCATTCCCATCATTTCCTGCTGCTCCATGGTAATTCCGAAGACGGTTTCATAGAATTTCTTCGCTCGCTTGATGTCTGCGACGGAGATCTCAAACCAGTTGAGGGAATTGTCCTTGTTAGTCATACGGCTCCTCTAATATAAGTGAATTTATTAATTAATTGTGAATTGTGGATTGCGCATTGCCATTGTATTCCGATGCAAACATCGCATACAGTTCGGAGCCCGAAAGTTCATTTTATGCGGCGTGATGGACCTCTCGATCGTCTGGATGTTACGATTCCAATCCTATAACGATTGAGAACCGGAAATTGGACAATGAATGGAAACATTTTTATGGATTGCGGAGCGGGAGCGGAAGATGTCCTTCGAGGAGATACTTCATGGTGTGGAACTGGACAAAATCATTATCTTTTGCAGGGTTATCGCGGATGGAAGATGGCGTCTGGCACCTTGTTTTCGAGCGAGATCGGTGAGAAGCAATTGCCGAAAATATGTATCATGGCAATGACGCAAACCACAAAGCACCCGCTCCCCGATTCTCACGCTCGCTGCGCGGGCCATTTCTTCGAAACTAGTGCGAGCACCAGTCCGGCGATCGACCCTTCGATCAAAACATGGTAACCGGAGTCGACAACAAAGACCATGAACGGCATATTGAATGTCGCTACTTCAATAATCCCTCCTTGCAGCGCGTCGAAGAGGACTCCCATGATCAGGCCGAACCGCAATGCGAGCGGAATCCGCGGTGAGTCCGGATAATAGTGTACGTAAATCGGAAATAAATAGGAGAGGAGAAAACAGTAGACAAGATATGCGAGAGCGATGTATGGAATAATGAAATTCTCTCGAGCAATGGAAATTTCCTGCTGATGGAACCATGCACCCATGAGCGGCTCATGGAAGACAAAACCCACGTTGAAGAGGACGAGGAAGAGGACGGCAGTAGAAATCGCGACGAATTTTTTGTTCATGGTGCTCCCTTGCATAGCTGATTGTGATTTCAAATTGCCGAACCGGTCGGATAAGTATGAATTTTAACGGCTGAACCATTCCTCGCAGCCTGGTCGAACAACGCCAATCCCTCCGGGGAATGTCCGTCATCATAAGCTGAACGAGCAATTGTCTCAAAATAATTGAGTGTTTGAATTTCCCATCCTTCGGCATCCAGGAGACTGCGCGCAATATCTTCGCCATTCTTTCGGTCGCTTTGATCAATCCAACAAATAATGAACGCGCCGCCATAGAGTTGCTTTAGGGGCGAAGACATTTTCGGAATGCATGAGAATTCTAGAAGTAGCATGATGTTGCGATGACTGGCGAAGGAAGTTCCGGTTTAAAAAACCGCAGGACAAGTAAACTGTCTACGACTCCCTACGGGTCTTCGACCCGAAGGGTCGTTGACTGCGAGTCCTAGACTCGTAGAGCGGCGGCGAACAGCTGGGGAAAAATACGAAATAATTGAGCAAACCAGGTATTGAATTTTGCATTATTGGGATGTACCTTGATATAGAATCTGACACCGAGCTAGGTTCGGCAGTAGGATTCTCCGGGCCCCGCAAGGGGCCTTCTTCTTTGTATGCCCTCCTTACAGTAATACAACTCCCTGCGGATGACTCGAACTGGCAACGCGACACAAAACAGGGTTGAGTCTGTCAAAATAATTACGCGCGCCTTTCCCTCGCATGTCAACGACTACGTTGATGACGTTCACATCTGGTAAACTTGCCTGAAAATCCAGAACGTCCCTTAGAATGCTCAAGCGAAGATGCTTTGGAATGTGCCGAAGATGGCTCGAGCTGTACATAAAATGAGCAGCATGAATTTCCTCTCTAAGTTTGAGCCCGTACGTTGCTCGCAGCCTTTCTCTAAAGACAATGATCGCGTCCAGAATAGCTTGCCATCGGAGCTCGTAAAGGACGAAGCCGCTTAGAATAAAGTGCCGGCTAGGACTTGAGGCGAGACCAACATCTCAGCTTTCATCAACATACATCAAGTACATTATAAATCCTCACTAATTCTTATGCCTAGAAATGTTTTTTCGGAAAGTTTAGCGTAAAAGACTAGGATGGATAATCAAAACAGCACTTCCAGGAATCGCAGCTTTTGATGCTTATCTTCCCTTTAGAACTCATTGCCCCCCTTAAAACACGAAAACCTCTTTCCTTCCGCATTACGGAAGTCCAGAGGTTTCATTTTCTTTGAATGCGCCGGGTCGGGGCCCCCTGTCGCTCCTCCCTTCGCATTGTGTTATCCGCAAAGATACGCGGGTGTAACGGTAAACGCAAGGAGTTTTTGGGGCGGATAGTTTTATCTTCGAAGTTCTAGGTTAGACGTTATACGTTTGACGTTGAACGTTTAACGTCAAACGCCGAACTTTCTGAGGGCAATGCACAAGAAAAAGATACGGATGGATACGAATGAACGGATAGACGCAAGTTTTAGAGACGAACATTCCGTGTCTCTTCGCACGAATCGCTCAAAAACTTTCCGCAAACTTCAATCCGCCGAAGGGGATAGGTACTCTTCGTTGTTTCTCCAACATCCTTAGATGGTAAACCAATAATTGAACTTTACGAGAAAGATACTATTGGGATAAACGCTCTCCAGGTCACTCATGGCATCATAGATCGAGTGATACCCTGGCATACTATAATTTGTTCTTTCCTGTGACCATACGAAATAGATTTGTGAGCCGGGATGGTATTCCCACCTGAACACAAGATTTGACCGGAATTGAGAAAAATTGAAATCGGGGTTCCCAAACGCGTAATCAACCCGCGCATCGTTGTTTTCAGATATTTCGTAGTTATTGCCATCTAATACCGGATTGAGAATCGAATACCTGCCGCTGTACTGCGCCGCCCTCGGATTGATGACGGACTTGAATTCTGAGTATGTTCCCGTTGTGGCAAACGGACTCCCGTAATACTGGATGGACAACTCCGGAGTAATATTGTAATCAATCCTGAATGTTGCGCCGAGCGTATGCTGATCGATTGTGCCCAGCAAATACCGTTGACCATTGCTCACGGATTTAGTGTCGATATACTGCAGGCGATCGATGTTCGAAGACGAGTTGATGCTCATCGATATTTTCAGTGTATTCATCGGCATCACAGAGATCCCGGGCTGAATCGAAAATTTTCGAATCCTCTGATTGTGCGACAGCGAAGCGCTGGTGCTCATGTCGAAATATATTTTTTCCGACGGGTCTGTCCTTGCGTAAACGCTGTACGACCAAACAGCGGGCACAAGCATGGCATATCCGCCGCGCAGGAGACGTGTGTCGAGTGCCTGCCCGGTAAAACTCGCTGACGTCGAAAGGGCCCAGTTGTTAAGAAATTCAAGATAGAGATTCATGTCTCCGCCAGACGACACGTGATCCATCCCAAAATCCCAGTAATTGAATTGATCAAAGCCGACGGAGTATGTCCTGAAGATAGAGACAGGTTGATTCACAAAGTAGGAGATGGCATTCTCTTGTTCAAGAATGTCTGCCGTTTGCATATAGCCGATGTCGTTCAGATCAAGACCCGGCGAACGCCAGTGGATTCCGGTTGAGTATCGCCACAAGCCCACGCTTCCTTTCCCTATTCTGATTCGCCCGCCATATCCTGAAAGGCTGGTACGAGTACTGTCGAACGTCAAATAGTCCGCATCGGGACGCTGATAGTAACGGGCAGACGAATTCTGCAGTATGCCGATACTCCCGGCGCTTCCGTCTATGGTACTCCCTATGAGCTTCGCATCAATAAAATATTCCTTATCGTTCCAATAATGAAGGAAATCAATACCGCCCGTATAGGCATTGCGATTCATGAACTCTAATTGAGGATCATCGATGAAGCGATTGGTGGAAGTAACAATGCCCCCGAGGATTGTATTTCCCTCATGAAAGTCCTTTTGAACGCGTGCAATCAAATAGTTTGTGAGCGGTTCAACGCTCACATTTCTGTACGTGCCGGATGAATCTATCTTTGCATGTTCGTGTGCCGTTATGCTCTGTAAAACGCCGACGGAGAGTCCTTCTGATGTCTTGCCGCTTACTTTTGCCGCACTGAGAATGGTGGTATTGTCGGGAAAATCCATGTACTCATTATCATTCAACTGCGGACTGTAGCCGGGCGAATGGCCGATTCGGCGGCTGTAAAAGATGTTCGCGTCATCGAAATCGAAATCAAAAATATTTTTTCCTTCCAGAAAGAAGGGCCGCTTTTCCTCATAAAAAGTCTCAAATGCCGTGAGATTCATGACAGAAGGATCGGACTCCACTTGGCCGAAATCGGGATTCAACGTGAGATCGGCTGTGAAGTTGCTTGATAATCCGATTTTCCCGTCCAGCCCGACATTTCCCAGGAACGATCTTCCTTTTTCTGCAAAGGGATTTCCCGGGTCGCTCTTGAATGTGGAGAGTCTCCCGAGGGTGTAGGGCATGATTTCGATGCGCCGTGATTTTGGCAGTCCTTTAATCCCATGTAATTCGCCAAACTGATACAGCATTCCCGGACCGGTTGACGATTCAGGTTCCCAGTCGCTTTCTTCCTGTAAGCGGTCGATCCACCTCCAGCAATGCATTCCCCACACCTGTTCATCATCGCCGCTGTAGCGCAGCTGGCTCAACGGAATTTCAAATTCAGCCGTCCAGGCAGAATCTTCCGAACCAGCCTTGGCATACCAGACGGCATTCCAATTATTATCGCCGCTTGAGGGATTTGTAAGAATAAGGTCAATTTTCTGTCCGGCGGCAGTAAGGTCAAATTCAAATCCGGTGCGATGATCATGATAGCTGTCGAAATTGATTCCCACGACATCGCCGTTGAATTCATCACGTCTTCCGGCTTTTCGGATGATCTTTTCGGGCTCGCTGTCAAATGCTCTTATCGCGACATAGACATTCTTATCATCGTACAGAATTTTTATTTGCGTGGCCTGCGACGGTTTTGCCCCTTCGTGAGGTATCCATTGTGTAAAGTCGCCGGCCCATTCTCCCGTTTTCCAGCACGAATCGTCCAAGACGCCGTCGATGATCGGTTTGTCTGTTTTCAGTCGCGTAGTAGAATACACTCTTGCCGATTTCTTCGGAACGGTGCTAAGAGTATCGCCTTGGGTTAGGTGACTTGACGAAAACAGCTTTTGATTGCTCAATAATAGGAGAGATAAAGCAATGATCGTTTTTGTGTTCATATCATCGAAGATCAATTTGATTCGAAGGGACTGTTCTTCAGTGCAAATCGGAAACGCGGCGCACACACCAGACGCAGTCCGGCTTTCCACAACTCGTGGCACGGCAGGGCGCATTGGGTATCCTGTAGAGCATACTCGCGAGCGATGCTGCTCTGTTCCTCAATATCTCAAAAGGCGCATCGAGAGGCTGGCGGCTGCTTCTTTCAGCCCGGAGGGCTCCCTTCGGAACTTGTCGAGTGTCATGTTGCGAATCCCGCGCTTTCCAGCGGGAAGCGACCGGTTAGTTTTTTTCCATGTTGAGCTCTTCTTCCAGTTGCGTGGATACTTCTTCGACACAAGCAGTACAAATGTCGCGAAATACGCCTGCCTCTAAAGCTTTCTTCCGGCCTTCATTCGTACTGATATCGATGCCGATGATGTCGATGCATTGCGAAGATTTGAATTTCTCTTCGAACTTGCCAATGAGGTGCAGAACTCGCTCATATGCCATATCTTTACGGACAGCATCATCGGCTTTTTCATTTCCCATCTGAGCAGAGAGAACTATTGCGCCTGCATTCAATGCGCCGCAAATATATTGTTTCCGGCCGACGCCTGACCCTAAACCAGCTCCCATTTTGTGCGCGATAGGCTCTGGAATTCCTACTGTTGGAAGATAGGTGGACAAGACTGATTGGGCGCAGTTTGAGCCTGATTTGAATTTCAATAGAGCTCGATTAATTCGTGCTTTGTTCATAGATCTCCTTTATAAAGAAACTTAACGGATGGAGCTCCCGCAAAAAAAATAGCGGGATGAGTAAGTTGTTTACGACTCTACGAGTCGTACGCTCCCAGATCGGCGGCGAACAGCGTCACCATGTAGTTCGCTGCGTGGGCCATTTCTTCGAAACAAGTGCGAGCACCAGTCCGGCGATCGATCCTTCGATCAAAACATGGTAACCGGAGTCGACGAGAAAAACGGCAAAAGGCATGTTGAACGTAGCCACTTCGATGATTCCCCCCTGGAGAGCATCAAAGAGAACTCCCATAATCAGGCCGAACCGCAATGCGAGCGGAAGGCGCGGTGCTCCCGGATAATAGTGCACATAAATCGGAAATAAATAAGAGAGGAGAAAACAGTAGACAAGGTATGCGAGAGCGATGTATGGAATAATGAAATTCTCGCGAGCAATGGAAATTTCCTGCTGATGGAACCATGCACCCATGAGCGGCTCATGGAAGACAAATCCGACGTTGAAGAGTACGAGGAAGAGGACGGCAGTAGAAATCGCGACGAATTTTTTGCTCATAGTGCTTCTCTCCCTTGAAATTGTTGGAGGTGAAAGCCAGAAGAAGTCTCTATCGCGGATGCTTGAAACTACATAACTTCGCTTTATGCCGAGATGGATGCCCGCCTTCGCGGGCATGACGATCTTTTCCAGAGTTCCCTGCCTCTGCTTGCGAGAACGCAAATGAACGAGCTTATCTCAATCTTGACCTTATTCTCAACCTCAATCTCAACCTTAGCCCCAATTTTAGTCTCACTTCACTTTTTCTATCCTCGCAGCCCATCCTCCGCCCGGTGCAAGTTGTATTCTGAGAGTATCAGCCGACGAAATTGATTTCACTTCTCTTTTGTAATCGGTCGCGTCGCGGTCTGCATTGATGCCGTCTCTAAATATTATTGCTTGATAGGATCCGGGGCCGAGAAATGAAAAGTTCAGCGTTAATTCCCGCGGACTCCAATTGCTCATCGCCCCCACATACCATGTTGTTCCTTTTCTTCGGGCCAGCGCCACGAACTCGCCTACTTTTCCGCCGAGGGGCACTGTCTCATCAAACGTGGTAGGAACGCTGGTAATGAAATCTGTACACTCCTGTTCCTTCATATATGTTGTCGGATTGTCTGCCAGCATCTGGAGCGGCGCATCAAAAACAACATACATTGCCAGCTGCTCGCAGCGAGTTCCCTGACTCATCGGATTTGAACCGATCGGTCTGAAGTTCTGCTTCGTGGCATTTCTCATGGCGCCGGGAGTATAATCCATCGGCCCGGCCATCATACGAATATATGGAATGCTCACGACGTAGCGGGGCTGGTCTTCGACAGCCCATTTGTAGTTTTCCAAACCTTTAACACCTTCAAATCCAATGACGTTCGGATATGTCCTCTGCAGGCCGGTGGGTTTGAACACTCCATGATAGTCAACAAGCAAATGAACCTCCGCCGCTTTCTTCGCAATTTTATAAAGAGAGGCCACGGCTGCCTGATCGTCGCGGTCCACAAAGTCTATCTTGAATCCCTTCACCCCCATTTTTGCGTAGAGCGGAAAGACCGTATCCATTTGCTGCGTCACGGCATACCACGAGGCCCAGAGAATTACTCCTACGCCTTTCTGAGCGCCGTATGATAAGATTTCGGGAAGATTAATTTCGGGGACTGCCTTCTTGAGGTCAAGTAACTCGGACCAACCTCCATCCATGATGATGTATGGAATCTTGTTCGCCGCGGCAAAGTCAATATAGTATTTGTATGTCGGCGTGTTGATCCCGGCCTTAAAATCTACATGGGAAATATTCCAATCGTTCCACCAATCCCATGCAACTTGTCCCGGTTTGATCCACGAGATATCGGCGATCCTCGGGGGTGAAGCGAGTTTCTGGACGATGTCGTTATTCAATAATTCTTTGTCGTCATCACTGATGGCAACAATCCGCCATGGAAAATTCCGCGTTCCGTTTGTTCTAGCGATGTAGTCGCCGCGTTTGGTCGGAATGTAGTTGATGCCGCCGAACCCGCCCAGATTAGCTTCCAGCGGATAGGGGGCATAGACTCCCACAAATCCTTTGCGTGACTCGTTGATGTTGAGGTACATGCCCGGGTAATCCTCGAGATCGGCTTCAAGAATGACGACTTTCCTATTGTTCCCAACATCTACCAACACCGGCAGGAAGGCAAGGGAATCACTCAAAAACTGGGAGATATTCATTTCGCGGTAGAGAGCTTCGAACGACGAGTTAAAGATCTTCCCTCCCCGATAATCCCACATGTACGGCAGAAACGCCCTGTCATCATCGCTGAAGTTAAAGTTGGCTTCCTCATTCTTTACTACGATCTCGCCTTTCTTCTTTGTAAAGAACCTGTAGGCGACAGCATCGTTGTACGCCCTGAAGATAACTCCATAGCCGTTCTTGCATTCGATGGTGAGCTGATTACACTCGTTCGGAATGACTGCCTTTGTGTAATTGACTGCCGTGATGATCTCCGATATTTTTTCCCTGTCGGATGACCGAATCTTTGCGTTGTCGCCAAGCAGATCGCCCCCTTCCAGCTGCATAGAAATTGCAGAAGGGGCAATGATCTGTCGGCCCGATTCTTGGACTGACCATTGAAGTTTAGCTCCGGCCTCGATATGCACCATGATGACGCCCCTAGGCGACGCAAGGTCAAATGCGGCCGGTTTTTGCGCCTCGAGAGCTGATGCGCAGAGTGCTAGCGCCGATGCTAATCCGATGAGTTTGGAGTTCATGTGATTGAGTTCTGATAGGGAGTGAAAAGCAACGGGCGGCTGACCCGATGATTCGATCGGGTCAATTTATTGGATTATTCTATGCCATGCCACAATAATTTGATCTCCTTTCGGGCGCGTTTTATTTCACAGGCATCCGGGGCCTACTTTAGAAGCAGGAGTTTCTCCGTTGCACTCTGGCCTACGGCTTGAAGCCTGCAGAAGCAGAGGCCGCCCGGGAAACCCTATGCGTTCCACGTCGAATACGTTCCGGCAGTCAACTCTTTTGAGATAAGTACTGCTGCTTCCCTTCCCAGGTCGTCAAATACTTTCAGCGTAACAAAACATTTTGAAGGGAGGCTGAACGAAATGTTCGTCGTCGGATTGAAAGGATTAGGATACTTCTGATGGAGCATGAACTGATGCAGCGTTATTCCCTTATCATGAACAGCGACTGCCGAATGTGCCAACGAATTTTCGTATGCGCCTAAATCCGTCCATCATGAAGAAGGCGCCGGCCTTGCATTGTTCTCAACGTCATTGTTCGGAGAACAAAGGCCTGCACCGCTGAGCTGCATTCCCGCTGAACCGGCGCCGATGCACGCACTACTGTCCCCCAGATGGAAACCATTCACAAATTTCGGATCGGCATCGATGTTTTGGATCCAAATAATCAAACCAGTACCGGGTCTCCATTTGCCGCGGCAAAATCGTCAACAGCCGGTTCCGTCGGCATGAGCAACTGGTTAGAACGCTCGCAGGGATGTATCTTGAAGTCAGGTATCACGAAGTGGTGATTTTAGAACGCGATTGACAAATGTATTAACTCTTGGCCTTGAGCTTGGGGCAATGATGAGACTAGAGTACGATTATATTGTGGGCCGGGAGTTACCGGCGCAATAGACGCTCCATCCGTTGGAGAAGAAGCAGAGAGATGGTAACCCACTATTGTTCCCGTTAGATATATTCATCCACCGACAACGCCGCTCTTGGTGACGGACCCGAGCACTAGTGCGCCGAGAAATCCATATCCGCTCCAGTTGAGAGTTGCCGAGAACGATCCGTTGCCTCCCATCCATTTTCCGGCAAAACAGACTCC
>CAYLMV010000016.1:10257-14538 GCA_964384415.1 uncultured Chitinophagaceae bacterium | reverse complement strand
GAGTTGCCGAGAACGATCCGTTGCCTCCCATCCATTTTCCGGCAAAACAGACTCCACCCGGGACACCGACCGCGACAGCAACAATTCCAGCCGTCAGCGCGAGAGCTCCTTGACCCGAATTATTCAGGTTGGCGTTGCGTGGGAAGAGAAGATAAGCGACGGAGACTCCCGCCGCCAACAAGATACTGCGCTTGGGATCGCGCCTCTTGAAGAGAGGCCTCGACGACCACCATCAAAAGCACAAAAACGAAATAGCATTCTCACTGGTACCTCCTCACCATAGGTTCGCGCGTTCCAACGGACCGGATCTCCCGCCAAACGTGGCCCTTCGCGCCATGGCAGTACAGCCGCTCACATCGGAATGACGACACAAGCGTCGGGGTATTAAACCTTATGGAAAATAAAGTAGTGCTGCATACAATTATTAAGAGTCTAAACACCTTATGTATTATTGTGTTTTTCCATTGAACACTTTGCTAATCTTTGATATTGAATAAATAAAGAAATAACCCGCTGCTTTATCTGAGGGTTCAATATTAGTCGGCAGATTGGCAGGAATTTTTAATTGGTCAAAGATATTTTCACTATCAAATAGGTCATTGCTTGAGGTGTTGTTATCAAATTCTTTTAAGAATTCATATTGATCCTGAGTAAAGTTAAAATCAACTATAGTAATAGTATCACCAGTTGTTACACTTGCCCACGTTGGTTCTAATGAAAAAGATGTGAACCCTTTTGCATTTAATCCAGGAGTATTCACCTTTGTAGTCTTCAAAATGTCCTTATCGATAAGCCCTCCACTTCCAAGTACATCAGTTAGAGTTACATAACTTTTATTGTTTACTATAACATAGTCAAACAAATAGTCTGGTCCGTTATAAAATGTATGATAATATCCCGTATTAATTACAGTGCCTTTAATACTATCGCCATTCACGCCATAATAAGACATCATCGAATAAAATTGAACCGGCACGGGCATCAAACTCTTTGCCGTGTAGGAATCCATTGTTCCGTCGTTATCAATATCAATATTTGTAATTGTCAAAGTATAGTAATGTCCGCCTTTACCGCAACATTCACTTGATGTTTGATATAATCCAGGCGTGTCTTTATTCTCTAAATAATAAAAGGTATCCGTATTGTCAGTGACAAATATTTTAGCTCCTGTAACACCTGTTTGAGGCCGGCCTGTTATAAGGCTGCCAGAACAATACAGCCTAATGGTGTGAATAACTGAATCGGTTGTAAATTCGCCGTCTACGAGTAATCGTTTGTCATTTGTTTTAATTTCAATATTCACGTCTTGTTCGCATGAATAGAAAAGCAAAGCAAACACTATCATGCAAAAAGATTGAACGATGTTTGTATAAACTAATTGTCGTTTTATAATGTAAACTCTCGGAGAAAACATAGTGCTCCATATTAGAAGTTAAAACGATAAGAAATAGAAGGCATAATTCCGAACATGGCTACTCCTTTTGCATCGATGATACTAGGATTGCCTGCGCGGGCGACAAAATTAACATATTGAATGTTGGCATGATTGAGCACATTGATAATGGAAAAATTCCATTCGTGGTGATAATGCTCTCCCTCTGTCTCTATACTCTTGATTGTAAGACTAATATCCAGTCTTTGGTAAGGCGGCAGCCGATAACTATTCCTGTCTGAATATCCTGTTAATGTATGCCCCCAAAGCTCCATGACATAAATGGGTATGGTTGTAACTTGCCCGCTTTGATACCTGAAATTCGATGAAAGAGATGTGCGATCAGAGATGTTGTAATTTACGCAAGCATCAAAAGTGTGAGGCTTATCGAATGGAGAAAGATATTGTTGACCTGAATTAATATCGGGGATTATTCTATAGCTTCGGGCGTAGGTATAACTGATAAATCCGTTCAATTTTTCAAAATCACTTTTAAGCATAGCTTCTACACCATACGCATAGCCTTTACCGGTTCGCAATTGTTCTTCAAAGTTGTAACTGGTGTTGTCAACTGTATAGAGCGGATTGCTGTCAAGAAAAGTTGCACCGTCTTTATAGTCAATAACATTGTTCATGTTTTTATAATAGCTCTCGATGCTTGCTTCTATCACACTATTGAATAGATATTGAACATAACCCAGGCTGTATTGTGATGATGTTTGCGGCTTTATAGTATTATCCGATGGAAACCATACATCAAGAGGGCCACCACCATTAGTTTTTATGAGTAATTGATCTTGCTGGGTTGTGTATGTGTAGCTTACCTTGATAGATGAATTCTCAAAAATTCTATAATTCATGCCAAGCCGTGGTTCAACGCTGTAAAAATGTGCATAGATTGTATTTGGAGCAGCGTAAAATGAATCAACAACCTGATAATTATTTAGATTATACACCCAATGGCCTCCAAGATCTTGATATAAACTTGCTCGCACACCATATTTAAAAGATAGATTGTCGGTTATTGTTTGTTGATTCGAAATATACAAGGCATGTTCAAAAACACCTTGTTCAGCAACAACCCGATTACTGAATGGTTGGGCATTGGTAATATTATCAATAGCTGTTGTATTGCCTTCTAATTGCCCTGGCATAAAATGTTCTTTAGTGGTCGATGCTCCAAAATCAATTGTATTGTAGTTATTGAGATAATAATTAAATTCGGCCTTGAGTGACATTTGTTCAATTCCCGAATTCCAACTATAATTTAATGTATTGTTATTGCTGGTTGAACTATACGCAGTAGAATACTTGTAATTGCTATATATGAAAGAAACATTGCTGAAAAGTTCCGGATTATAAACATGATTCCAACGAATGGACATTGTGTTATTATAATATTTAGCATTTAACAATATTGAAGAATTATCACCACCATTATATGAAGAAATATAAATACGGTTTTGAGGATCAATGATTGCATTGAGTTTGCAGTTCAAGTCGTAAAAAGTTAAATCAACACTTTTGACTATATGGTGAAAAAGCCAGCCTAAATAAGAATACTTCCCCGACATAATAAAGGATGCACGGTCTTCGACAATAGGCCCTTCAACACTTAAGTCTGAACAAAGAATACCTAAACCTCCAGCTACGTTATAATTCTGCATGTTTCCATCCTTAAGCCTAATGTCAACGACCGAAGACAATCGTCCGCCATAATTAGCAGGGATATCACCTTTGTAAATGTTTATATCTTTTACGGCATCATTGTTAAACACAGAGAAGAGACCCATCAGATGCGATATTTGAAAAACAGGCGCGTCATCCAACAAAAATAGATTCTGGTCTATACTCCCTCCCCGGACACTTATTCCCGTACTTCTTTCATTTGCCGCCTGAATGCCCGGCAATATTTGTAATGCGCGCATCACGTCTGCTTCGCCGAGCAATACAGGTAATTGTTTAACCTCCTTATTCGTCATTGTCATTTGTCCCATTTGAGGCCTGGATAGCTTGGCTTCGGCATTCGAACCGACGATTGTCATTTCATCGAGGTTAATTGGCTGGGTGGATAATTTTATGACAATGGTCGTATCCTTATTGATATGAAGAGTTATCGTTTGCTGGGAATAACCAATGTAGCTTGCAAGAATTTTGCTGGTTCCAGCTTGCAGCAGTATAGTGAAATATCCAAAGGCATTTGTAACGACCCCTTTTTTGCTTGCAGAATCTACCACGTAGCATCCGATTAATTTTTCACCGCTTTCCTTATCCTGCACATAACCATTGACAGAAACAGTTTTTATATTTTGAGAAAATACATGTGAATGAGTAAAGAGGAAAATTAAGATCAGATAGGTTTGTCTCATTTTGCATTTCCCCGAAATTCCGCTTGCACCGAACCCGCGTAAGGACGCTGCAATTAATTCGAGTGTTCTCACTAGCATTGATGCTTCAGTTGTTTCCCTAGTAACATGTGAAGTCAATAACCCTGCGCGTTGGGAGGGGATGACTCAGATAAGATTCCAATAAGCCCCTCTCCCCCCTCTTAAAACACAAAAACCTCTTTCCTTCCGATTCACGGAAGTCCAGAGGTTTCATTTTCTTTGAATACGTCGGGTCGGGGCCCCCTGTCGCTCCTCCCTTCGCATTGTGTTGTGCGCAAAGATAAGCGAGATCGTATGGAAAGGCAAGGAGTATTTAGGGGGTCGGAGTCCTGGGTTCGGGGTTCGGAGTCCTGAGTCCAGGGTTCGGAGTTCGGGGTTCTAAATTCTACGTTTAGCGTCAAACGTCTTACGTCAAATTTTTCCCTGCTTTAAATTTGCCGGTGGTAACTGCGGTCGGGCCGC
>CAYLMV010000016.1:0-10157 GCA_964384415.1 uncultured Chitinophagaceae bacterium | reverse complement strand
GGGGGAAACGAAGAGGGGTTGAGGGTGCGTCAAAAAAACGCCGCATCGCTTGGTTCTAAAAGTGTCTCATGACTAAACTGTACCATCACGAGAGACCGGAGGCAGGAAGAAAGACGTTGAACCTCGGACCCCGGACTCAGAACCTCGGACGTTGGACGCCGCACCCTGGCCCCCCGCCTCTCTCATCCCTCCAACTGCCTTTTTTAGAAACTCTCATTGAGCTTTATCGAGAATCGGCTTGACCGTGTACGATTCCTGCTTCCGCAGTCTCAAAACCTCCGCGCAGCGTTCCTGCGTATTGGGATGCGAACTGATCCACTCAAATCGCTTCGAGATATTTCCCTTTTCCTGCGAGAGACGGAAAAGAAGATCGGCAAAGTGGACCGGATCCATCCCCGCCTTCGCCATCATACGGACGGCGCCGATGTCGGCGGCACTCTCCATCTGTCGGTCGAACGCCGAGGATGTGAGGAGCCGCGTTGTCTGCCGGGCGATGTCGCCTCCGGCATCTCCTCCTGCGAGCGCGCCGAGCATCGACACTCCAACCTCTCTCCTGAGCCTGTTCATGATGTGCCCATGCCGGATATGCGTGATCTCATGTGCAAGCACACCGGCAAGTTCCTCGGGCGAGCTGCAATAGTTGATGATCCCCGTGTACACTACAAGCTGGCGGTCGGGAAGCGCGACAGCGTTTACTTCATCGTGCACGAGAATGTGAATGGTGATGGAAGAATCCACGATGCCGTTCGCAATGCAGAGCCGCTGCTTCATTGAATCGACAAGCGCTATCACGGAATCGGACTTGCACTCGCTTCCTTCTTTTTTCAACTGGTCGAGGATCAGTTCAGACAACTTCTGTTCCGCTTCATTGGTCACTTCTTCGACATGGAGGAGCGAACGATAGTCGACGGTCCGGAGGAGCAACCATGTGCCGAAGAAAAGCCCTGCAAGGAGTAGAAACTGTAGGAGGATTTTCTGCATGCTATCCTCTCACCAGTGCATCGGTCAATGGTCCGAAGAACCACCAGCGAACGTGGCGTCCCCTTCTGGTCCAGATGGCTGCGGCCATGGTGGCGATGAATTCGATGAGATTGAAGAGAATGGCGGTGATGACGTAGGCCGCGTAACTGTTGGAGAACGATGCACGATCGAATATGATCGCAAGAGTCCAGTACACTGCGGCAGCGTTCACCGGCAGTGTGAAGAGCTGTGCAAGAAGCGACTGTGCGCAATGCCACCGGACGAAATACGCAGATCTTCTATTCGCGAGGAAATAAATTCCCGATCCGATAACGTTGACGATCGGCAGCGGAACCCCTACCATGACGACAACAAGCGACATCAAATAGCTGTTCGATGCCCGCTCGGCTTCGTGTTCAGGGGGAGAATAGGAAAATGAGCCGGAAGACATGATCGTCCGTTTCAAAAAAAATTTGCGGTGAGAAATCAACCCCCTCTGTGTCTCCCCATTTATGGGGGAAAAGCGCACGCCTCCCTCCCCTTTTTGGGGAGGGCCGGGGGTGGGGTTACCAGTGCTACATCCCTTTCGCTATGTTCCAGATCCAGTTGAGGACAACGATCATCACCGCGAATACTGTCACCCATCTGCTATGGATGAAAAGATTCTCCATCCAAACGTACATGCGGTAGAAGCTCTCCTTCTTCCGTGCAATATCGGCAGCAATCCAGAGAGGTACAATCACCAATGCAAGGGCGAGGAGGAGGCCGAACGGATTCGCCATGAACGCCGCGGAGATATTTCCATGGAAGAGCAGCAGGAGCGAGCGGGTGGTGCCGCACGAAGGGCATGCCAGGCCGGTCACTTCTTTGAACAGGCAGACGGTGGGAACGGCCGGGTGTGCAGATCCTTCTATAATATTCCACCCAACCCAGCCATACCCCGCCAGCGAAAGAAGAACAAGAGTTGCGTAGACTCTCTTTTTCATCTCAATCTTATCCTTAATACATCATTTGCTGCAACCGTTGAAAATTCACTTCGCGGGTTCTTCCAAGAACGAGAAACCAATCGACAACCGTCCAGATCCCAAGGCCGCCGCACGTGAGAAGCTTTGCGATCCCGAGTCCCACTTCTCCCAGAACAAACCGGTCAACGCCGAAATGTCCGCCGACGAGGGAGACAACCAGCATGATGGTCGGATCTTTAAGGTTCGCCCCTTCTATCTGCATCAGCTTATTCTCATCAAGTTTTGTCAGCCGGTCACGTATCGCAGAAAGCTGGTATGGTTCGAAGTATTTGGAATGCATCATCATGTATAAATCGACTTTTTGCGGGTCCATATGATCTCCTATTAAGTAGAGGGCTGTGGATATCGATGAACTACATTTTCTATGAAGTTAGGGAGCAACTTACCAATGCCTGGTACGAAAATCAAGGTCGTTGTGTTTGAGTGCGTTGTTGGAGTTCTTAGTTTTTAGTGCGTGGTGCTTGGTTTATGGCCCATGGTTCGTGGTTCATGGTCCGTGGTGCTTAGTCCATGGTCCATTGTTCGTAGTTCATGGTCTGTGGTCTTTAGTTTTGGTGCTTACAGTAAGACTCGAAACGAAGAGGTATGATATTGTCAAAAAACCCGTTCAATGTTGATTGATCACTGTTTACTGTTCACTGATTACTGTTTTCCCCTTCCCATCCTGCCATACTCCTGAGCCTTGCCGTTATCTCCCAGCGCAGAATAGCATGCTGCTGCATTAAGGTATCCTCCCCGAAAATTCGGATCGAGCCGAATCGCCTCTAGAAAATAGGGAAGCGCGGACGAGTAGTCCTTTTCGTTCGCGAGGAGCGCCCCGATATCATTCTTGATTTTGGAAGATTTGGGTGAAAGTGTCTCCGCTTGTTTCAGATAGCGAAGAGCTTCTCCGGTGTGCTCCATCCGCGCAAGAAGCACGCCGAGCGCCGCAAGGTTCTCCGGATTCGGGGGACCGGATCGCTCCAATACTTTGTACGATTCGATCGCCCGGTCGTAGTTCCCCGCCGCCTGTTCTGCCTTTGCGCAGTTGAGCCATATGCGGGCGTTTGTCGAATCGACAGCGAGATAGCGCTCGTAACAGGACGCTGCCTGGGCAAATTCCCGCCGGTCACGGTGGTAAATTGCAAGCTCCTCGAACGCGTCGAGCGTCGCCTCGCTGCCCCACAGCCGTTTCTCCCCCAGGATCTCCAAGCGGGATACCGCCCGGCGTTCGTCCGAATTCAGCGCAACCCAGGCTCCCGTTTGAAGCATCGTGATGACTCCGAGGATCAACAGCACGCGCTGCCGGACTTCCCGGTCTTCGGCAATCGTCATCCATAGCGCCACGGCGGCCACCGGGATTCCGATGCTGAACGGAGCTGGAATATCCCAATCTCTGCTCATCCCGAGCGTGCAGTTCAGCACGGCGATGAGTCCGACGCCGCACGCCATAGCCAGGAGAATGAACTTCTGGTGCATCTCGAGGGGTTTTCTTTTTTTTATGATCGAGACGATCGATACTGTAAGGAGCGCGACGGCGGCGGGAGTGCAAAGCAAGAAAAGGTTTGTGACATCAACCAGATGGTCCAGGTTGAAGATGCTGTACGCCTGATGCTTTCCCGTCGGGCCTGCAACCGGGAGGATGTTGACGCTTGCATCCTCAAAAGTTCGCTGGAAGAACGACGGTGAGTATCCCGAAAGAACGAGCGCGGCAGCAAAAACGAATCCGGAGAGTACGACCGCGGCAAGACTCTCTGTGGTTTCTTTGCGCCGGATACCGATGATGACGAGATAAACGAGAGCCGGCACCAATGCCGCAGCTCCAAAATTCATTGAGAGCAGGAGTCCATACGCCCCCATCGGCCAGTAGATTGATATTCGCTCTTTCAGATATGCAATCGCGAGCAGAAGGAAAAGCAGGATCCCAACATACCCCGGCGCGTAGTTTTCAACATAGCCGAAGAAGAGAAGATTTACGCCGGTCGAGAGAAGGAAGAAGAAAACGAGGGGTCTGTCTGTTTCATCGTCGATGAAAAGCCCGATACCCTTCCACACAATGGAAGCGAACGCAATCCCCGAAAGCAAGCTCAACCAGAGGTACGCGTCTTCAGGAGGCGTTGAACTCTCCAGGAAACTGAAAAGCCGGGAGAGCTGAAAGATCAGGAAACCGACGAGGGGCTCGCGTGCAAAACCCGTCAGGTTGAGGGTCTCGGCATTTTCAGGAAGTTTCAGGCTCCTCAGCTGCAGGTAACCGTCTCCGAGAAAATATGTTGCCACCCGAAATTGGAAGAAGAAGAAAGCCATCACGGCCAAAGCAATGAATCCGAGTACGCGGCGAAAGATCAGCGGCTGGCCGGTCATTTTGGTGACGATCCATCGAAGGAAGTCTATTATGAAGAATTGAACCTGCGGTACCAGGATACCGAGCATCAACGCCGGGATCGCCACTCGAACTTCAAGAGGATAAAAGGCAAGAAAGTGAAATCCCCAATTCCAGGCAGATGGCTCATACGCAGACCAGAGGTCTAAGGCTGCAAATGTGCCGACAAAAAAATAGACGATCGGGAATATGAATGATCCGTCGGTCTCATCGTCGCGGAAAGAGGAATCGGGCATTGGGTGCCTAGCGGGAAATTGGTGCAATGGTGTACTCAAAAAGTGCTGTGAGAAGCAATGCCATCGCCTTGACTGTTCTTATCTGTGATCCGGCATCCCTCCGGGCGATGTCGGTTGCAAAGAATAATCGCCTCACTTGTCGAGGGGATGTGATGCCGTCACTTTCTTCAGCAGCACCGTACCAGGATGAAGCGAGCCAAACGTTATTAGCATCAGAAGCACCGACTGGATGGGAGAATCCAATTGGCGTACAAGCGTGCAGCCGTGCTTTTCAAAAACTACCACGTACTCACAAAGATGACGGATATCGGAGATGAGGGCAACACCGTGCGGTTTGAGAACGCGTGCGATCTCCCGGATTGCCACAGCCCTGTCGTCCGCTGAATATATGTTGTGGATCGCCGCTTTGGAGACAACGACGTCGAACGCCTCGTTTGGGAAAGGAAGATCCCTCATGTCGGCCGTGAGTACCTCGACACGTTCTGCAACTCCTTCCCGCTTTGCATTTTCCAGAGTCGCTTCGGCGTTGTTGCCGGAAAGGTCTTCGGCCTGCCATGTATCGATTCCGACCGCCTTGCCGGTTGTGAGATATTTTGCCGCGCCGATAAGCATCAACCCGCGGCCGCACCCGACATCCAGCACCTGCTCATTTCCTCTCCACACAATCTGACGCAGCAATCGTTCGCGGCCATGTACTTTGCCGATCTTGCTCGACCAGAGCATCCAGCACCCCATCGAAAGAAAGCCGAGGCCGGGAACCCATCCGATGCTTCCCAGGGGAAAATAAATCCTTACTGCGTGAAATAATTCGAAACTGAAGATCCCGGACCAGAATCCGGCAACGGCGGTTCCCCAGAGCAGAAAAAATGCCGCCGCCGCGACCAGAAGATTGCGAACAACAGCCGGCGCGTCGAGGCCATAATCGGGATGTTTATTGTCGGGCATGCGAGAATTCCCTATTGTTCAAGCTGCGGGCCTTTGCCGACTTCCATGATACCGGCGTAATATCTCTTTTTGAACTCGGATGAGCGTTCAACAAATGCCTCCACACCCTCTCTCTTCATCGTGCAGAGATTGAATACTTTCATGTTGTGCGGCAGGACGTCCGCCCTTTTTGAGGAAGGATGCAGTTTCACGCAGGGAAAATCCGAACACTCATTGCAATACTCCACTTTCTTGTCCACAACGCAATTGTACGTTTCGCACTTTTCTTTGATGACCGGGCAGTTGCCTTCGATGGCCCTGCATCCGTCGCATGGAATTTTGTCCGCCGGGATCCCCCGGAGTGTCAACGCGCTGAAAAGCCGGGCATTGTCCCGGCATGTGTAGAGTTCACATATCCCGCAATCGATTCCGCATGGGGCAACCAGGTTGAGGCGTTCCGTTTCCATGATATTGATCTCGTCCTTTCATATTCAAATGTGCATGACTATCTCGTGGTTTATCTAAACGCTTCTTCTTGCAGAAAGTTTCCTTCTTCGGCGGTGACGTGACAGACTTAGCTGCCTGGTGTGGAAATCATCCACACCGATATTTACCTGTTCATGGCACTACGTAGAACGATGAATCGATATTGATGCGATCTTCCGGAACGAGCCGGCGTTCATGCTGGATCCCTGGTAGCGGCGGAGGTCCGCAACGAAGATGGATATCGTCAATAACTCGCGGACAGAAACGGTGCCCAGGTCGCCCCACACCGTATGGAATACTGTCAGGATCACTGTACTGAAGAACGGAATGAAAGGTTGCAGCCACGATTGCGCAACAAGCAATTGCAGCATTACGCAGGCGTTGCCGATAATGTCGTCTAGCTGTTCCTCATCATTTGCATCAACTTGAAGTATGTCCGGCAAGGGCAATCGTATCGTGAATATTTTTTTTGCCGGGTCAATAGTGAATTCGTTGAGAAGAGTCAGATACGGGTGGCCGGCCTTGCTCATCAACTCGATGCGAAAAGGATCGGTGGCATCCAGCACTTCGCCTCTTCGCAGTCCCTCCGTCACTTTGCGCACTTGTTCCGCAAGCCTTTTTGCCTTATCCTGCTCAATAACTTCAGCCGTTATATTCCCGAATCTGTTCTCTTCTCTTTTCTTCTTTTCGGGAAGAATTTCCTGGATCGGTATGTCCGAAGTCTCGCGGTGAATTTTCCGTACGATGTGCCGGTTGTACTCTTCCTGAAAATCTGCATCTTTACGGCGGTGGTAATTATGGAACAGCAGCGACTCGCGGAGAAAATCTTTCACCTCGACGACTTCAAAGCTGTCCAGCGGATGGAGGACGGCCCGGAGAGCGACAACCATGACAAGGAGCATCGCGAAAAGTGTATAGAAGAGATAGACATTATCCGTGACCGCCTGGTACGTGATAAAGGCAAAATTGAAAACCCAGTCACTGATGCTCAGAAGCAATACGCAGCCGGCGGCAAAACCGAAAACTCTCAGGATGGGAGGATGGGTCTCAAGTCTTTCCACCGATTTCCTCAAGATGAACAGGGAAACGTAGGAGGAGAGAAACAACACAATGTCAAAGATAGGAGAGACCATGGAGTGGAAAGGTTCAAGAATGAAAAAAATCGAGAATGCGCCGAGGAAATTCGTTCGAGCATCGACAGGATTCAAAACGACAATGGCCTCTCTTCAGACACGAATTCCTGCCAGGGAGCTCTTCTTCCCTCCTCGCTTTGCCAGCATCGCTATCGCTTTCACGATATTTCTTTGAAGGGTTTCCGGATGTTTGGCAAAGTTGAGATACCTCAATATTTCCTTTCGCCTGGATGGAGTCAACTTCTTCCAAGCTTCCCCAGCAGTTCGGCTCTTCTTCAGCCTCACCGCAAGCTGCTTCGGCATAGGAACGATCCGCGGCCGGTGGTCGACGCGAAGAGTGAGTTCGATTCTATCCCCCACATCCACGCCGGCTCGCTCTCTCATATCTCCATTGATATACAGCCGATGCTTCCCATTTCCGATCGGAACGAGCGTCGCCCGCATTGACTTTCCATTCACGGTTCCTGCGACCGGGACATAACCGCGTTTTTCGATCGCGCGGCTTATTCCTGAAGGTACATTGACGTACGGGTTGATGCCAATTTTGCGGATGATCATAGAACATCTGTGCGCCATGTGCATCGAGCTGCCAGTGGTGTGGAGATGAAGCTTAGTTCAAACAGAGAGAAGCTGGTACGCGGTGACGTTTTCGTGCTGCGAGGAATCCCGGTTAAGGTAATGTACTTTTCAAATAATGACAAGAGGCGGTGACAACTGAAGGGTGCTCACACAATATGTAGTGAATACGAAAGACCATTTGCTGGAGGCGTGTAACCTGGTTACCTGGCCACGACCATGACGGTCCAAACGGCGCTGCCTGTACCCGGAACGTCGATGCGGTACTTCACGGGTTTCCACAGGTCAACAACTGATTGACCGCTCGCCTGCTTTCTCTCTCCCCGAAAGATTGAGGAATTTTTCGCTGCGGTCTTGAACACGGGCGTCACATGTGTAAGATCCGCGCCGCGGCTGGCAATACAGGTTATCGTTCTCGTGAGCCAGTCTATCGACGTGCTCTTTGCCCCCGGAAAACTAAATTCGACGAACCCGATTCTGCCGCTATCGAGATTCTGTCCCGGAAGAAGGTTGCCGATTTCAATGACTCGGAAGTTTCTCCTCACAAAAACCGGGGTGAAAACTTCCCGAAAGTCTTCCGATTTCAGAACTCCCTTCCAGAGCTGCAACGCACGGGGAGAGTTGTCGGCGTAGATGACTGTCGCGCCGGCATAGTCGCCGTTGAATGCGCCGTATTCCTGCAGCGCTCTTGCGATAATCCTGCATGCCGGAGTGAGGTTAAGAGTGTCAACGTTGATTGACGGGTCGAGCTGGATCCGTCCCCCCATGGGGATTCCGACGCGGTTGTTCATTTCCATAAACGTGGCCTGCGCGGTGCTCGCCGGAGGAACAAAAAATTCGGAGCGCCCGCGCTGGTATGCAAACACAAGCGCGTGTTCGATCTTGCCCGCCCTGATTTCTTCGGGACGTATGAGTCCGGCGATCAACGGAAACCCGCCAGCCCTCGCGCGATGCGCATCGAACTCATGTTCCTGCTCGAACCATGGCTTCTCAACGCCCGTACCTCTTACGTCCGTCATCGCGCCGAGGCCGGTTGTCCAGTTTCCATCCTTGTCTTTGCGCGTTGCCCACATGCCCCATTCGATCATTTTTGTTGTGTCGATAATCGACATATGGTTGTCGCTGAAATCGCCGACCGGCGGGGAGGCAATGAAGTACGGCAGGATCGGAATGTGATTCGGCTCGCCGTATCCTCTCCCATAAATGCCGGGACGCGAATTGATGACATTCACTTTTGGAACCGTGTCGGAATTTATATAGTAGACGGGAATCGACCAATCGACGATGTTGATATTGAAATCGCCTTTCGCCAGATCGTCGATCAGCTGAGTCGACTGGGAATCGAGGCGCGCGTTGGAGGCAATTTTTTGATTCCAAGGGCTTTCAATGCTGAATGGCCGCCATGCATTTTGAGCCGGTGAATCGGAAGACGACAGGAAAAGCAGGCAAGCAAGGAAAAAAATGAGATGTTTCATGCAAGTGTCCGGCGGGATGAAAAGCAAATGTGATACGCTCGGGGAGTTCCCTTGCGTTGGAGTGAATCATATGAGGCAGGAACTCTTTCGCCTTATCGGATAGATGATTGCGGTTACCATTCCCCCGAAGTCACCCGCTCAGCGAGCTTCCTGCTTTCGCAATGTAAGCAATGAGAGCCCGCCAAGCAATGCCCCTAAGAGACTCATCCCCGCGGCGAGGGGAAAGAAGAAAATGATTTCGTCAATTCCCAACAAGAGTAGAAAAAGCGATACCGGAAGAAGTATTTTTGCGGCGACGACGGCATTCCGTTCGGCGAGCCCGGATAGGATCCATAGGAGTGTTACGGCGAGCAAAAGAGCAATGGTTGATGAGTAGCCGTAGCCGTCGTAATATTCCGCCATGCTCCGGACGGTCCCCATGAACGGAAACTTCTGTTCCACCATCCGTTTTATCACTTCCTGTTTTGCAGGTTCATTTGTCTGTTTCCATGTCGCAGCGCCTATGGTGTGTCCGACGACGTGGAGGAACATGACGACAGCCGCGATTCGCAAAAGCACTTTTGGTTTCATACTGGCCTATTCGTTTGAGTGAACCGCTACGGTATTTCCCTCCGTGTCGGTGAAAAACGCCATGTATCCGTATTCTTTTGAGATCTGCGTCTTGGGCACGGTAACTTTCCCTCCCGCTTTTGGAATCCGATCCAATACGGCCTGGAGGTTTGGATTTCCGTTGAGATAGACGAAAGCGCCCGTGGTGCCCGGCTTGTGCATGCTGCTCTCGACCAGAGCGCCGCCGACTGTGCCCCCAATTCCTCCGGACGGAAACATTGCCATCTTAAACGCCCCGGTGTCCATCCGTTCCATGGTGATGTCGAAAATAGTTTCGTAAAATTTTGCCGCGCGCCTGATGTCGGTCGCGGCGATTTCAAACCAGTTCACGGCATTCGTGTCCTTGCTCATTTTCTTGCCCATGGCGTCGCTCC